>CANJJB010000041.1 GCA_947474635.1 Parachlamydiales bacterium | reverse complement strand
TTTTGCACACAGTTTAAAAAATCTCTCTTAGATCAGCAAGGATAGGTTTTGTAAATACGCATCTTCGATACTTGGCAACAAAGACCAAATGAACATGGAGTAAAAATACACAACTACGCCCTCTTCTTAAATCTGTTGACTTCAACATAGGCCAAATATAAAATTTAGAACATGATAATTAGAAGAGGCATTAAATTCAAGCTAGAGCCGGCATCTGTACACAAAAATCAGTTCGCGCAATTTGCGGGAGCTGGCAGATGGGTGTTTAATCGCGGACTCGATCAAAAAAATAAAGCCTTTGCTGCAACAGGCTCTAGTCCCTCCTACTACGAACAGAATAAAGAACTGACTCTACTAAAAGAGCAACCAGATACAGCTTGGCTCGGAAGTATTCATAGTCAAGTGCTACAGCAAAGCTTGAAAGACCTTGATAGGTCTTTTCAGCATTTTTTCAGAAAACTCAAAAATAGAGAAAACCCTGGCTATCCAAAATTTAAAAAGAAAGGCGTAAAAGAAAGCTTCCGTTTCCCACAGGGAGTGAAAGTCGAAAGCTCGCGTGTGTTTTTACCTAAAATAGGCTGGGTTAAATTTCGCAAGTCGAAAGAGATACCAGGCGTCATCAAGGAGACAACCATTATCCAAGAAGGAGATGCTTGGTTTGTCTGCTTTTCATGTGAGTGGGAGCAAGCAACGCCTGCCCCTGCATCCATTGATGAAAATAAAGCTATTGGCATTGACGTAGGGCTTACCTCTTTTGCAACAACAGCTGCAAGAGCAGAAAATCACAGACAAGAAATTGAAAATCCGCGCTTTCTCACAAAAGTATTGCCTCGCCTTCGTTACCTATCGAGGCAACTATCTAAAAAAATCAAGAAGAGCAAAAACTGTTTAAAAGCAAGACTCAAACTTGCCAAGTTACACACACGTGTTAAAAATCTTAGAAACGAGTTTGTCCAACAACTCTCCACACAGATGATCAAAAACCACGACATCTTTTGTATTGAGAGTTTAGACATTTCCCATCTCCTTAAAATAAGTCCCAAAGGACTATCCCGATCCATATCAGACGCAGGGTGGAGACTTTTTCTGCAATGTCTCAAGTACAAAGCAGAAGAGAGAGGAAAACATGTCGTAGAATCAGGTAAATATTTTCCTAGCAGTCAAATCTGTGCATCTTGCTGGAATCAGCAACCGATGCCGCTTTGGGTGCGGGAATATCACTGCCTTAGTTGCGGAGTTAAGAGCGACCGCAACCACAATAGTGCTATAGTTCTAAAAGCCGCTGGAATGTCGGCTCTAAAAGCCCGTGGAGCTGCCCTCGTTTGAGGGAGCCTTGAAGCGGGAATCTTCTGCCTTTAGGCAGGAGAAGTTCAAGATATTACGATTGAAGTTAAGTCGATGCCGCAAGCTAAATGGAAAGCTCTGATTAAGGCGTGCTCTGGTAAAATCGACTCTCTTATTGAGCTCCTTCAGGGTAAATTTTCTAAAGCGATCATGTCTATTCTGATTGCTAAGGAATCAGAGCTTTTTCCATCTTCTAAAGAGATCTCGATGTGCTGTAGCTGTCCTGACCATGCGGGCATGTGTAAACACATTGCAGCTGTGCTCTATGGGATAGGTGCTGCGATTGACACGCAACCGGAGTGGCTATTTTCTTTGCGTCATGTCGATCATCTTGAGCTGATTGCCTCTGCTACAACGGGTGAGATTCTCAAGACTTCTAAATCTGGTTCTGCAGTGCTTGAAGAGAGCGATCTTTCTGCTATTTTTGATATTGATATGGCAGAGCCTGCTCCTATTAAAGCTTCTACAGTCGCAACTCTTAAGAAGATGAAGCGGAAAAAGGTAAAGGCTAAGGTGAGAAAATAAACTTCTAACGCTTTGGTGCTCATAGTGATAACTCTCTTTGCTTACCACCCTGTATATAATAAATTTATTATTAATATGGTTGGCGGCTCTAATTTAATAACTCTTATTTTTTATTATCAATTAGTGTATAATATATGTATTCTTAGTTTTAAAATAGCTAGGATTAATAAAAATATTAAAAATAGGAGTTTATTATGTCAACAATAACTATGTCACGTGAAGTAGGAGTGTCTACGCTCGGTACCCTTACAGATACCCTTCTTGCGTTCGGCTCGGCCTTAACTGTATACGGGAATCATACCAATAAGGCTGGCAATAAAGCTATCTTAGGACTTGCTTTAACGGCTATTGGAGCTATTGCTCTCAAATACGCGCCTTACAATGATAATAAATACGTTCAATGGACATGCAAAACGTTGGTTGCTGTCGGATGTGGTTTGTTGGTAAAGTCAACTTACGATGTAAAATATATCGGGGCAAGAGGCCTTGGTTTAGGGTTTAACACAATATTAAACGCAACCATGCTGCAAGAAACAGTTAAGGCAGCAATATAAGTCTGTATAGTTGATATTATTTTTTGAATCTCTTCCGGGGCTGTCACATTGAATGATCTTCATTTACATGTTGACAGCCTTTTTTTGTCTTGTAACTCTTAAGAAAAAGTAAAAGCGCGGTATTAGGTGAATTTTGTGGTGATTGCACAAGCATTCCCTGTATAAAACGTGGGGATTTCACAATTTATACGGGGAATATTGTGAAAAAATCGCACATGTTAGCTTTGAACAGCGTACTATCTTGGGCGATAAGCGAGCCAAAATGCAGGATCGCTGCTGTCGATGTATTGGTAGTGTTCTCCGTCTCTTAAGAGCACAGGTAAGGAAAGTCTATCTTGATCATCTCGATCAAGAGGATTAGTAAGCGGGGCATCTCTATTGATGTAACCATCTTGTCCATTTGATTGTACGATGAGTAACCTGCCATTGAAGATACGTTCATTTAAATAGCTGAGCGCGTATTTGTCTAAATAAGCTTTGGGCTCGGGCGTTAAGAGGTAAGTGTTGTAGGCTTGTCCTATGATTGCATCCCAAGCAATTTCAGCGGGATCACTAATAAATATACGGTTCATGTCATCTGAAAAGAGATGGCTGTAAGGTAATATATGCGTGCTGTTTTCTCTTCTAGCGATGTTTCTTGCGTCTGCTATGTCATATATAATTGCCATTTGTTGTTCACGACTTGTAGTTTGTAAGGCAGTCTCAGCAATCTCTCTTCTTAAGGCCTCTGCTGCTGTATTATTAGAGAGGTATCTGTCCCGATGCATATGTTTTAAAGCAGCATGTAGTAAACAGTCTCCATTACTTAGGGCATCTTCAATGTATGCTGGACGTGATTTTGCTCTTTGTTGATTAGAGGTGGACACATCTGAATAGCTATAGTTGCTTCCACCAGCACCTGGTGCGATTGCAAATGCATAAGTTATGTATACAAGCGATACGCCGATGATTGCGCAATGGGGCATGACATAAAATAGGCAGAAAGAGGAAGAGCCAAAGGGAGCGACAGGCGCCCAGATAGTGCAGAGGTTGAGGCCTATTTTAGCGCCTGCAGCAGCTCCTCCTAAAAGGGAGAGAGGTAGGCCTATGCTAGATCCTTGGTAGGGGGCTACTTCTTGTCTTGGGGCTGAGCTTGGGAGCGCTGTGGGTATTGCCATAATGACCTTATAGTTTGTTAAAGTTAGGTCAATTATATACTAATAATAATTTAAAACCAATTTATTTGTTGCGATGGGGCATGTTTGTAATATGCTGATAATAAGCATGTTAAGTGTTTAGTTGAAAGGGCTGCATAACATGTTTACAATCAACATGTTATTAGAATGAATAATTGCATTATTGGTTAGTTTAAAATTCTATCTATGTTTGTTTTTAAATCAAATTATATTATAATTTACATCTAATTAAACAAATAATAGATGTTACATGTTTACGCAAAATAATAGTAATTTTTTTAACAGATTGTGGGATAACATTGAGGTCGCAGGCAGGTTCAAAGAGATGGCCTGGGCTAAGCACGCAAAGCATGTGGCAGAACTTGCTCTTCCTTTTGTTGCGATCTACAAGCCGGATTTCACAAAAGGCCTTTCTTATGGCCTTAGAAGCTGGAATATTACTCAACATGCCATAAATCTTACTTGTCCTAAAAAACATGATTCTGCGGACTTAAGTAAAGTTTCTGCAATTCAAGGGCGGCTCAAACACGTATACGGGATTATAAAGGGTCTAAGCGAACTCGGGAGCTCTTACTGCGCGCGAAAAGAGTGGGTGGCAGTTAACGCTATCCTTGATTTTTTGGAAAACATCTATGACTTAAGCAAGTCATCTTCTCAAGACAGAATGGATAAATTAGGGCAGTGCGCTATGACGGCTTTGCAGCTTGTCAATCTTCTTAAGAAAAACTCACCGCGGATAATGATGCTGTCTTTGCTTACGCAAGCGGCTACTTGTATTTATCAGATGTGCATAGCTGCTAGAGATGTTTATAGAGAGGGTACTCCTGTAAATGTAAAAACATTGGATGTAATTGCTAAGGGTTTGCTTGGGTTTATTCGTATGCGCCAAGTTGCGGAGCTTATTAAGCAGATCCAGGTTGCGGAGTTCATTGATCAGATAAAGGGTAGAGCAATAGTATCAGAGCCCTTGACAAATCTCTCTCGGAGGATAGATGAAAAACAAAGTGAGTTGGTTGATCCTACTACAGGAAAAAAACACAAATTAGGGGCGTGGTTTCATGGGTATGGAAAGGGGATTGTTAAATGGGGCAATATTCGTTTTAATAAAAAAACTCTAGAAGATGGAACAATAGAAACAGGGCTTGTCTGTCAAGTCACAAACTTACATTGGGAGCGGATAACGCAAATTGCTGGTAGTTTGAATACTCTTACTTCAGAAGAAAGTAAGGGCCTTGCTCCAATTCTTGGTTGTGAAGATATAAAAATCTACCCTAACAGAGCCGCTATAAAAGGGGTGGCATTTGGAGACATAGCTAGTGAGGTAGACTGCGGTTTTTATTGTTTTGGAGATATGGGATTTATAAGCATTGGATGTTGTAATGAGGATACTCCGAATAACATAATCTTCAACAAATACATCGGTTTTTATATAAAAGGGGATAAAGATATTGGAGATTTTCAAAGGTTGCTCTCTATTATTGGATTAGGAGATATTTTAGAGCCTTTTACAGTTGATGATGTGGAAAGAATGAACCTGGGATTTCTTTTTAAGACGCTTTGTCCTCAAGAATCTGATGCATTGCAAAGAGACCAAGCGTATTTCGATCTTCCTCCTAAAGAACTAAAAGCAAAAATGCAAACTTTAGTTCCTGCCATGAAAAAATATGCCGAGCAGTATCCTGTTGGCTCATCTGAAGTGCTGCCGGGATATGTGCATCCTTCTATTCAGATTGCAGCAGCAGTTCACGATTGTGGACTTAGAGCTCTGACAGCTGTACTTTTTAGAGATTGGGATGCGTCAATGGTAACTAGTATTATTCAACACGGGTTGTTTTCTCAGAAAATACAATATGAGAGTGGTCTAAGGAATGAATTGGATGTTATACATTTAAGAAATGGCGCTATAAATACGGTCTTTACTCAGGTAATACTTCAGAAAGATGTGCAAGATCACAGACCATTGCATTCGTTTGGCTATACGGGCGCCATTCGATTCTACTTTTCTCTTGATGCTTTAAATAGAGGTTCTTATTCGAACCTTTATGATTATTATGGTACTAAAGAAGGGGTCTACTATCAAAACCGTAAAAATATCTTGGATTTCACAAAAACATTTCCTGTAAATAATATGGGGGCGGTGGAAGGGCATGAAGTTTGTCTTCCTGATCGCATTTTACCAAGCGACATCAAGGCTATGAGTGTCAGTACCCCCATGCTGAAAGAGCTGGTAGAAACAGCCCTTAGACAGGCTGATATGGTCTATAAAGATATTGATAATATTGAGAGGCTTAAAACCAATAACATTCCTCTTACGGATTTTATTTTAATAAAATCTCATATTGATGAAGATGTTGTGAAAAACTGCGGGCCTTCTTAGTATTTCAATAAAAACATTAGGAGAATTTTATATGGATAAAGCATTAATAGCAGTTGGAACGGGTGTTGGAAGTTGCGTAAGTACCGTGTTCTTGATGTGCGCTGGTCGCCCAAGAAATCCTTTACTTTCTGTGATGATTACAGCGATCGCGTCTGGAGCGCTCGGTCTTACAGCGACGTACTATACGAAAGATCATTCGGCAGACCAGTCACGCTCTCTTAGTAAAAGGGACTATATCATAGTGGGAGGAGCAAGCGCTATTGGTGCAGCTGCAGGTGGAGTTGCTGTAGTTGCAGTGGCTGTTGCTGTTCATGCAGTCGTTGGAGTTCGTATTGTAGGTTCCTTGATAGCTAATCTATGTTGTCTCCCTCTATATTGTGTTGCAGTTGGTCTAGGAGGGGGACGGCATTTTCATCCTATACAGCCTAGTTCAGTTACTCATCAGTGGCAGTGGTTCTAGATTAGAAAAATTGCAGGTGATAGCCGCGCTTCAAAAGAAGATCTCTTTTGAAGCGCGGCTATGTGAGATATTAATGCTGCGGAGCGTTTAACATATTCAACTTATTGCCATCAAGTAAGACAACAAAAGCTTTTGCTTCATTAGATGCTGCATCCACTAGTGTCAGGCTGAATGTATTAGGGCAGTCGTTACCTGGAACAAAAATGAGTTTGTTGAAGTAGGAGTGCGCAGAAATGATCTGGTCTGTAGCGCCTTTGTCAAGAAAATCTCTGTCTAGAGAGGCGTTAGCATCCGATGATTTAATCCCATCCAGAACAGCTGGAATCAAAAGAGGCCATACGAATAATCCTCCTACGCTATATCCAACGATTCTTCCTGCAGTGGATGTATGAACTTGTCTAGCTACATCTGATGGATTTGCATGGGCAAGACCTACTCGGTCTAGTGAGAAGAAATAATTTTTATCTGTGCTGTTTTGGATAAAGAGCTGTACAGGTTGATATCCTTTACGAATAGTGTCTCTATCTAGAAATTTCTTGCAGTCTTGTTCATCAAACTTTTTAGCAACGATGGTGATCTCTTGGTTAGATGTTGCAGAAGTCAGCATAGGAGTCATAGGCGCTGCGTTATAGCTTGCGCATCCGGAAAAGAGTAGAATCGCTGAAAGGGCAGTAGCAGTTAAACTTAATTTTTTCATAAAAATCCTTTAAGTAGTTTAGGAATGCACAAATAGCATAGGTAGCAGTAGGACTTTTATTCAATGGAATTGATTTTTTATATGTGTATAATGGAACTTCTATGGATAAAGAAACAGCGCTCCGCCAAGAGATAGAAAAGAGACGTACATTTGCTATCATTAGTCACCCTGATGCTGGTAAAACGACGTTAACTGAAAAATTACTTTTATACTCAGGTATGCTACTGACAGCTGGTATCGTGAAGGGGCGCAAAGGACGTAAAGCTGCTACATCTGACTGGATGGCGATGGAGCAAGAGCGGGGGATTTCAATTACCTCGTCTGCGATGCAGTTTACTTACAAAGATACGATCATCAACGTTTTAGATACGCCGGGGCATGAAGACTTTTCAGAAGATACCTATAGGACGCTGACTGCTGCTGATTGCGCAATCATGGTGATTGATGCGTCTAAAGGGGTGGAAAGACAAACGCGCAAGCTCTTTGAAGTGTGTAGGCTTAGAAAAATCCCTGTTCTAACATTTATAAACAAGATGGACATGCCCGGAAGAGAGCCGCTTGATCTCATGAATGAGGTAGAAAATGTGCTCCAGATCCAATCTTATGCGATGAACTGGCCTGTGGGAATAGGTAGAGATTTTCAGGGAGTCTTTGACAGGTCTTCCCAAGAGTGGATATTTTTTACTAAGACATCGCATGGGGGCGCGCAAAAAGCTGCAGAGGTTCGCTACCCTAGAGATAGTCAAGAGGTCAAAGATAAACTAGGCGCAAAAGAGTGCGAGACGTTTTTGGAAGAGCTCGGTTTGCTTGATATGGCAGGCAATAGATTTTCTGAAGAAGCTTTTTTAGCAGGAGAAGTCACGCCTGTCTTTTTTGCTTCTGCTTTAACAAACTTTGGCGTGGAGCCCTTTTTCGATGCGTTTATTCATTTGGCACCTTGTCCTCATGGAAGACTTGCTAATCGCTTAGATGGAACAGAAGTTGAGATCGATCCTGTAAAAACACCTTTTTCTGGTTATGTATTTAAGCTCCAAGCCAACATGGATAGAAGGCACCGCGATAGCATGGCCTTCATTCGGATCTGCTCGGGCAGATTTGAGCGGGATCTTGTTGTTAAAAATCACCGCCTTGGAAAAGAGGTGCGCCTTTCTCGCCCTCACAGCATGCTAGCAGGTGAGAGAACAACGCTTGATTTTGCCTATCCAGGAGATATCATCGGGGTGATCAACCCTTCTCTTTTTGCTATTGGAGATACGATTTCTGTTTCAGGGGGCTTTAATTTCAAACCCCTTCCTCAATTCCAACCTGAGCTCTTTGCCAAGCTCTATCCGAAAGATGTCGGTAAAAGAAAAGCCTTTGACAAGGGCGTTTTGCAGCTTGCCTCAGAAGGCGCGATTCAAATGCTTAAGCCCTATGGCACTGAAGGGGAGTCTATCTTTGCTGTTGTTGGCCAGCTTCAATTTGAAGTGATGCAATACCGTCTTAGAGATGAGTACGGTGTGGACACAAGTCTTTCTGTTCTTCCTTACCAATGCAGCGCTTGGATTTTAGGTGATCCTAAGACGTTCTCCAAATCAACAAGCTCTCTCATGGTGCACGATCGGCAAAATAGGCTCATGGGGCTTTTTACTTCCACGTGGGACAAGCAGTATTGCATGAAGCAAAATCCTAAGCATGAACTCGTTGACATCGTCGTGTAAAATTTAAATTTAACATAGAAGCTTAAGGGTAAGAAATGGTAAAGTAGTCTCCTTTACGGAGTAAGGCTATGGATATTTCACCTGTTTCGCGCGGATTAACTATTTTTTTTAATATGTACTGCCAGAGGCAAGATGGTCTCACAGGCTTTTTCATGCGCACATGCAGGAAGCAGCTCGTAGCTTTACCATTTAGCTCTACGCTCATTCGGCAGTTCGGATACAGAGACTACACACGCTGCGTAGTTTTACTAGGTGCTACTGCTTTGGGAGTGGCTATCTATGCGCTTTACAAATGGGCAAGGAAAGAAACAATGGTATTTGGTGTTTATATTAACACTACTCAATCAGGGCCTATTGCAAACGATCGTCAATTTAAGTTTGGTCAGCGTATTAAAAACATAGAGGGCTCTCCTCTTCAGATAACAGCAGAAGATTTTTATGTTGAGTTGGGTTTCAGTGGAAAAAAGTTCAGTTTTTTGGATGCTCAGGGAATACCTACATCATGGCTTTATTTGCCATCTTGTCTATTTAAAGATAAGAAAGAGGGAGATGTTGTCTCCTTTATCTATGATAACAAGAAAATAGAGCTTATCTTAAATCAGAACTGCCAGAAGCAAGGAGTGTCTTTTGATGAGGCTTTACAGCAGACCAGGCTTAGTAATAAATCTCATCGCAACCAATGTCTTTGGCTTGCGGACACTGACAATTTTACGTTTTTTCATAGGGAATTATTAGGGCATCAGTTAACACATTGGACTTTGGGTAATGCCGAGCAATGCGTGGTTGAAACGAAAGATCTAGAATTTTATAAGCAAGATTCAGATAATTTTTGCACTTATTGTTGGTTACAGGGCCATCATGAAAAAAATGGACAGGAAAACATCTTTACTTTTGATGTGCTATCCGAGGATCTTCTAGGTAGAGAGAGAGGAATTACATCACACGTTGAAGATGCAGATATACATTTTATGCGCTTTCAAGGGGTAAATGGATTAGATGATCTTTGGATTTTGATCCCTCATAAGAATAGAGAAAATAATCAGTGGCCTAGTGATACTTTCAGCATCAGTGGTCTTCATGGAGAGATGTTTGACGGTCCCAATGCGCCTCTTCGTCAAGTTACATATACAGATAGTAGGGGCACGATCACAAGTAGAAGATTTGATCCTAACTCATCAGATCATCTATGTTGGTATCGTCATGGTAGTTACGCAAAGCTCCCTATTCCAGAAAATCATACTTATGAGATTAAGAAAGTAGACTGCATTGATGGCATTCAAAGACTGCAAGTTGTGATATTTCCTGAAGCAAAATGACAAACAGGCCTTTGATAGCCTGTTTGCCACTTGAGATGTGGGGAAGTTTATTTCTTGATATGCTTAGAGAGTAGGCCTGCCATTTTGAGCATGTCTACTGATTTCTTACCGAGAACTTCTGCGAGTTTCTTATCAGGGTTGATAAGGCGTCTGTTCTTAGTATCTTGACATTTGTGGGCTTTGATATAGATCCATAATTTTTTTACAACTTGTGGGCGTGTAGATTTCTTTGTGCCAACAACAGCTGCTAGCTCAGGAGACAAATCATACATCATTTGAGTCAAGCCTGACTTTTTTTTGCCGGCTGCTTTTTTCTTAACTGCTTTTTTCTTTTTTGCCATAAATAATCCCTTTCTGAGTTTTTGAGAAAAGAACAATACAATGATCTCTCTTCTTCTAACAACTATGTAAGCGCTTTTTGAAATTCATGCAAGATTATTTTTTATTCTGCAAGAGGATCGACCTGTATATTCCATTGAGATTGATAGGTTTTTTCATCTTTTATGAGCTCGATGAGTTGCTCTAGATTATTTATAAGAGGGGCTTTCCATGTTTCAGGAGAGTACTGCCCTAGAGGAATGGATTTACCAAACTCATCTAACTTTTCACTCATAGGGCAAGCAATTCTTATTTGTACTAAAACGGTGCAAGGAGATCCCTCAGGAATGGGCAGATTTTCTTCTGCGTAGCTTGCACTGAAAAAAACAAGCGCTAGAATTTGTAGTGATAAAAATTTGGACATATAGACTCCTAGTTACGCTCTTTTAAAAGCTGTTGCAACCACGATCCTGCAGGGCGGAGCTTACTCTCGCCTGTGTTTTCATCAAAGCTATAGAGGCCAAAGCGGGATTTAAAAACGACTTCCCATTCTAAACTGTCACCTGTTGCGCTCCAAAAGTAAATCGATCTAACAGGAATGCCGCAGCTACGTGCTTTTTCAATGACTTGAAAGATCCTTCCAAAATATTGGATTCTTTCGAGATCTCTTTCATCGTGGTTGAGCCCTGTGTCGATGCCGATCTCAGTAAGGTCAATCGGTACGGGAGAGCCATCTGGAGTTTTTAAGTGGCTAAACTCTTCTAGGGCAGAAGCAAGGCCTTGCGGGTAGGCTCTATATCCACGGGAAGTGATATTCTCACCTTCTACCCGAGTGACAGACTCTCCGCCTGTAAGCGATAAGCTCACTAGGGGATCGCTATAGTATTGCAATCCTATAAAATCAAGAGGAGGGGGGCCTTCTAATTCAAAGGTATAATTAACATGGAAGGGGACATTGAGTGAAAACTTCCCAGTCTGCAGCAGCTCAAAAAAAGCGGTGTGATTAACCATAGTTAAATAGTAGCAAACGACCTTTTCAATGGCTGTTAGCACAGGATTATATTTATGGTAGTTGCGAAAGCGCATGGGATCTTGTGCAAGACCGATTTCAAAATCGCTATGGAGTGTTTTTAGAGCTATATACACTTTTGTATGAGCGCGGATCATGTTTTCTAGTACGTGCGCTGCTCCCTCAAAGTCTCGAATATGATAAGGAGGGAATTCTCCTCGAACAAAACCTTGAAAAGCAAAAACAGTAGGTTCATTAATAGTCACAATTTTACGCACTCCAGCATCGTAGAGGGGCATAGCAATTGTTTCTGCAAATTTGACAAAGCCTTCGATGTCACCTGGATTTTCCCAACTAAAATACGTGGGCTCAGCAAAATGGCTTAGAGTCACCATTGGTTCGATGTTATTCTTTTTAAGTAGGACAGCAAAGTTTACGTAGTGCTCTATTGCGCTTTGATCAAACTCTCCAGGTTTTGGTTCGATTTTATCACGCGCTAAAGAAAAGCGGAAAGAGTCCATGCCCAGTTCTTTCAGTTTATCAATCACTTTCTCGGGATGGTTCCAAATATCTGGAACATATGCAGGCAGTATGTTTTTAGCTAGATAGTCTTGTCCCCAGTTGGTGTTAGGATGTTCGAGCGCGCCATTTTCTTGGAAGTGGCATGAAGCAGAGCCAATTTTCAACCCTTGCGGAATGCGGCTCGTCTCTTCCCACACAGGGCGCTTTGCAAATTCAATCAAAGACTCGTTCTGCGCTTCTTTTCCAAAAAGAGAGGAAGCAACTAATGATAAAGTAAGTATTATGGAGGTAGATTTCTTTTCCATGGTAGAGCTCCTAAGAAGATCAGAGTATAGCTTAGTTTCTACAAATAGAAAACAATTTTTTTGACCCTTCTAATTAGACCCAGCGATCCAGCCGGTTGTCCAGGCATTCTGGAAGTTAAAGCCACCGGTGACGCCGTCGATATCGAGGATTTCTCCTGCAAAGTAGAGGCCGGGGCATTTTTTGCTTTCCATCGTTTTAAAATTAACTTCATTAAGAGCAATCCCGCCACAGATCACAAACTCTTGCTTATACGTGGTTTTGCCATCGATTTTGTAGAGGTCGTTTTGTAGGAAGCTGGCAAGATCTGTAAGTTGCTTATTTGATAAGTCTTTCATCTTTTTGTGGGGATCGATCTTAGCTTTGATGAGAAGCTCTTTCCAGAGTTGTTTGGCAAGAGTGGGGGGATTAAGCAGGCTGATATTTTGATGAGCATTGCGCTCTTTAAGTAGTAGAAGGTAGGCAGAGAGGTTATCTTGTTTCGGTAGCCAGTTGATAGACAAGGTAGCTTTGTATCCCATCTGGTGCAATGTGCGCGCGCCCCAAGCAGAGGTTTTAAGTGCTGCAGGTCCGCTAAATCCCCAGTGGGTAATCAGGAGGGGGCCTTGTTGCTTGAGGTTGGTGCCTACTATTGTGAGGGCCACAGGATCGGCACTGATTCCTGAGAGCTCATGGAGGGGTGAGTCTGGGATGTTGAAGGTAAAAAGGGAAGGTACGGGCGGTACGATTGTGTGGCCAAGAGACTCTGCTAGTCTGTAGCCTTCCCCACTGCTACCGGTTGCAAGGAGAATTTTATCACAGATAAGTGGCGGGCTTGCAGAGAAGTGAATTTCAAATCCCGTCTCTTTTCTTTCAATCTTTTCAATGGCTTGTTGCAGTCTGATTTCTACGCCTGTTTTTTTTGCTTCTTCCTGCAGGCAGTTGATGATCGTTTCTGATTTGTCAGTCACTGGAAACATTCTGCCGTCATCTTCTTTTTTTATTGAGACGCCCCTTGATTCAAACCACTCGATGGTATCTCGGGGTTGAAATTGATGGAAGGATCCTAGGAGTTCTTTACTGCCTCGGGGGTAGTTTTTGATTAGTTCTTTGGGCTCAAAGCAAGAGTGCGTGACGTTGCATCTTCCTCCACCTGAGACTTTGACTTTGGTAAGAAGAGATCTTGTCTTTTCTAGGAGTATGACGTGAGCATCGGGATGCGTTTTAGCGCTTGTGATAGCGCCAAAAAATCCTGCTGCTCCTCCACCTATGATGACGATTG
>CANJJB010000040.1 GCA_947474635.1 Parachlamydiales bacterium | reverse complement strand
GTGGTGGTCCAACATCTTTATCTGCAAATAGCATAGGAGGAAGTACTCCAGGTGGGACGTTGTCTCCTGCATCAGTAGCAGGAAGTGCTGGAGGAGGAACGAGTGGTGGTCCAACATCTTTATCTGCAAATAGCATAGGAGGAAGTACTCCAGGTGGGACGTTGTCTCCTGCATCAGTAGCAGGAAGTGTTGGAGGAGGAACGAGTGGTGGTCCAACATCTTTATCTGCAAATAGTGTAGGAGGAAGTACTGCAGGGGGAACTTCGCCACCTGTCACTTATGCCTCAGTAGCTGCTAGCTCTTCAAAAGCAACAAGTGGTGGTCCAACATCTTTATCTGCAAATAGTGTAGGAGGAAGTACTGCGGGAGCAAGTTTGCCTCCTACTTCTGCGTCAGTGGCAGAGAGCTCTGCAGGAGCAACAAGTGGTGGTCCAACGTCTTTATCTGCAAATAGTGTAGGAGGAAGTACTGCGGGAGCAAGTTTGCCTCCTACTTCTGCGTCAGTGGCAGAGAGCTCTGCAGGAGCAACAAGTGGGGGTCCAACGTCTTTATCTGCAAATAGTGTAGGAGGAAGTACTGCGGGTGGAACTTCGCCCCCTACTTCTGCAGCGGTGGCTGGTAGTAGTTCAGGAGCAAGCAGTGCAGCAGTTGCAAGTTCTGTAGGGACGACTGCGTTGCCTGCTACTTCTGCAACATTAGCTGGTAGTAGTTCAGGAGCAACGAGTGCAACACTGGCGTCTTCAGGTTCAAGTAGTGCGGCAGCTGCAAGTTCTGCGGGGGCGACTGCGTTGCCTGTGACTTATGCATCAGTAACCGCTAGTTCTTCAAGAGGAATAAGTGCTCCTAGAACAAATGCGACAAGTGCTACAGGAACAAACGGTACGCAAGCGCAGACTTTTGGGAACACATCTCCTGCAACGAATGGAACACAACCGCAAGCTGTAGCGACAAGTGCTCCAGCTACTTCGTTAAAGCCGTCCACTGCTTTTAGAACCACCCGAGATCGTAATTGATTCAATTATTCTGTTAACGTTTTCGATCAAATTGTTTGTGTGTTTCTTTTGTTTATCTTTGCTTTTGGTTTAGTATAGGCGCGAATAAAAAACAGCAGATTAGAAGCCTATATTGGTTGGTTTCCCTATATTATCTGGAGAAAAATTGACCTGGAGAAGAGACGCTCCTCCCTTATTTTCAAAGGAATATGCAGGCATTTTGATTTGGTCAGAAGTTGAAACTGTATTATTTATTAGAGTTACAGACATAGACCCTTGTAATTGAACCCCTATTCCGGCAGTCACAGTTCCTGTGTTGCCACTAAAATAGATATTATTAATTTTATTGCCTGCAATTACACATGTGCTATTTACAGAGAAGTCTCGCGAACGCATAGCTATTCCTGCTACTGCGTTCATAGATGCAACATGAAAGTTCATTTGATTATTAATAATAAGAAAATGGAGCGGCAGGTTTCCGTAGGGAATGTCTATACCATTTCTAAAGCCACTGTTCGTATTTATTCCAGTAAACAGATTATTACTCATTGTGAAACTTCCAGAGGAGACTCCCTGGAATGCAATTCCTTCTGTTATAGACATGTCACTGCCTATGAAGGTATTATTATCGATTACAGCACTCCCTAACACAGAATTCATTTCTACTCCAAATCCTCCTTGGCTTGTAGAAATAATGTTATTTTCCATGTTGTAATTTCCGGTTCCACTCACGTAAATTCCGGTAGTACCTTGTGTGTCAAAAATCTTCAACCCTACGATATCATTACTGTTGGCGCTATCAATAACATTTACACCACCCATACTATTACTCAAGCTAGGCATCTCACTTACTAGTGGTTTAATCTTAATCGTTCCCAAGCTTGTAGACAGTGCGTGGAGAACACTCATCCCCCACAACTTCTGGCCATTTTTTAATGCAATCCCCGTATTCATCCCTCTATCTGTTCCATCTCCAGGAAGTACCGCAATGATGTCGTTAGCACCTGAATGGCTCTGAGCATCTAGCAGCGTATTGAAAGGCGATTCATAAGTTCCAGCAGAATGACTTGTATTATCCACAAACCAGAATACATAAGGAAGACCTGTAGCAGGGTTAATCGCTACGCTTTTTTTCTTCTGAGTTGTCACAACGATGATCTCTTGTTTGTCTACACGTTGAAAGGCTCTATCTCTTACGTATCCATGGAATGAGCAGCTACCTTTTCTCTCTTTGCGGCTCATTTTTTTAGGAGTGAATGCATAAGAGAGGCTAATCTGTCCTTGCCCGATCCATTTGAATAGGTGATCGTAGGAGGTGTTGCCTTCAATGCGTAAGATGTTAAGCACATCCATCCCTATTCTAAACTCACCACCGAAGGTGTGCTTTGTGTCATTTGCAAAGTAGTAGGGGCCAAGTGCGCTATAAAAGTCGATCCCTTTAACTTTAGCAATGTGTACACCTACTTCTGCGTTCGTTCCTTTCAGAGCCAGCTCTTGCTTGCGTGAAAGGTAAAGAGAGTTGCCTGAAAAATGATCAAAGGTCGCATCAGAAAGAGATCCTTTGTGTTTACCTACAGGAAAGTAACCATTGATGCGGTAATCAAGGTATCTGCCAAGAGACTCAAATCCAAAAGAGACTTGGTTGTAATTGCGCTCATGTGTTTTGCGGTAGTCATAATAGACATTGCCACCCCATACTCTTGACTCGATGTAGCGAAGACCAACTCCGGCGTTGGCAGCGGGCTTGCTGTTGTTAAAAATGTGACCTCTTAGATCTAAGAAGGGAACCCAACGGGTATTTAAAGCTGATAGGGGAACAAAGAACCCTTCCAAAGTTGTGTAGCCATTGTTGTACCCAAGACCTTTAGATTCTATGTGGCGGATAGAGACGCGGTTTAGGTCGTGGGTACTTTCACAGGATTGAGACTTGGTTTGCGAAGTGGAAGTGGCTGCATGGAGTAGGAGGGGAGACGTTAGAAGAAGGAAGGTCAAGTGCTTGTAGTTCATGAATAGTCCTATTTTCAGCGTCCCTCAAGAGCGGTTTTGAGGCGTATCTGTATAAAATCAAAACCTATATAAAATAAGAGGGGTTGTCAAGATTTTTTTGAATATTGTAATTCTGGAATAATTTTAGAAGTGGAGCAGGTCAAAGGAACTCAGGTTAGAAAGGTTTTTGGGCAAGAATGGTAGGAAAAATATGATGTTTGTCGAAGTAAACAAAGATGTTAGAGAACCCAACTTGTTCAAATTCTTTACATAACTCATCTGTAGAGCGGAAGTTCCTCCATTTAATGTCTAATATGTCCTTATGTAAAATTTGTTCGAGAAGAAGGTCATCGGGAGATATCCCGTTTAAATCCCAATCTGTCTCTACAGCTTCTCCAGGTGGATAGGTAAGAACACTTGTGATTAATGATCCCCCTGGTTTCAAGGCTGTAAAAAATTTTCTGTATAAATCTAATACTTTTTTTGGATCTGATTCATATACGTTCAGTCCGCTGCTAGTAATAATATCTAATTCTTCATTGAATTGCATTTGCCATGCATCTTGTTGCAAAAATTGGACATTGAATATTTTCTTTTCGTTGGTACACTGCCTGGCAAGTAAAAGAGACTCTTCATCCACATCTATTCCAATAAGTTTACAATTTGCGATGCCTAAAAAATCTAATGTTAAGAGATCTTTCATAAGTCCACAAGGAATGGAGGCTAAGATCATATTTTCTGTAAGCATTTTCTGAATTAAATGCTGAAATATACTAAATCGTTCTTGATGAGCAATTACAATTGGGCAACGATTTAAAAGAAAGTCTTCGATAGGATTAAATGGCTTGCCCTCAATATTAACTCTTGAAATTCTGCCTTTTTGTGGGTGGGAAATCATATAATCAGTCCAAAACCCATTTGCTCCTTTTCTTTCTAAAATAAATCTACCTAAAGGGAAATCACATAATTGATTAACAATTTCCAATTGATAGTCGATAGAGGCATAAGGCAAAGCTCCTCGTACAATAATCTTGTGTTTGATGATTTCTAAAATTTTTGCAAAAGAAGTATTTGTTGTAGAATGTGTGCGATTAAGCATTTCGATTTCTGAGATCTGAGTCATTTTTAATTCCTTCTTTGGGGGGACAAAATCCATAAAAACGTATTAGGAAGATCTGAAATGCGAATTTCCTTAATTACAGAATAACTCGATTGATCGAACATGTTTAAAGTTTCCTCATGAGTTCGAGTGGGTATTCCTAGAAGGCCATGAACATAATCAAATCCTGGGAAAATGTCATTATTAGATTCCGATGGAGTTACTATATCGACATAAAAAAAGTATCTTAGATTTGGGAAATTTTCTAAATAGGAGTTAATAATATTTAGACATCTTTTTTGTGGTGTAAAGTCATGGAAAACAAAAGCTTGTATTAAAAAAACAACGTCTTCCCAAATTCCTTGGAGACGTGTGATATCCGCAACTTCAATCGTTACATCATTAGCTAAGTGTTTGTTTGCTTGGCTTACAGTTTTTGGATGACTCTCAAATCCTAAGCCGGGATTTCCTGTTTTTTGGCAAATTTTGGATAACATAACACCATGGCCACAGCCTAAATCACAAATTGTTCCAGAACATTTAAGATTTGCAAATTCTTGAATTATTATTGGGTCAACGGTCTTTTCTGAAATACGAATAGAGGATTGGGCTACGACTGGCCATTTAACTAATTTTGCAAGGTCAGTGCTCTGTTTTTTTGCAATTTGAGCTTGATTTGCTACTAGCTTACTATAGCCATCAAAAAAAATAGTAATGAGACCCATATATTCCGACAGTGCTTTTCCGAATTCTGTAATTGTAAATCTATTAAATTTTTTTTCTATAATATCGCATTTCACTAATGTAAGAAGTGCAGATTTAATACATATTGGGTTGGTGTAGATCTCAATATTTTTTTCGTCGATACTTCCGTTTTCGAGTAAATGCGTTAAGACGCCAGCTTCCCACAAAGCTACTAGGCAGTTACAGCCCACGCCAGCACTTATGAAATCCAGCGCTTTATTTTTGAGAGTGCTTCTACTCTCAACGGTCTTTTTTCTTTGTTTTACTAAATTTTGCATAAAAGCACCTTGAAGTTAAAAATATTATAAAAGAAAAAGATATTATAAAAATCGGGTTTTTTAAATAACTATATATGAACCCAGCAATTAATGCGATCAATAAAGAGACTGTATCTGTAGAATCTATTAAACCATATATTTTACCTTGTTCATGGGGTTCTCTGTCTTTTGACAGAGCAGAGAATAAGCTTGGGACGATAAAGGCTATACCAAAACTATAGACACAATAACAGGCTGTTATTACCCATCTTAAATGATCTGAAGACAGGACAGGAATTAAGACAAACATAGGTAGAAAAGAGGTAATAGAGATTTTATACCCCACTTTTATCAGCGCTTCATCAGCTTGATTTTTGCAATATTTAAGTACAACAATACCAAAGAGATACCCAATAATCATTAATACGGTCACGATTTCAAATCCTGCTAACGCTAAGTCTACACCTAAGGCATGTGTACTATAAAATGAAGTTTCTAGTGGCAGAAAAACACCAAGAAGGCCCATACGGAATCGGGCACATTTTAAGAAATTTTTCCATAGAGATTTAGAATCTAAGAAGAGGAGTTTAAAAAAATATTTTGTCGAATTCTGGCTCGGGTGATTATCTAAACCGAGTTCGGTGGCAACTTGATCTCTTTGGCTTTTTCTGTCTATCAGATCAAAAAATTTTTTACATACCATGGGAATTAGGCATGTAAATAAAAGAAAGATTACAATTAGGGCCTTTTGCTCGCTGAAAATAGTATCAATTATTATTAACACTAGATAACCAGCAGCTATTATAGAAGTAGAGAGGCCCAGCGAGAATCTATAATCCTGATTTTTTGTATCTGCAATTCCAGCCCAGGATAATGGCAAGGTATTACCTAGAGTTGCTTTTAATGAAGCAGCAATAGAAAGCACCACAAGTTGTGGGAAAAAATTATTAAAATAGAAAAATACAAAAACAAGGCTAATAGCTGAACAGCTGAGAGCAACGATCAAACTTTTTTTTCTGCAATAAAAATCCGAAAAACCTGCTTGCAAGGGAGCTGCAATTATTTGTAAGAAAAGAAAAGCTCCATAAAAAAGTGCTTTTTGAGGCATGGGCCTGTCGTTAAAGACACCAAGAAAATAATTGTCTAGAATTTCATCAAGAAGAATGGCTACTAGTAAAATAAAAAGATAATAAGCTGGAGGCTTTATTGCATTTTGGTAACGCAGATTGCTTTCCTGTGAAGTCATAGTTTAACCCCTAAACGCTGAAATTCCTTTCTGCACTTAAACTTAGGAAACAAAGTGAAGTTTTCTAAGACTTTCCTGCACTCCCAAGCATTAATACATTTTTTGCTCAATGGAGTAATTGCTAGAGTATAGTAACGACCTTATAAAACTTTCTCATAGCAAACATCCCTTCACGTTCAAAATTTAAGTCTCAATGATATGATACCAAAATATAATTGAGAACAGCAACAGAAACCGCATTAGTAGAGATAAATGGCAGTAATTAGTGCCAAAGTCTACATGGATAAATTTCCCCTTTCTCTATGATTTACTAGCAAAGTTATCCTCTAGCTCAACGCAGCTCCAGCCGGACAGTACGCTTTTGGATGCATCGCGTCCTATCCAGACTGGCCTTGCTTTCTGAGTTAAAATAACCGAGATGCAATGATGCAACTAGGCAAACTTTTGAGTGTGCAGGCAAATCTGGGTTAGTGAAACGGAAAGAGACCGCAAGATTTTTTTCACTTTTAGGAGCAAGATAATCTATTTCTGTGGTTACTTTGTTAAGTTCCTGAAGATCGCTTTCTTCTATTTTTAAAAGCTCTACGTCACTAGATTTTATGTCTGGACTTGGTGGTATTTCAAAGGTTACAAAGATCCTTCTTTGCTGTGGACCTAATTTACCCATGATAGCTGATGTAGTGTTTTGGATAGATAAGCTTTGAGTGACTATTTCGTTAAAAGAGATGCAGGCTTTACCTAGGAAGGGTGACAGCTGCACGGGATACCTGATAGGAAACAAGTTTTTTTGCTGACTGATGCGATGAAAAGACTTATTCACACGGCGTAGAAGAGCATGATAGGTTAGTATTTCTTGTGTATTTAAGGGCTCTTCGAGAGGGAGGCATTGCTCTTTAACACGGAAAGAAAAAGGGATGGCAAAAGTGTGAGAGCCTCCTATTGGCACATGTTCAGAAGCTGTCAGAACAAGAGAAGCGTTCTTGTGTTCTATCCACGTTGTAGGGGAAAGAGAGATGTCGATGTCTTGAGGAGGAGTTGGCATACTTCCTGTATTGATAATTGAGACTTCTAAGTTGGCATGTTCTCCAGGTTCATAAATCTCAGGGGGATTGCTTTTTACTAAATCAACAACTTTTGAAACGGTAAGCGCAAGATCATAGAGAGTGTGATAAGCAGTTTTTCCAACAATCATTTGAAAAGAGCCATTTGTGCTAGTGGCGAATTTTAAAATCTTGCTTTTTGGGCACTTTTTTTACAGATTGTTTCTCAGGTTAGTTGCTACAGGGAAACAAAATTTAAAATAGGAATAATGTTTTTACTTTAATTTTAGCGTCTTGGTATGATCGTTCTTCTTTCAAGGAGCGTGAATATGGATGCAGTAGGTTCTTCAGAATTACCGGATTCTTGTTTAGACCTCATTAGCTGCAATCCTTTGACGGATGCGGTTACTTTAGTGCCTTGCGGCCATTCTTTTAGTAAGGAGACTGCTGATCTTCTGATCAGCAGGAGAGACACATGTCCTTTTGATAGAGCTGTTATTGAAAGTTATGTGACTGCTTATAAGATTCGAGAGCTTGTTGCAGAAAGGATGAGCGCAGAGCCAAAAGTTACTGCAGAGCCATCTTTGGAGGCTGTAGCTTACGTAAGCCAAGCCAGTCAATTGTACAACACCTTTGACTACTCCCAAGCTATTGACGCGTGTATCAAAGCGATGAACCTTTGTCCTAATTATCCGAAGGCTCAGATTCTTCTAGAAAGCAGCTTGCTTGCGCAAGCAAAAGAATCTCCTCCAAACATCTCTACTCCTCAAAAAGAAGCCCCTGCACACGTAGTTACTCCTAGCGCGCCTCCTTGGGAACCTGTTATGCCGAGCGCTCCTCCCTTATCAGATATCATGCCACCTGCTTTTAACCCTGCTCCGGTACGTCGGTTATTTGGAGAAAAAGAGAAAGCATCTGCTTCAGATTGTACGACAAGGCTAGAGTTGTTAAAAGTTCGAGATGAGGATGCTTTTGGTTGTCTTATCTTTTTATCTTACCTATCTCCTGAAGATATATCAGAATTTTGGCTGGAGGCTGTGTTAGCAGATCAGTTTGAGATTTCACTAGCAGAGGCAATGTCTAGAGCGCATGCTATATTGACTGTTTTAGCGCAATTTCAGTTCATTAGTTATAATGAAAAGGCAAAGACATTTTCTTTGATTAAAAAACTTCCAGAAGGGGAGCAAACGCCTCTTATGTATGGTCAGGCTTTTGCTTTTTTTCAAGAGTTCGGTGGGCAATTAATCACTAATCCTCAATTGGCTTTACAAAGGGGCAAAGAGTGGATTGTGCATATGGAGAAAATACTGCAGCATCCCCTAGCGGCAAACCAGGAGATGCGTCTCAAAGCACACTCATATGGTCTGATCGGCGCTATCTATCAAGATTGTTTACAAGATGATATTCATGCGGTGGAATCATTGAGACTGTGTGTGGAATTAAAAAAACAGGTCTATGGAAGCAGCCCTTCACCGGATTTGGCTAGTTCTTTATACGCCTTGGGCAATGCCCTCTTTAAGTTAGGTGATTATGCTGCATCTTTAGAATACCATAAGCAGGCCTTAGAGATGCGCTTGATGCTGTATGGTAAAAAACCTCATGTCGAGGTGTGGGAATCTCTCCACAGTATTGGTTCTGCTTTTTGTAAAACAGGTCACTGCCTTGACTCTATTAAATATCATAAACAGGCTTTAGAAATGTGCCGTCTTTTGCCTGTCTCTCTAGCTTATTCTTTGAAGCAAGTAGCTGACAATTTCTATGGGTTTGGGCTTTATGAAGAAGCGGTGGAGACTTACCAAGAGTTATCTCAAGTGCTTGAACAGGGGGTTGCTGAAGATGTCATAGAGCAAAGGGCTGATTGTTTAAATCAGGTGGGGAATTGTTATTATTATGTATGGCGTTGTGATGAGAAGAATTTTAAAGGCGAAGCGTTGAGTGCTTATGAGCAAGCTCTTAGTTTATATCAGTCTCTGAAGGGAAAAGAAGCGGGCCCAAAGACAATAGAAACTCTTTTCAACGTAGGATGTGTTTTGTACAGGCAAAAAAAATATGTGCAAGCTTTGGATTTTTTCAAGCAGGGGGTAGCCGTAGAAGAGGCTATTGCTACTACGTCTGGCCGGGATTTTCCTAAGGAACGACTTTCTTTTTTAGATGATTTTTTTCCTCAAAAAAGTTTCCAAAAAGTAACTTCTTTAGAACATGAACAACAAGGGCTTATTTTACAGGACTTTTTATGGAAGAAGAAGTCTCATCCCCATATTGCCAGGACTCTTCGTAAAATAGGGGCGCTTTTTTGGGGCCCCAAATTGTATAATGATGCACTTGTATTTTATGAGCAAGCCTTCAAAATGTATCAAGCGTTACAGAATGAATCTAGTCATATGGATATTGCGCTCAATCTTAGGTTACAAGGGATGAGTAGCGAACGTCTTGGTGAAAGTAAGCAAGCCCTTGCCTATTTTACACTAGCTCTGGCTATGTTATATTCATTATATGGGGAACATTCCCATGGGTGGATTACTAATACAATAACTTGGGTTGCAACCACGCTGTCTAGTCTTGGAGAGCATTCTGAAGCTATTAAACTTAGAAGACAAGCATTAACCACGTATCAAGCCCTTCATAAAGGGCAGCCTCATAAGGAGGTTGCAGAAGCTATCGAGTACCTATGTTGGACATTGAGCCGGAATGGGGACCATATAGAGGCCATATCTATGTTAGAAAAGTCGCTTGCGATGTACCGTGATATATATGAGAGCAAGCCTCATTTAAAGATAGTTGAGATGTTACACTCGTTGGGAAATGAGTATGACAGATCGAAAGAGCCGGCAAGGGCTATTATTTTGTGGAGGCAAGCTTTGGCCATGGCTAGAGATCCTGTGGTGTGGGGAAATAACCCCTCTGGTTTGGTCTATTGGATAGACAAAATTGCTTCGTGTATCTTTTGTCAGGAAGCTCATCCAGATAATGAAAAGCCTTATGAGGAAGCTAGGAGTCTATATCTTGAGGCGTTCAATATCTACCACAAGTTGCATAAGGGAGCTCATGAAGACAAAGCAAGGACTCTTATGAATATAGGAGCATGTCACCAGAACCTTGGCCAGTATAATGCTGCTTTATTCTGGTATCAACAATCACTTAGCACGTACCGCAAGTTGCATGGGAAGAATAATGCTCACCCCGATATAGTAGAGCTTTTAGCAAAGATAAAAATGGCAGAAGACAGAGACTCTTGCGTGATTTCTTAGGGGGTGGATTGATCCGTGAAATACTACAACCAAACATAAAAAAAAGGAGGCTGGTTTATATGATTGTTTTATTGAAGTTAAATATGATGTGCGTTTCGATTGTTAAAAAAATACGTAAAATATGCACGGTTATAAAATACACTTTTTATTTAAAAAAAATATTCTGACAAATACCATCAATTAACGGAAGAAGAAAAATGTAATTATGTAATCGCCAACTTTTTATTTTCTGCATTATTAGTTTTTTTTTCTGGTTGTGCATATTTATATTTTCATGCTAGGCGATGCAGAATCCTATTCCGTGGCGATCGCACGGATGACAACTGGTCCTATTCTGTTGCAAATATTTGTTGTTGCTCTACTGGGAATAGGGCGGATTGGGACCCTTTCTTTGAGGAAATTTAATTGGCATAAGATGTCTAAAGAAGAAGTGATATCTGACAAAATATCTTTGCGTTTGCAGGTAGCTGGTACTGTGCTGACATTGTATATTCTGTGCGGGCTGTTCTCTTGGAATAGTCCGTCCTAGGGGTAATGGAGCAGGACCCAAAATCATGGTCTGAACGGAACTGCGAGGTTAGGGAAGGCCTGAGGTCCTCAGATACAGATACGGCCAGCTCCTGTGTCAATGATAAGTGACGCTCGTGGTAAAATCTGTTTACACATCGAAAAATAAATTTATGAATTCTTAATAAGCGAAATTTTTCTTATCTAAAAATCATTGCAAAAATTTAATTTTTTCTTGAATATTGAGAACATTCCTTTTACTTGGTAGGGGGATTTAAGATTGCTGAGGAAAGACGGCAATCAGGAGAGGGGTTGATGTTCCGATTACCTAAGTTACTTGCTAATTTTTTTCTTTTGTTTACCCTTACTACACTTCTTGTGTATCCACAAGGCGGCCTTCCTGTTCAGAACTATGAAACAGCTTTCAGGGTCTTACCAGATATTTCTGAGATGACTTACGATGAAGCAATGGACCTCATAGACGATGCTGAAAGTGGAGCTATAGAATATAAATACAGCCCAGAAGATATCGAGAAAATTATCGATCTAATCATTCTCTTTGCAAGACAGGGCATATTACCAAATGAAGTAGACGAGGCAATTGAACTAGAAAGAGATATCCAAGAATTATTGTATGGAGAAGAAGATTCCTATGAGTGCTCTTTTAGAGGGGGCTATTACATTATTCCTGCTGTTTCTTATGGCAAAGGAGACCTTGTTTTATGCAAGAACTGGATAAGTAGATCAGCTCATCAAACAGGAAAATTCATTAGAAAGAAAAAGAAGGCTATTATTATTGGAGCAGCCGCTGTTATTGCTGTAGCAACTGTAGTAGGAATTGCAGCTGCCCTGACAGCTACAGCTGCAGCTACTGCCGCAGCTGCTGCAGATAATAATAATTCGCCAAGGGCGTATAAACCTTCAGAGCCTCAAGCTTCTTCGAGTGCCACACCTAATTTGTATGCTAAGATGGAAGAGCCCATGACGTCTTTTAAGGAAAACATTGCAAATGAGCAGTTCTTTCAGCCCTCTTCTTATGGAGAGGCTTCTTTTAAAGAAAATGGAAGAGTTTTAGGTTCTCTTTTTGCTCATGACACCTTTAATCATCTTTCTGGACAATTTCCCTCACAACCGGTGCGTGAGACTCCTTTTAATTTTGAGCATCAGAAGATCGATCGCAAGTTTGCTACGGATTACACACCTTCCTATACTAGTAACAATAAAGAGCCTGATTTCAATGCTCTTGCCTATCAGTTTCAAGGAGAAAGAGAGCTGTCTTCTGGTCACTTAACCCAAGCTGTTTATGATTTCAATAAGGCAATTGAGCTTAATCCTACTAGCCCTATTCCTTATCTTGACAGAGGAGTAGCTCATTTTAGATTAGGTGAATATGATCGTTCTTTAGAAGATTATCATGAGTACACAGCTCAAGTTGAAAAAACGCAGCCCCTATCTGTTCCTGCCTTTAGTCTGGGATTTGTTCAGGGATTGCCAAGAGGCATTTATGAATCTGGTACAGGATTTGCCCTATTTGTTTCAGATATAGTTACAAGGCCTATTCATACGGGGATAGAGGTATGGGGAGCTCTCAAGACGATTAGTACTATTGCCGGCTCTGCAGAGTGGAGCGCCTTAAGCGAGGCTTTAGCTCCAGAAGCTCACCGACTTGTCAGAGACTGGGATAGCATCCCATCTGATGAGCGGGGGAAATTGGCAGGCTACGTCTTTGGTAAATATGGTGCTGATATCATTATTCCCGGAGCCTTAGCCAAAGCTGTTTCTAGGGGCGTTAAGGGAGCACAAGAGCTGGGTGCTGTTTATAAAACACTACAAAATGCTGAGAAAGCTCTTCTTCTTGAAACAGCTTCTGAACTTGGAAGCGGCGTAAAGATCGGAGAAGCAATGCAAGCTACGAGAGCAACAGTTGCTCTTGGTGGAGAGATGGGATTAAGTGTTAGGGAGATGACTCAGCTTAAGCAAGCGGGGAATTTGGAAAGAACTGTTGAGACTATTGCGAATAACCCGGCGCTCTGTGAGTCTGCAGAGAGATTTGCAAATGCGAAAAAAATGCTGCAGCCGCATAAGAAAAGCTTTATGCCGGAAGCTCGGGCTCGGGAGCTTATTCATGAAGCAGGTATTCCGACCTTTTCTAGGCCAAAAGGTATTCCTGAAAATTTTCAGGTTAGGATTTCAGAAAAAGGAGCGGGGATAGAGTATGTACATCCAACCAATGAACACATTTCTGTAAGAGTTATGCCAGGGAGTCCTCATAGCCCATTTCCACATCAACAACAACCTTACGTTGTGCAGATGCAGAGTGGAAAAGCCGTTGATAAGTGTGGCAATATGGTGGATAAGAGAGCGCCTGAAGCTCATATTTCGATCGATGAATTTATTTACAGAGAATGATTAGAAAATGGAAATTAATAGAAAACAGATATTGGACAGTGTCTTGCAAACCATTGAGGGCATTTCT
>CANJJB010000039.1 GCA_947474635.1 Parachlamydiales bacterium | reverse complement strand
GAGGGGATTCACACGCTTTATCTAGAAATAGAAAAAGAAGATGGTCTTGAGTTTTCTAAGGAAGAGGTTTCTAGACTCCGCCTTTCTTTTCCTGAACAGCTTAAAGGGTGCATTGAAGTTGCACTCAAACCTCTTTTTATGCCGCGCAATGAAGAAGAGGTGATGCGTCACATCGTCACCCTTGCAGGAGAGCTGCGTTTTGTGAAAGATCTTCCCCAACTCATTTTATCTTTTGATGAGCAGAAAGAGGCAGAGCTTTGTTTCACCGTCATACTTGCGCGCATCTTATTTCCAGACACACCTTCTATCGAAGAGAAGTTTGAAGAGCAGGAAACGATTTTAACCTTTGCCCCCGACAGAGTAAAAAGACTTGGCATGCTCCGCAAAAAATACCCGAAGGAAGCGACTGTGTTCCGTGTAGGGATACCTCTTGAGGGATATGCGCGCGAAGATGGCTCGCTTGATCTTTTTAAGGCGCGGCAGGCTGTCGTCTGTGAGCTACAAAAAGTAGTAGGGGAGATGAGGGACTACAATGGGGGAATGATTTCTAAGCAGGTAGAGCTCTTAAAGTCGCTCAAGAGCTCTTTAGATCCTAAAGATGAGCTTCTCGTAGAAAATCTTTTCCATGCACTTTTCCCGATTGAAATGCGTAGTATTCTTTCGTTCGGACCAATTCAAATTTTGTTTTTACTCTGGAAAGAACTCATGGAAAGCCCTGAAGAGGAAAAAATAGTCCGCGTTGAGCAAGAGGGGATCTATTTCATGGAAAGACAAGAAAATACTTTAATTCTGGAGCTCTTCGAAGGCCCCGATCTACTCCTTGCTAAACCCCTCTACCGTGGTACCAAATTCTTCGGGGGAATTTATTTTTATAAGTCGGAAGAAGGTAAGCAAAAATTTATAAATGTCTTTGAAGATCGTAAATAATTTAGGCTACTCCAAAAGAGGGTATTTGTAGTTTCAGCTTTATAACAGTTCACACGACCATCTTCGTATGGGCGGATAAAACGCTCTTCGAGCAAGATTAGGGCGTCCACAGTTAACTGCCAACTCATAGCCCTGATAGAAATTATATAAACGTTTGTGATGATGTCTTTGATTAGTAGGTTTTCTGAGTTCTTCCAAGGTATTTGTTCGATATATGATATCAATCTTTCAGCTGCTCTGTTAATAAGTGCTCTAGTTGCCATTATTGCAGCATAAGCACAGCGTTGTTTTATAGAGAGCGTGCTGAATCGTGCTCCAAAAATAGCTCCACTAACGGCAGCTGTTGCTACATAGCTCAGGTCAGCAAGCAAGGAAGGGGAATGCTTTGTTGCCGGCTCTGCTAGATGTGCCACCATTTGGGCGGTATTGTAGGCATGGAGAGTGCCAGGTAAGCAAAAATCAAGATCGTATCTTAAAATGAAATCATATTTGTGTCGGAGAGCTTTAGCTGTGTAGTAGTAGCCATAAGGAAGTGTGATATCCGCAAGATTTTCAATTAAATTCTGCTTGTATGATGGCATGATGGGATCAGTAGTGTTGCTTGTGATCATTTTTTTTATCAAAAACCCGATTCCTATAAAAATTCCGCTGAAAGCAGGAGGCCTTTCATACTCCTTGCTAACCACGGCTCCTGTAACTATGACTGATCCGAACGTAATTAGTTCTTTTATTGTATTTAAATTCATGATAAATCCTCATATTTAATTAACAATTATAATGCATTTTACATTTTAAATGTAGCATTTGTTTGTAAAAAGCATGCGATTCTACTGTTTGCAACTATCTTATAGTAAGGCGTTTATGAGAATGCATAGGTGCGCGGGGTGGAGATTTCAGTCATATTGTCCTAATTAAGACAGTTTTCCTTTTCGTTAGGATGCGTGGATTAAAAAATTGATTCACAGTCTTTGTGGTGTTTTTTGTATAAATGCGCTGCTCAGAGGCGCATATTCCTTCCCAAGGCTCGCGAAATAGGTGTTGGCAAAAACTTTCTATTTTAGCTATGCTTAGGAGCATCCATGTAATTTTTTTGTGTGATGTGTATTAATAGAGATTATGAAAAAAAATCGCCTTCAAATTCTTCCTTCTATCCTCTCCTTTGACTTTGCAGCCTTGGGCAGCGAAGCAAAGAGAATCGAGGATGCCGGTGCAGATGGACTTCATATCGACGTGATGGATGGCCATTTTGTGCCCAATCTTACGCTGGGGCCCAAAGCGGTCAGCGCTATTAAGCGCTCTTGCAACCTCTTTCTCGATGTCCACTTGATGATCTATAACCCGTTTGAGTACGTCGAGCGTTTTGTAGAAGCAGGGGCAGATCGGATCACCTTTCATTTTGAAGCTACAGAACAGATACAAGAGACCATCGACTATATCCGCAGGTGCAATGTGCTAGCAGGTCTTGCTTTTTCTCCCGATACATCGATTGAGCTTGCTGTGAAATATTTGGATCAGTGCGATCTGATTTTGCTCATGACGGTGCACCCTGGTTTTGGAGGTCAGGCTTTCATGCCTGAAGTTCTAGAAAATGTACGCTTCATCAAAGAGGCGTGTAAAAAAAGAGGGATTGGTCTGGATATTCAGGTAGATGGTGGAATTGATGACAAAACAGCACCTCTTTGTGTCAAAGAAGGGGCCAATGTGTTAGTCTCTGGAACATATGTTCAAAAAGCTAAAGATCTTGAGCTAGCCATTCAAACCCTAAGAGGAATTTCTCCATGAAAAAAATTGTGACAATTGGAGGAGGAACAGGAAATTTTACTGTTCTTAGAGGCTTAAAAAATTACGATGTCGACATTAGCGCCATTGTTTCCATGGCAGATGATGGGGGCAGCACTGGGATTTTAAGAGATGAGCTGGGCGTCCTTCCTCCGGGCGATGTGCGGCAGTGTTTAGTTGCTCTTTCTGACTCTTCAAGGCTCTTAAGAAGTCTGATGAACTACCGTTTTGAGCAAGGGGGATTAGAGGGCCATAGCTTTGGGAACCTTCTTTTATCTGCTCTTGAAAAAGTAACGGGAAGTTTTGAAAAGGCTGTCGAAGAGGTCTCTCGTATTCTCTTCATCAAAGGGAAAGTGATCCCGGTTACGACGCACCAAGTTCGATTAAAGATGATTTTGCGCAACTGTAAGCTCTTAGAAGGGGAGAGAGAAATTTACCTTTCACAAGAGATTGAAAATGGTTATAGCTCGATCTATTTAGAGCCATATCCTAAGGCAAACCCTAGAGCTATCCATGAAATCATGAATGCAGATCTCATTGTTTTTGGTCCCGGTGGTCTGCACACATCTCTCATACCGAATATTCTTGTGGAAGGGATTGGAGATGCCCTGAGAGAGAGCGATGCAAAAAAGATCTTCGTTGTGAATTTGATGAACCGCAAAGGTCAGACAACCGGCTTTAAAGTGAGCAATTATTTAGACGAGATTACACAGTTCATAGGGGAAGACATCTTTGATTACATTTTGGTGAACAACCAAGCTCCTCCGCAAGACCTGATTGATCTATATGCATCTGAAGGCGATCTTATTGAGAATGATGTACATGATGAGCGCATTCGTTCGGCAGCTCTCTTAGGAGAGCTAAAAGAAGGTTCTAAGAAAGACTTACTTAAGCGAAATCTTATTCGCCATGATTCGAAAAAATTAGCCCATGAGTTGATGAAAATTGTTAATAATCTTTGATTTAGACGACACATTGATAGATACATCGGGATGTATCACGCCAGTTCAACTAGAAAGTGCGCTCCAGCATATGATGAGGGCGGGCCTTCCCATATCTGATGAAAATGAGGCGCTTGACTTACTCAAACGTTTAGATCAGACAGCAGACAGCGCAAGGCACTCCTTATCAGAATTTCTTGATATTATGGATGGCAAGGAACAATTTTATTCTATCGGTGAAGAGACAATCTATGGGGGCTTTCCAGAAGATATTGTTATTTTAACACTAGATGATGTCCCTGAAATTTTAAACGAGCTAAAAGATCAGCATCAATTAGCCCTTGTAACTGTAGGAAAAAAAGATTTGCAACTCAAAAAAATGGAAAAAGCTGGTATTGATTCATCCATTTTTAGTAAAATTATTGTTTCAGAGGATCGTAACAAGAAACCACATTACGAGACAATCATAGAAGAGCTGCGTTTTACACCTAAAGAGACGATTGTTTGTGGAGATAGAGTAAATATTGATCTTACGCCTGCAAAAGAACTAGGATGCAAGACGATCCATATGCGTTGGGGAAGAGGCAACAGCCATCATGGAACAGCTTCCAAAGCCGATGTCGATTTTGCAGTAACGAAATTTAAACATATTAGGGATATTGTGGCAAACTTATGACAGTAGCTAAAACAGATCAAATCACTCCAGGAATGACCATTTCGATAGATGGTAAAGTCTACCGAGTCGAGTCGTGTGTAAAAGTCACCGTTGCTAAAGGTAACCCCTTTATCAAGACTAAGCTTAAAAACCTACTCACAGAAGAAATTCTCGAGAAAAACTTTAAGGTGGGGCAAGCCGTTCAAGACATCGCTCTTACAGAAAAAAAGCTCGAATACCTCTACCTCGAAGGGAAAGATTACCTCTTTTTAGATGTTGGAAATCTCGAGCAAGCGCTTGTTCCTGTCGATGTCATTGCTGATAAAGTGCATTTTCTAAAAGAGGGAACGGAAGTTAAAGCTGTATTCTATGGAGACACAGTATTTTCTATCGAGCTTCCACAATTTTTAGAAATCATGGTCGTTAAAACAGAAACATCCCAGCCCTCTTCCCCCATGGGCAGTACGACGAAAACAGCTTTCTTAGAAAGCGGCGCAAAATTAGATGTCCCCTTATTTGTAGAGTCAGGAGATATCATCAAAGTAGATACGCACACTAGAGAATACGTGCAACGAGTATAAAGGAGATAACAGAGTGGATTTAAAGCAGATTAAAGAATTGATGGCTGCCATGGAAAAGGCAGGTATCAAAAAGATTCATATTAAAGAAAAAGATTATGAAATAGAGCTTGAAAAAGAAGGGGAAGCTCCTCCTCCTGCTGTTGTTCACGCAGCCCCGCCTGCCTATTATCACCATCATGAACCTAGGCTTTCCCATCCTCCTATACCTCATAAGTTAGATCATTCACCTCATGTAGAGAGTTCCCAAGAGAAAAAAGTAGAAAGTGGCAAGTTTATCACCTCTCCTATGGTAGGAACTTTATACACTTCTCCTTCTCCTGAAGATCCGTCATTTATCAAAGTGGGTGACAAAGTCGATGAAAATACCATCGTCTGTATCATCGAAGCGATGAAAGTGATGAACGAAGTGAAAGCAGGAACGAGCGGAACGGTTGCAGAAATTTACATAAGTAACGCAAATCCGGTAGAGTTCGGAACAAAAATTGTTAGAGTTGTATGAAGAAAGTCTTAATCGCTAATCGAGGCGAAATTGCCGTCCGTATTATTAGAGCGTGCCACGATCTCGGCCTTCAAACAGTTGCCGTCTATTCTCAAGCAGATGCCGAAGCGTTGCATGTTCTTCAAGCTGATGAGGCGATCTGTATTGGAGAGCCACCTTCCCAAAAATCGTATTTAAAAATTCCTAATATTTTGTCAGCGTGCGAAATCACTGGTGCCGATGCTGTCCATCCAGGTTATGGCTTTCTATCTGAAAATGCTGGCTTTGCGACTATCTGTGAGAGCTGCGGACTTAACTTTATTGGTCCTTCTCCCAAAGCAATTGCGATGCTAGGCGATAAAGCTAAAGCTAAAGCTACTGCAAAAAGTGTCAAATGTCCCGTCATACCAGGCTCTAATGGTATTGTAGCAACTCCTCAAGAAGGTCTCGTAGAAGCAAAAAAACTCGGGTTTCCTATTTTCATCAAAGCCTGTGCAGGTGGCGGCGGAAAAGGCATTCGTATTGCGCACAATGCTGATGAGTTTGTCAGACAATTCTCAGCTGCTAGAGCAGAAGCAGAAGCAAGCTTTAACAATCCCGATGTCTACCTTGAGAAGATGATTGTCAACCCTCGCCATATTGAAATCCAAGTGCTAGGAGATAAACACGGTAACTACCTTTACCTCTTTGAAAGAGATTGCACCATCCAAAGACGCAGACAAAAACTCATCGAAGAAGCCCCCAGTCCCATTTTAACCGACTCCCTTCGTAAGAAAATAGGGGAGGCTGCTGTTGCTGTCGTAAAAGCTGCCGGCTATTATTCAGCTGGAACTGTTGAGTTTCTCCTCGATGAAGACAAAAACTTCTACTTTATGGAAGTCAACACCCGCATTCAGGTAGAGCACACCGTGACTGAAGAGTTAACAGGTGTCGATCTTGTCTGTGAACAAATTAAGATTGCCATGGGAGAAAAGCTCAAGATTAGACAGAAAGATCTGGCTCCCAAGGGACACATCATACAGTTTCGCATCAACGCAGAAGATCCCACAAGAAATTTTGCTCCCTCACCCGGACAACTTGAGTACTACATTCCACCCGGCGGACCTCATGTACGCGTTGATAGCGCTTGTTATTCAGGCTACCGCATCCCTCCGAACTATGACTCAATGATTGCTAAACTCATTGTTAAAGGTAGAGACAGAAAAGAAGCGATTGCCATTGGTAAAAGAGCTTTGAAAGAGTTTCATATTGGAGGCGTGCATTCAACCATACCATTTCATCTCCACATGCTAAATGATAAAAAGTTTCTAGAAAGTGATTATTGTATCACTTACATCGATGAGCTCATTGCAGCAGGCTACATCTTCAACGATCCTAAGGAATAAAATGAAAGGCATTATCTTAGCAGGCGGCAGAGGAACAAGACTTTACCCCCTCACAGTTGCTACCTGCAAGCAGCTTCTGCCTATCTATGATAAGCCAATGGTGTACTATCCATTTTCTGTTTTAATGCATGCTGGCATTCAAGAGATTTTAATCATTTCGACACCCGAAGATCTACCCCGCTTTGAGAAGATCTTTGGCAACGGCTCTCACCTAGGACTTTCTATCAGCTATGAGGCTCAAGCCAGTCCCGAAGGTATTGCCCAAGCTTTTATCCTCGGTGAAAAGTTTATCGGAGAAGATAGCGTAGCCCTCGTTTTAGGTGATAACATCTTTTACGGCGACCAACTTCCCTCCATTTTAAAACGTTGCAAGCATATCGAAGAAGGCGCCATCATCTTTGGCTACGAAGTGAAAGATCCTGAGCGTTACGGCGTCATAGAATTTGATGAACAAGGCAAGCCCAAAAGCCTCGTTGAAAAACCCAAAAATCCCACCTCTTCCTACGCTGTTACAGGGCTTTATTTCTACGATAATGATGTAGTTTCTATTGCCAAATCTCTCAAGCCCTCTCCCCGCGGAGAACTTGAGATCACAGATATCAATGCTGCTTACCTTAAGAAGGGATCTCTCAATGTGCACCTCTTAGAAAGAGGCTTTGCCTGGCTAGACACCGGTACGCACGAAGCTCTTCAGCAAGCCTCTCTCTACGTTCAAACGATTCAAGATAGACAAGGCATCAAGATTGCTTGCCTCGAAGAGATCGCCTACCAGATGGGATTTATCACCCATGATGAGCTCCGCTTACTTTCTCAGCAAATGGGGCTAAGCGAGTATGGTCTCTATCTAGCTAAGATTGCGTCTAGAGTACCGCTTCCTGCTGCTACCTGATTATCTAATAAGATGGAGTTATGCCCCCAAGGGGTATAAAGGTTCCAGTAGATCTTTTTGTAATTGTCCCACAGCTGTGGGATAATTGGAATATGCTAGGTAAAACGCTTTCATCCTAAAGATGTTAGTTCTTGAGAATCCTTTAAAAGAGTAGAGGGAGATTTTGACAGTCTTGCGCTAGAAAGTCAATTTCTATTGCTACAGTACCCCCATAGCAGGATAAATCCTCGCTACAAAAACCCTTTCTCTGTAAAATCCCTACCAACACCAGAGGTGCTGCAAGTAATACCATGCCCAACAAATAAATTCATATTTGACTGCGTCGGCTTAGCAACAAATTTTTGGTCTTCTCTCGCGCCTTGCCATCCGGCAATGGTCGCTCGCTCCAGACGCAAAAATTTGTGCTGCCTTCTTGTCAAATTTATGAATTTATTTGTTGGGCATGGTATAATTGCGGCTGAAAAGATGGCAACATCTAACTCTTAATGACCTGATCCGGATAATACCGGCGGAGGGAGCGTGTAAGCTTTGATATGCAAAGCTTGCTTTGTCTTTTCCTGGTGTACAACCGGGAGTCCTATGAAAATTTTTCGCACGCAGTTTTGGAGTATTTGCCTTGGCAACCTCTTTGAACATTATGACACCGCCTTATTTGGATTTTTGTCACCCTTTCTTGCGCCTTTGTTTTTTCCTAAGCATGATCCGCTCACAGCACTGATGTTAACCTATGCCATTATTCCTATGGGGATGTTGATGCGTCCTTTGGGAGCGCTTTTTTTTGGATACATAGGAGATCTGCAGGGAAGAAGTAGAGCTCTCTTTGTGAGCTTGCTTGGCATGGGCTGTATCTCTTTTTGTATGGCCTTCATACCGACATTTGAGCGGGTGGGAATTTTAGCGCCTATTCTTTTTTGCCTGGCAAGACTAGTGCAAAACTTTTTGGCATCGGGTGAGATCATGGGAGGAGCCATTTTGCTGCTTGAAGGAGCAAATGAAAAGAAGCACGATGTGCTCAGTAGCCTATATGGGGCTTCAACGATTGGAGGGATCTTACTGGCGTCTTTAGGAGTGTCCGTGCTGTGTCAGGCATTTTCCGTAGAATCAGGGTGGAGATCTCTCTATATCATAGGAGGTATCACGGCACTTTTTGGGTGTATTATCAGAGTAAGGGAAAGGATAAGTCCTCTTAAGGTACTTAAGCAGCCGCTTGCTCAGATAGGAAAAACTCTCTGGGCCTATAGGAAAGCTGCTAGTTTAATTGCTGTATGCGCAGGATTTTCCTATGCAAGTTATTCTGTTGCACTTGTTTTGATCAATGGCTTAGTACCCCTTGTCACATCTATGACAAAAGAAGAGATGATGCAGGTTAATTCAAGCCTGCTCATTCTTGATTTTGCAGCACTGCCTTTCTGCGGGTGGATTGCATCTAAAATATCGAGAGAAAAACTCATGATAGGTGCAAGTCTTGCCGTTTTTGCATGCGCCATGCCTTTATTTTTGTTACTTGAGCAGGGCTCGTGGGTAAGTGTTGTAAGTATCAGAATTGCTTTTGTGTTTTTGGGAGTTGCCTTTTCAGCTCCTTTACATGCATGGGCACAGAAGCTGATTCCAGAGGCGCATCGTTATTTAGTGATCTCTTTTGGCTACGCCCTAGGCTCGCAGCTGATCGGGAGTCCTACTTCTGCAATTTCCTTGTGGCTATTTAAAGAGACGGGGATGATCACCTCTATTGCATGGTACTGGATGGCTCTTGCTCTTTTAACAACCGTTGGTATTTTTAGAGGTTGTTATACTTCTTCTCAAGATAAGCTATATAAGGTTTCTCACTGAGAGGTTGATCGGTGATGCGTTTTACTAGTTCATGCGGCGTGTAGAGCCTGCCGTAGCGGTGGATATTTTCATAGAGCCATGTACGGATAAAAGAGAGGTTGCCTTGAGAGAGCTTTTCTTGCCAATCAGGATGAGCCTTTTCAAAAGCTGTAAAAAATTGCGCAGCGTAAATATTACCAAGTGCATAGGTGGGAAAATATCCAATGCTGCCCATTGACCAGTGGATGTCTTGGAGGCATCCTTCTGCATTTGTCTTGGGAGTAATACCAAGATAGGTTTCCATTTTTTCATTCCAGGCTTTGGGAACATCTTTGACTTGGAGAGATCCCTCCATGAGCGCTTTTTCAATTTCAAAACGTAAAATGATGTGGAGGCAGTAGGTGACTTCATCTGCTTCTACGCGGATGAAAGAGGGATGAGCGCTATTGATGCCTCTTACAAAATCTGTCAAAGAAATAGATGAAAGAGCCTCAGGAAAAGAGTGTTGCAGTTTAGGATAGAAGTATGTCCAGAAGGGGAGACTTCTTCCAATGAGAGTTTCCCACCAGCGTGATTGACTCTCATCGATGCCTAATGAGGAGTTTTCACAAAGGGGCGTACCAAATTCCTGCGCGGGTAGGCCCGTATTGTATAGACCATGCCCTCCTTCATGTAGCACGGAGAAAATATTAGATGTCACAAGATTTGTATGGATTCTTGTTGTCATGCGCGTGTCTGTGACAGAAAGACCTGAGCAAAAAGGATGAGATGTCAGATCTAATCTTGATATAGCCGGATCAAATCCCATTGCTTCTAATAGGAGATGACTAAATTCCATTTGCTTATCGTGCGGGTAGTTAAGCTCTAGAAAAGAGGTATTGATCTTGGGCTTGCTAGCAAGGTTTTTAAGCAATGCTGTTAGTGCAACTTTTAAACGCTCAAATAAAGGAGTGAGCTCTGCAACTGTCATACCTGGTTCATGCAGATCAAGCAAGGCATCATAAGGATGCGCGCTTGCGCCTAAAAAACCTGCTTTTTTCTGGCAAAGAGAGACAATCTTTTGCAGGTGGGGAGCAAAAAGAGAGAACTTATTATTTTTTCTTGCCTCTGCCCACGTGTGAATTGCTTTTGAGCAGGTAGCTGCAAACTTTTTGACAAAAGCAGCAGGGAGTTTAATCTCTTGGAGATGCGTTCTTCTCCACTCTTTGACAGCTACTATCTGCGAGGGTGTAAGCGTACTATCTAATATTTCTCCTGTCTCCAGATTAATCATTTGGCTGAGGAGGTGTGAGAATTTTTTCCCCACTTTTAATTTATGAATCTGCCCTGACAAAAGAGATGTTTGCTTGCCGCGGAATTCAATAGCGCCCGGTGGCATGTAGGTTTCTTGATCCCAATCTAGAAGCGCCTGTGTCGAAGACATGAGTACGATATCTGTATATACTGCCTGGAGTGATGAGAAAGTGCTTTTTTTTGGCATGCGTAAGTTCCTTCTATGCGAGTTGTATTTTTCGGAACCTTACCACAATTGTCTTTTAGATAAAATTAAGACTTGTGATACTTAGAGCAATATGAAAAATAAACACAGAGGTTCAAGCTTTGATGATTTTCTAAAAGAGCAGGGGATGCTTGAAGAGTGTCATGCGTAAGCTATGAAAAGAGTTTCAGCTTTGAGAAAATCTTCGCTTAGTGAAAACTCTTCTTAGAGCAAGCTCAATATAATAAGTTGCCCAGACATGAAAGGGCGTGCACAGGGCCCAGCTGAGAGAGAGAAGGACAACACTTGTGCTACCAACTAAAACATCAGAAAGCCAGTGGGCGCCAACGATCATACGTGGAAGGCAGCGAAAGAGGGCATATCCAATGGCGTAATATCCTAGTTTTCTTCCGGCAAAAAATACGTAGAAGGTGGTAAAGAAAAGAAGGGTCACTGCATGCCCTCCAGGAAAACAGGAGTGGGTGCTATCTTTGATTTTCATCCAGGGGATTTCTTGAGAAAGACGAACGCAGGGAGTTACGATGAGGCTCGGGCTCATGCGGAAGACATCGATGAGCTCTCTACAGATGATGCGGTTAGCAAGGTAGATGACAGGTATTGCTAGGAGTATACAAAAAATAAACTGAGCTGATCTTTTAAATCTCAATTCTGGGGAAGTTTTTATCACAGCAAAGATACAAAAGAAAAGAAAGATCCCATCTTCTATCCAATCAGCTGTTTTATGGTTGAGACAGGCCCAAAAAAGTTGCCACTTTGGATTATCAATCAAGGAGCTGTTTAAAAATTTAAAAAAGGCAACATCAAGTGCGCTCCAATAAGAGAATGTGGGAGGCCAAAAAAAGGAGGCAAGTAGAAGGGCTGCTGCTAAATGGCAATAAAGGAGGGCTTTCCAATTCATGGTGAAGTGATTCTACGGTATGAGAACATTTTTAAAAAGGATTCGATCCAGTTTGTCACCCAAAAATGGAAGGGTGTACATAAAGCCCAACTTGAGAAGAAGAGCACGATCACTCCGCTACCCACAAAGACATCGGTGAACCAGTGGGCTCCAATGATTAATCTCGGAAGTGTGCGTATGAGGGCATACACAATAGCGTATGCTCCAAGGCGCCTACCGGCAAAAAAAGTGTAGGAGACGGCAAAGAAAATAACGGTGGTAGCATGATCTCCGGGGAAACTAGAGCCTGCTCTTTCTTTTGTTTTTAGCCACGGGATGTTGTCAGAGACTCTAATGCAGGGAGTCACAACTAAACTAGGGCTAGGCCGTGGGATTTTTAAGTGCTCACGGAAAAGAACCTTGTTAACACCGTAAAGCATGGTTGCAGCAAATAACACGCAGAATACAAATTGCGAGGCTTTTCTAAGTCTTGCTCCTCGACCTGCTTGGTAAATGGCTAATCCAAAGAAAGCAATGAAGATGAAGTCTTCTACCCAGTCGGTGAGTTTGTGGTTAGCAAGTGCCCAGAATGTTTGAAGGCCTAGGTTGTCCTTAAGTGTGCCATTTAAAAACTTGAATACGGCGACATCTAAGATATCCCAGTAAACGCGCGTAGGTGCCCAAAAGAAAGTCCCCATGAGAAATAAGATCACTAAATGGCAGTAGAGTAAGGGTTTTAAGCGCATGTTCGTTTTAAAAACCTCGGGCTAAAAATAAGACCACACATCACAAAAGGGCAAAAGATAGCAATGGCAGGATGCACGACATTGTGCTCTCCCAATATGACGACTGTATCGAGCAGCATGTAAAATGCTAAAAGGCCAAATAACCCTGCTGCATAAATAATAAATGTGTTGAGGTGGCGTGAAAAAGAGATGCACCAAGGTATCACTGCAATTACAACAAGGAAAGAGAGTAAGGGGGTAACCAGTTTAAAGAAAAACTGGGAAAGGATTTTAGGGGTTTCATATTGAGTGATAAGTGATTTGTCCTTCAGTTGTTTCCAAAGAGCTTTAATGGAGAGGTTTTCAAAAGGAATGATCCCATCATCTGCTGCTTTTATGTTCCACTTAAGATCTGTAAGGAGGCAATGCTCGTAAGAGTCTTTTTTCTCTAAAAAGCCCTCTTTATTGCGGCCTAAATGATCGACAAAGTGGCCTATAGGCTTTGCGGGATCAGCATTTAAGAATTTAATCCGCCAAATGTCATCTACTGAACGAATCCATAACACGTCAAAAAAAGCATTTTTTTGAGCATCATACGATTGATAGAGAAGTTTTGAGCGATCTTTGAGCTTGATGATATGCATCAGCTCTTGCCTTTGCGCTCTATGAGAGTGTTTGAAGTTTTTTATGTGAAATTCTTCGATGGCACGCAGGGATGAAGGTAGCAGATACTGAAAGTTTGCCCAGTTAAAAAGCGCGCAAAGAAGGGCCATCACGAAAAAGGGTCTGAGTAACCTGCGGGTACGCAGGCCTGCTACCTGGAGTACCATCCATTCATGTTTAATATTGAGAGATGTGAGCACTTTAATCGTTGCGACCAAAAGAGCAAGCGGTAGCAGCAGGTCTGCTCTTTTTAAAAAGTGGTTGAGGTAAAACTGAATGAGATCCTTGAATTGAAGAGACTCTTTTTTTACAAAATCTTCCATGTGCGTTGCATAATCGAGAAGAGCGTAGAGGAAGAAAAAAGAGCACAGCACAAAAAGAAACACTTTGATTGTTTCTAGAAAAAAATATCTCTCCCATAACTTAAAGTGAAAGAATTTCATGGTTATTCAATCCCTTTTGAAAAGTTACGTATG
>CANJJB010000038.1 GCA_947474635.1 Parachlamydiales bacterium | reverse complement strand
TGCAAATGGTTGATTTAAAGAAAATCAATTTTATGATGCCAGGCAGATCCCAGATACTCATGAGAAAAGAGTTTATGGTAGAAGATGTGACAACCAAGACGGTTGGTTTTGCTCCGCAAAATCAATAAAAATTTCTTTTTTGCACGGCCGTTGTCTATGGATACGGGCCTTGAATCGGGCCAGATAGCCTCTTTTTTGGGCCTATCTGGCCCGAAAATGGTTGCGTTTTAGGGCCAGATAGGCCAAATAAATGTGCTATCTGGCCCTGGACTCAGGCTTTAGTCTTGAGGAAGAGAGAAGAGTCTACTCCGAAAACTCCCGAGTACAATACAAGCTGCTATAATCATCGTGCTGCCACCTACCCACATCGGTAGGGTGGGGTTAAGTCCTACAACAGATCCAGAAAAAAGTGGGCTAAGCACAAGAGCTGCTGCATTGACAGAACCTAATATTCCAAGGGCTTCTCCTTGAGTCTTATGAGAGGCGTTATTAGAAATGAGTGTTGTAGATGTCGGTGTCACAAAAGATACAAAATAGCAGATGACAAACATGATGGGCCATATCCAGTAGGATGAGGGAAGGAAGGGGAGAACAAAGAGTGTGGCTCCTGTTAAGAGAATGCCACCAAAAAAGAGTGTTTCAGGTTTTAAACGCTTGATGAGTGATCTAATTAAAAACCCCGCACTCAGCGCGTAGTAGCAGCCGCCTGCTGCAAAGAAAAAGCCGAGCTCTTTAGGTGCAAAGTGGAAGCGCGATATGAGATAGACAGGGGCAAACTCAAAAAAATACGACCAGCCAAAATTATGAAAAAATGAGGCAAGCAAAATAGTTCTAGAACCTTTCAAGAGAAAGGCTTTTTTTAGCTGACCAAGTCCCATATTCCAGCTGAGTTTGCTCTCAAAAAGAGCATGATGTGTTTCTTTAAAATAACCGATTGCAAAAACTAGGTTAAGGGCAACAACAATGGATGCAAAAAGAAAAGGGATGCTGTAGTTCCAGGAGGAGAGAACGCCTCCAAAAAAGGGCCCCAAGGTAAATCCAATCCCAAGTGCCATGCTATAGAGTCCAAAATTCTTTGTTTTCTCTGAAGGCTCGCTGATATCTGCAACAGCTGCTTGGACAACCGATATGTTACCCGCTGCACAGCCAACAATGACTCTTGAAACTAAGAGAAGCCAAAGGCTGCTAAAAAATACCCCACATAGAGCAATGATGTAGCCTCCGAGTGCAATACCTAGACTAAGAATAAGAGGCGTTTTGCGCCCACGACTATCAGACATCGCCCCCCACATAGGAGAGCTAAAAAATTGCGCAAGAGGCATCAAAGCTAAGAGCACCCCTAGCCAAAAGCCGCGCATTTGCTGGGATGTTGCTGCATGAAGAAGGGGTAGGTCAACATCAAAGAGCATCGAAGAGAAAAGAGGATAGATAAGACCAAGGCCCATGTAGTCAACAAAGGCAACGCATAATGCGACATAGAAAGAGGTTTTTGAGCTTTGCATTCCTACCTTGTTGTTATGAAAATCTGTCCATCATCGTCTATCAAAACAGAGTTCTCTGCTTGCGCAACCATTCCATGAGCCTCTTCGATGAGGGGTCCATAGCCTGTAATGACACCTGCTTTCATCAGTTCAGCAAGTCCCTTTTGTACATCTATAAGAGAGAGCTTGTCTGATAACACATCTCCCGTTGCAAAGGGCAGTCCCTGGAAGGTTTTAATTTTTTCGATAAGAGCAAGGCAGGTGGGGGATTTTACAGGTCTGCTTGCAAGAAAGCAAAAAATCTCAGGTTCTCCCTCTTCATAGATAAGGCCTTTACCTGTTGTTGCAAAAGGCTCAATTGCAAAGGTCATCCCTTTTGTGAGCTCTCCCTTTGACTTGTCTTTGTAGTTCGGAATAGAGGGCGGCATATGAATTTTGTAGTAGCCAAGGCCATGTCCTGCCAAGTTCTTAATCGGTTTAAAACCATACGAGACAATCGTTGTTCCGATGATCTCTCCAATATCAGAAAGAGGCTGGCCCACATGGAGACTTTGCTCTGCTTTTAAAAGTGCCTCTTCTGCAGCATCAATCAACTTTTGATATTTGCCAGATAGATCAATTGTTACAGCGCAGTCACCGATGGCACCGTTGTAGCACACGCCTATGTCGAGTTTAACAATATCATTACTGAAAATGATGTCTTGCCCTGCCCGAGGTATAAAATGCGCAGCGATGTCATTTAAAGCAATCTGTGGGGGAAAGGCAGCTCTTGCTCCAAGCTCTTTAATTTTCCAATGAATCTTGGCAACGACCTCGTTGTAGGATGCTCCCTTTTGGATGAGCTCTTTTCCGAAGGCGCGCACCTCTTTAGCGATAGATCCTGCTCTTATAAAATCTTTTTTATAGGATTCTTTCATTGTTTTAAGTTAACACTAGGAGGAAGATTTGTCAAACAGCTCTTAAAAGACATAGGACAAAAATGTATTCCCTAGTATACACTGCATGTGTATGAAGACTACAAATACGGTTTCTTATAAAGAGTTGATCGGTTTTATTTGGCAATTTATGCGGCCCCAGAAGTGGGTCTTCTTCCTCATTTTTGGCGTAGCTTTTGTTTGGGCAATCGAGGCTTTACTATGGCCTTACGTTCTTCGATTAGTTGTTGATGTTTTTGCAGATTATGAAGGTAATAGACTGGCTGCTTGGGGAGCTTTAAAAGGACCCATTATCGGTGGTATTGCTTTAGTTGTGGGCGTTGAAGTAGGATTTCGGGGAATGGGCTTTTTACAGGCAAGAGCCTTTCCTAAGCTTGAAGCTGATATCCGCATGGCGATGTTTGAGCATGTGCAGCGCCATTCTCCAAAATATTTTAATGAGAGATTTGCAGGGAGCTTAGCTAATAAACTCTCAGATATGGTCACGCAGGTAGGAGCTATCATTCAGGCCCTTCTTTGGCCTCTTATTCCTGCAATTGCAACCTGTATTCTAGGAACAGTATTCCTCTGGTTCATCAATCCTTTCTTTGCTTGGGTCATGATGGTATGGATTGTTGTTCACTTAGGGGTGTGTATTTTGTTTGCGCGCACGTGTGATGTTTATGAGCACGAGCACGGAGAGGCAAGAAGCACGTTAAGCGGAAAGATTGTCGATAGTTTTACCAATAACTTTGTAGTGAACTTATTCTATCGTTTTAAAGAAGAAAGAAGATACGTCGATCCTTTTCAAAAAGAAGAGGAGGCAACAAGTCGTCGCGCTAAGGTCTATGTCGAGAAGTTGCGCTGCTTCTTATCACTCATTTATTTTCTAGGTATTATTGTTGGTACGAACGGCGCTATGCTCTACCTATGGGTACACGGCCGTATTACTACAGGGGAAGTTGTTCAAGTATTTAATACGGGATGGAGCCTTACCATGCTTCTATGGAATGTGGGAACAACGCTGCCTACTTTATTTCAATCCTTTGGTATTGCAAAGCAAGCCTATTCTGTTATGAAAGATCCGGAAGATATTCAAGATAAAGTAGGCGCTAAGCCTCTCACTGTTTCTTCAGGTGAGATCATTTTTGAAAATGTCTCTTTCTATTATGGAGAAAAGCACCTTTTTCACAATAAGCATGTGCATATTCGTGGAGGAGAAAAAGTAGGTCTTGTGGGTTATACCGGCGCTGGGAAATCGACCTTTATCAACCTGATACTCCGCTTTTTTCCTCTTAATGCAGGTAAGATCACCATCGATGGTCAAGAGATCTCAAACGTTACACTAGAATCAGTACGTAGACAAATTGCTCTCATACCGCAAGATCCGATTCTTTTTCATAGAACGCTCCGTGAAAATATACACTACGGCAACCCTGAAGCATCAGAAGAAGAAGTCATGCGCTCAGCCAAACTTGCGCACTGTGATGAGTTTATCCGCAATATTCCCGGTGGGTACGATGCAAAAGTAGGTGAAAGAGGAACCAAACTCTCTGGCGGAGAAAAGCAGCGCGTTGCAATTGCAAGAGCGATATTAGCTGGCTCACCGATTCTTATTTTAGATGAGGCAACGTCTGCGCTTGATTCTGTTACCGAGCGCTACATTCAAGACAGCCTTGAGAGGCTCATGGAAAATCGCACAACACTTGTGATAGCACACCGCCTTTCAACTCTTTCTCGCATGGACAGAATATTAGTCTTTGAACAGGGTAAAATTGTAGAAGAAGGCAAGCATACAGAGCTTCTAGCAAGAGGCGGGCTCTATTCTCGCATGTGGAAGATGCAGGTCGGCGGCTTTCTGCCTGAAGCGTCAGTTTAATGACTTGTAGGAAGTTTCAACGACGTTACAATATAAAACATTGTCAAACTTTTCCACAAACTTTTGGATGAAGGCAGCCGCATTATGTCCATCGTAAGCTTGCTTATCTTTCCAGCGCATGATGACAGCAAATCTGTGAGGATTGTCATGCTCCTGAAATAAGTCGTAAGAGATGCAACCTTTTTCTGCGCGGGATAGCGGCACCATTGCAAGAAGAGCTTTTTTAAGCTCTTCAGCTTTTCCTGGAAGAGCATCTAGCGTTTCTATCACATGTATCATTTAATACTTAGCCCTGTCTGGCATTTTGTTGAATTCTTTCCACACATCAACAGCTTCAGCGCGCATAAATTCTGTGCACTTGATGTCGCGGTCTTTAATTTCTTTTCTCATTTCTTCATAATAATTGACATCCAAAAAATCGCCGTACTGTTTTGCATCTTCTACAGTCGCTGCATAATAAATCTCTTTGATGTGCGCCCAATACGCGCCGCACAAACACATCGGACAGCAAAAAGCGCTTGTATAGAGAACGCATTCTTCAAGAAAGGGGCTGCCTATTTTTTTGCCAGCTTTACGAATAGCATCCATCTCAGCGTGACAGGTTGGATCGTTATCTTCCATCACGCGGTTATAGCCTTCGCTAATGATTTGACCATCTTTGACGATGACAGCACCAAATACTCCGCCGCTTTTTTTCTCAATACCAGCAAACCTGCTAAGTTCAATTGCTCTTTTCATGAATTTTTCGTTGGGATGTTGCATTTTTAATACTCCTTTAATGAGTCTTGCATAACGTTGAGTGCGCGCGCACCTTCGCGCACAAGCGTCTTGTCACCTGAGTGATTGCCAAATAAACAAAGAAGAGAGCTACCATATAGCGCCCTTAGTTTAGCAAGTGTCCAGGTTTCTGGAGAAATATCTCCATAAGCTTTTCTAAATTGACTATGTGCTTCAATTGGCAAAAAACTATGAGCAATCGCAAGGTCAATTGCAGGATCACCTATGTGCACATCTCCCCAATCAATCACTCCAGCAAGGTGCCGTTTGTCATCGACAAGAATGTGCCTTACATAAAAGTCTCCTTGGACCAGATGGGAAGAAACAGGAGCTCTAAAGTTTTGCGAGTGACAAAGAACTGCAAGCAGCTGTTTTTCATTTTTCAGCAAGCCCAGCCCAGATAGTTCCTGGAAGTTAGCTATGATTTTTTTTGTTAATGCCGATCCATCAATGCGCTCCTTGTTGTCTTCCGTAATAGGACAGCCATCCATAATAGATAGAGGCATTGCATGGAGAGTTGCAAGAAATCTACCAAGTGGCTCTGCCAGCTGCGCTCTTTCTTTTTCAGAGAGATTTGCATAGCAAGCAGTAACTCCCGGTAGCATGCGGTAGCCTATAAAAGGCCAAGGGAATCCTAGTGCGGGCGATCCTTTCCATCTAGGAACAGGGATCGGCAGAGGAATCAGGGGAGCAAGTTTTGGCAAAATACACCACTCAGTTTCTAGAAGAGGAAGTGCTATTTCTCTTCTAGGAAAGCGAAAGATCAAGCTTTCATCTACAAGAAAAGCGCTATTGTCCCATCCCGTACCAAGAAGTTTAATCTTTGTAGCTCCAAGTTCAGGAAATTGCTTTTGGATTAATTGGAGCGCAAGGGCCGGCTCAATTGTTTGCTCTGCTTCCCACTGACGTGCCATGTGTTTGTTCCTTAGACTTCACTCTTCCCAAATGACTTTTGCTTGAGCAAGAACATCATCTCGAAAATATCTACTTAATTCGTTAGGCGTTTTTAAATCTACGGGGCGGCCCACAATCGCACATAATTCCGACTCTATATCGACAAGATCAAAGGGAGAAGGAGTATGAGTCTGTTCGAACTTTACCAAAAAATCGACATCGCTGGAATCTTTAAATTGAGGAGTTAAAATAGATCCGAATAAAGCTAAAGAAGCAATGTGATATTTTTTGCAAAACAGGTCGATCTTTTCTTTGTCTAAATCAATGGGAAGCTTGTCCATCGAAGATTATCTCTCAAGTCAATTTAGATGCTGTCCAACTTCCCTCAGCTCCAACGGAGAAATGAACCACCGTGCAGTTGGTGATTGCCCATGCGTGCGTGTCAATTCCCATGAGGCAGCAGAGCGCCCAGTGGACTCCACCGTGCGCAACAATTAGCGAAGGGCCTGGCAAAGAAAGCGCCTCGTTGATGCCATTTTTCACTTTGTCCATAAAGAGGCGCGCCTCTCCTTCTTGGGGAAGGGGAGAATACATTCCCAAAGATGCCATTTCTTTCCAGATAGACATAGAGCACTCACCAAGATCATTGATCTCATGGTGGGGTGCTTGCAATCTTGCTGCGATGATTTCTTTGGTTTCTTGCACGCGTTTCATAGGACTTGCGCAAATGGTCTGAATGGGCAAAAGAGCAATGAGTGGCTCAATCAACCTTGCTTGATCTTTTCCTGTATCATTCAGAGTAATATCTGCAGGATGATCGAGATTTTCCCTGTTTTTTAATATGTTGTAGTCTGTCTGTCCATGACGCACGAAGTAGAATTCTTTTTTTAGAATCATGTTACCAACCTAGCTCAGAATAAAATTTTCCTTCTCGGATATACTCTAGAACAACTCTGTTCGCATCAATTGTGTTAGCTGGCAAAGCATCTAAAGAGAAAAATTCTAGTTTTTCACACTTATCAGGTTCCATATTGGTAATACTACCTTCCCATTTTGTGCATTCAAAAAAGATGTTGAGGTTGAGCCTGTTGGATTTGTGATGCACGACATGAACAACTTTAAGGCTTGCCTGAGATATTGTGATCCCGATTTCTTCTTTTGCTTCTCGAATCATACCGACTGTTGCAGGTTCTCCATCTTCAACGTGGCCAGATATTACTCCCCACATCTCATCGTTGTAGCCCGTATTTTTTCTTAAATGGAATAAGACTTTATCTCCCTGTCTTAAAATAAGAAAAGCGTTAACGTGAGTATTACCTGTGCGTTTTTTGACAGTAGGGGTTTTTGGTAGCATGGGAACCGTTTCCTTGGCGCCTGATATCAAGGGAAGTGTTTCTAGATCTTTTGATGAGGCCCATATATAGTTTTGATGTTCCTCAGATAAATGAACAGCAGGCATTTTATCCAAACGTACGGTGAATATATGAAAGACAAAATCACCCCCGGTTTTCTGTACGTAGCTCGATCCTGTATATTGAATATCAGCTCCTACATCTAGGGCAATACCCGTTTCTTCAAACAGCTCACGGATAGCTGCCTCTTTTGGGCTCTCACCTTGTTCAAGTTTTCCAGCAGGCAGGCTCCACGTTCCAGGCTCAGAGCAGCGCTCTGCCCTTTGGAGGAAAAGAATCTTGCCATCTATTTCAATGTAGCAGGCTGCGACTTCTGTTTTAGCTAAGAATCCTTCGGGCTTTTTTTCGTATACTTCTATATGCATTGTTTATTCCATCGCTACTTTTAGTTTTTCTACAGTCTCGTGCATTTCTTCAGGAGAAATGGGGCCCTTCACATTTGAAAGAAACATCTTAAATAAGAATACAACTACAGAGGAGTCGCCTGCTTTGCGGGGGATGTAGTGAAAATGCACGTGGGGGACTGTTTGTCCAACTTCATGTCCATTTTTTTGCAAAAGCAAGTAAGCAGATGTTCCAAAGACTTTTTGTGCAGCTACATCTGTTTTCTTAATCACCTGAAACATCCTCAGAGACTCTTCATCCGATAGCATTTCAAAGCGCTCAACGTGTCTTTTGGGAATAATAAGACAGTGTCCTGGCATTGTGGGTTTATGTGTATACAAACCAATGACTAGATCATCTTCATAGAAGTGTTGGTACTCAAGAACGGCTGCATCGCAAAAAGCGCAAGGGGGCTGATTGCTTGCAAAAAGGCTTGCGCTACTCATGAAAAGAAGAACTATTAACTTACGCATCTTATTTTTTGCCCTTGTTAAAAATAACAATTATACTTGAAAGACCTCGAAACTTCAAGCACAACAGGTAAGATACGGTGTAAACAAATTTCTTTCCATTAAGCTCTTAAGGGAGAGGCTTCACTCTCCTTTTAAGCTAATCTCGATTTTGACTTCTGGCTTAGTCTGGGGATTAAAATCGGGGCCATAGATCTCAAAGTCTGTGATATAAGAGCGCTCTATATGGGAGTGCCAGATCGTGTGCCACGCTTGTCCCATACATTCAGGGAAAGCTCCTTTAGTTGTAAAGATAGCATAGGTAGCAGGAGCCACTTCAATGCCGACCATTCCTTCAGGCACGGCACTTAAATCTGCGACCTCGCAGCCAATGATGTATGTGAAAGGGTTCGTGTGATCTCCCTCGTAGTCTGTATAGACAGCTAGGAGGTTTTTATTTTTGCGGCGGGGGATTTTTTCTACAGTATTTTCCCGGTAGAACTTTTCCCAAAAAGGGGGCACATCTTTCTGAAATTGTCCATTCTGATTGGAAGTTTTTATGGCAACACCGATCACAAATTTTTTGCCTTGCGTTTCTTTATTATAATTCATAGTTGTTGTGACCTTTTGTAAGTATTTGGAGTTTCTCAATTTGCCTAATTACTTGTCAAAGTAAAGATCCCAGTGCAGCGCGCACTTAGGGTTAAATGGAGAGTGGCAATGGACGCACGAGCTCTTGCAGAAGAGATACTGCTCAATGCTCATCTCATGGCCGCAATGGCCGCAGAGAACGGCTTTTGTTGCAAAGTCTTTAGGTTCCCAGCGCTCAGCTGGGTGATCTCTAAGTGCCTCATGACACTTGTAGCACGCATAGTATTTACCACAGCATTTGAACTTGATGGCAATGATATCAAGAGAGCTTGCATAGTGCGCGCATCCCGTGTGTTCATTGAGCTCAAGGCCATATACTTTTTGGTTATCCATTAGTGAGCTTTAAAGCGTGTATTAAAGACGGCGCTAGCAGATTGTTCTATACGCTGCCTTAATTCTGCATCGGTTTTAATTTCTTGAAATGCTGAGTCTGAGAGTACTACCATGTCGGGTGTTCCATGCATATCGATAGTTGTGCGGAAGTGTGTATATTGCCAGAAACCTTCAAAAATTTTTTCTTTAAATTCTTGTAGTGTAGTAGATGCTTCGAGTGGAAAGTCTAGCTGTATGTCCATTTTCATGATGGGAAAATGAACGCTTGCTTTGCATATATGCATAGAATACCTTCAGGGTTTATGAATCGTTGGTAAATAAGTAAGATAAAGTGGCACAACTCACGTTATGTGAGTTGTGCTAAGAATTAAGATTTTTTTCTGAAGAATCTGATAGAGGTAGCTACAAGGAAAGCCTTGGCAGCATCACCGAGAATAAAAGGGAAACAACCTAAAGTGAAGCAACGCTCAAGACCCACAAATTGGGCAAGCCAGAGAGATCCTATAGAGAGTTGCACGCAAATAGAGAGCACAAGGACTCCCATTATTTTAAAGAGGTTTGCCCTGGTGTATCTTTCAACAAAGAAGCCAATCATGTAAGCCTGCACCACGTAAGCCATGAGATAACCGCCCGTAGGTCCCATAAGATAAGCAAGGCCTCCGCTAGCGCCGCCTGACCAAACAGGTAGCCCCAAAGCTCCTTGTGTTAAATAGGCAAGAGCAGCTAAAGCTCCTTTGCGACTTCCAAGAACTGATCCCACAAGCATCACCCCAATACTTTGGACAGTGAAAGGCACGGGAGTAAAATATAGAGGAATCTTGATCTGAGCGCATAGGGCAATAAAGCAAGAGGCGAGTATCACTTGCAAAATAGGCAAACTCTTTACGGCTGAGGCAATTGTTTGACCAAAAGAAGAGATCGTTTCAAAGGGTTTTTTCTTAACAAGAGACTTGTCTAACATGTCTTTTCTCCATGTGGGTTAATTGAAAGTGCCAAGTATAGGGGGATTTTATTCTGTTTTCAACAAAAATTCTTGGCTCCCCTGGCTTAATAAAACTATAAAATAGTTTATAAAAAATCGAAGATAGGTTAAAAATAGGGAAAATAGATGACTTTCCAGGTGTTTTGCTAAAAACTATTTTTTAGTTTATATGTTATAAAAGAGGGGTTGATTTTTTTATGTTACAAGCTCTGTGCGGAAACAAAAATATCCAAAGGATCCTCATTTTTCTCTTTGTCAACGGCAGATGCTATGGGACTCAGCTCCATAGATCTTTAGGAACACCTCTAACGCCTCTCCAGAAAGCCCTCATGCGCCTAGAAAAAGGGGGACTTATCACCAGCTACTCTGCCGGAAAGACCAAGCTCTATCAATTTAATCCCGCCTATCCTCTTATAGGAGAGCTAGAGCACCTTCTCAAAAAAGCCTATACACTTTTGCCCGCTCAAGAGAAAAAAAATTACTATGTTATGAAAGAAGACCCTGAAATGAGCTCTATAACTCCTGCGCATAAAGCCCAAGTTCTTCTAGCTTTTTGGGAGCAGCTTCAGAAGGTAAAGCAGCTAACCTTTAATGCCAAAACCAAATCAAAAGAAGAGCATGGCTGGAATGGGAAAGGAAGCGGAGAAGTGCTTGTAACCAAAGAAGGCTCTAATATCTTAGTTTTTCAAGAAAAGGGTATATGGCAGGGCAAGCAAGGAGCCGAGCTTAATTTCAGCAACGTATTCCGCTGGAGCCTCGATCGCTTAGCCGGCGTGATTGCTTTAGAGCACCTCCGTAGGGGTCCTGATCACCCCGTCTTTCTTTTTCACTTAGCGCCTGCCGGAAAAAGCTCCCTATCTTCTGTAGATTCCCATCTCTGTGAAGGGGACACCTATTTTGGCCAGATCCACTTTGATCACTACGGCCTTCGTCTCAACTGGCGGGTGATTGGTCCCAAGAAGAACGAAGAGATCGATTACTACTATTCTTAAGTGAAAAATCAATATAGATATTTTATGCCTAATGGCATAAAATATCCTGCACCATTATGAACAATAAAATTCCTTTATTCTCTCTTGTGCTTCTGATTGTAGCTGCTATCGATAGCATTAGGACTTTGCCTACAACGGCCTTTTTTGGTAGTTCTCTAATATTTTTTTACATCTTGTCAGCGATTATCTTTTTGATCCCGATTGCGCTCATTTCTGCAGAGTTTTCATCCCGTTATTCAAAAGAGGGGGGAGTTTTTCATTGGGTGCGCCATGCGTTTGGTAATAAGATGGGTCTTTTGGCTGTCTGGCTCCAATGGATCAACACGATGGTGTGGTATCCTACAATGCTTCTTTTCATTGCGGGGACAGCTACGCATTTGGCTTTTCCATCTTTAGCCCATGATAGGACATTTCTACTGGGGGCCTCGCTTGTGACTTTTTGGGCGCTTACTCTTTTAAACTTGAAGGGGATAAAAGTGTCGGTGAGAATGAACTCTTTTTGCGGCGTTATTGGAACTCTTGTGCCGATGGTATTTTTGATTGTTCTGGGCGTATGGTGGGCTTTTTCTTCTAATACGCTTGCAGTAAGCTTTTCTTGGAAAGAGCTGATCCCTTCTTTTAACCTGCTAGATAACGGGGGGGCTTTAGTGACCATTATGGCTTCTTTTCTAGGCATGGAATTAGCGGGCGTGCATGTGAGCGATATTGAAAATCCTCAGAAGAATTTCCCTAAAGCTATCGGTTATGCAGTGGCTATTTTACTTGGAACACTTGTTTTAGGCTCTCTTGCTGTTGCTGTTGTCATACCCAAAGGGGATATCAATTTTGTAGATGGCATCATGCAGACCTTTACGACATTTTTAACAGCTTTCAATATGCCGTATTTAATTCCGGTACTTGCTTTATTAATTGTAATTGGAAGTACAGGGGGATCGATCAACTGGCTCCTTTCTCCAGCCAAGGGTCTTTTACAAGTAGCAGAGTACGGGTTTCTTCCCTCTTTCTTTTTAGTCAAAAACAAACATGGGGTGCCTTTTAGGATTCTGATTGCGCAAGCAGTGCTTGTGTCTGTTTTTGCTTTTTCTCTTCAATTTGTTCCCAATGTGAATGCTTACTACTGGTTTTTAATGTCTCTTAGTACCGGCCTTTACATGCTCATGTACATTTTACTCTTTCTTGCTGCTTTGAAGTTGAAAAGACCAGACAATAGCTACCGTATCCCTAAGGGAATACGTACTCTATCTTGTCTTGCTGGTATCTGCGCGTGCGTTGTTACAATCGTGATTGGCTTTCAGCCGCCAGCAGGTATGGATATCGGTAGCAAGATGCAATATATTTTGATGATCGGAGGAGGCTTTGGCCTCATGATCTTGCCTGCTTTCTTATTCTGGCAGTACCAGAAAAAGCGCCAACTCTCTTTTACTTCTGACAAGGCCGTCCATGAATAAAAAGCGTTGTTTTGGGGGAGGCCTCGGCAAGGAGTTTTACGGGGAGTACCACGATAAGGAGTGGGGCATTCCCGTCCATGATGATCAGCTCCTTTTTGAGATGCTTATACTAGAAGGCGCTCAAGCAGGTCTTAGTTGGGAGACGATTCTAAAAAGACGTGGAGGTTATAAGCAAGCTTTCCATAACTTTGATCCTATTAAAGTGTCCAATATGACAGATGAGGAATTAGAAACGCTCCGTCTCAATGACAAGATCATTCGCAATCGCTTAAAAATCTATGCAGCGCGCAAAAATGCTCAGGTGTTTTTGGATATCCAGAAAGAATTTGGCTCGTTTGATACTTACCTTTGGGGCTTTGTAAATAAAGAGCCACTAAAGGGCAAATGGAAGAGCTTTAAAGATGTTCCTACCACAACTCCAGAAAGTCTTGCCCTATCTAAAGATCTTAAAAAACGTGGCATGACATTTGTTGGATCAACCATTATGTACGCCTACATGCAAGCAGTAGGCCTTGTGAACGACCATTTAACCGATTGTTGGTGCTACCATGTCTAATACATTAAAAAGAGGCCTTAAAGCGCGCCATATTGCCATGATTGCAATTGGCGGATCTATTGGTTCGGGGATTTTTATTGCAAGTGGGACAGCCATTCACATGGCAGGGCCTGGCGGCTCTCTTCTTGCTTATGCTGTGATTAGTCTCATGGTGTATTTCTTGATGACAAGCCTAGGTGAGATGTCAACGCTGATTCCTTCTACGGGAAGTTTTTGTGATTACGCTAGCAGGTTCGTTGATCCAGCCTTTGGTTTTGCCATGTCTTATAACTATTGGTTTAACTGGGCCATTACCACGGCTGTTGATCTGTCTGCTGCAGCTTTAATCATGCACACCTGGATTCCTGAGATTTCCTTTTTATACTGGAGCGTTATCTTTTTCCTGATGGTTCTTGGGCTTAACTTTATGTCGGTTGGCTTTTACGGTGAGTCGCAGTATTGGTTTTCAGGAATCAAGGTGGTTGCTGTGATTTTATTTATCATTTTAGGCATACTTGTGATTTCTGGTTTAATTGGCAATGAGCAACCTTTCAACTTGAGCAATTGGAGTGTTGGCGACGGGCCTTTCCATGCCGGATGGGTAGGGTTCATTGGAGTCTTGATGATTGCTGGTTTTTCATTCCAGGGAACAGAGATTTTTGGGATCACAGCAGGTGAAACAAAAGACCCTGGCACAAGCATACCCCGTGCTGTTAAGAGCGTTTTTTGGCGCATCCTCCTATTCTATATTTTATCGATGGGAATCATCAGCTTTCTTATTCCCTACAACGACCCCTTACTTGTGAGCGCCTCTACGACAAATATTGGCGCAAGCCC
>CANJJB010000037.1 GCA_947474635.1 Parachlamydiales bacterium | reverse complement strand
TGCTAAATGCCGGGGATGCCTTCTCCTTTGTTGGTAATGAAGGCGAAAGTGCAAGCGTCGAGGCAATGTTAGGTAACAACTCCGACCTGCGCCAAGTGTTTAACTGGCACTCCAACCCGTGCTTGCTAGATGAGAAACATTATGTCGCCTTGACTACTTGAGCAAGTTAGACTCAGGGAGCTTTTGCGCGATGAAGGTCGTAAGCTCTCCTCTAAAAAAGGGCGCAAAATCACCCTTGCGCCGCCATTTTGCTGGGATTTTTGGCAAGTCATGGGTAAAAAATCCTCGATTTTTTGCAAAGCTCGCATTAAACAAGACCACTTGCTATAAATAGCCCAAAGAGGGCTTATTATGGAAAAAGGGATACTTGTTGCTGTCGATCTACACTCTGAATGGCTCCTAGCTGGCTGGTATGCAGCCTATAGCCTCTATAACACCTATCCTATCGCGTTTGTCAATTGTGGCATGTCTAAGAAGGCCCTTGCCTGGGCTCAAGAAAAAGGGACTGTTATACAGCCCTCTTTGGGGGGTAAAAGGGGGTCTATAAAGCCTCTAATACTGCAGTTATCCCCCTTTAAAACGACTATCTGGATAGAGCTTAACTGCGAGGTGCGCTCTAGCCTATCTTGCCTATTTGAGGAGCTTGAAGAAGGCAAAGACATGGGGCTATGCCTGGAAAGGGATGATAAAGGCGTACTGTTCAATTCAGGGGTGATCGTCTTCAAACAAAATGCCGCCCTACTGAATTTGTGGACAGAAAACAGCCTTAAAAACCAGACCATAGAAGACAAGTATTTTTTCACATCCCTACTGGAAACAGAGGGAAGCCGCCTTAAAGAGCTCAAGCCTATCTACAACTGGCTGCCTATGTGGGGTGATAATCCTGCAGCTACCATACTCTACTGGCCCATCAAGACAGGGAAGTTATTCATCAACCCTTCTCAAGTGAAAGTAAATACGTTTTAAAATCGTCAACTTTCTATTTAAGTCTATAAAAGACAGGTGTCTTTTCACCAGCAGCTATACAAAAGACAGGGTTGTTTTGTATAGAAGCGCATGCTTTTTTCAATATAAGTTGTTAATTAATAAGTACTTATAATAAATATTTTACTAAAATACCCCGTAGTGCAAGAGCCATTGCAAATTTCAATTGTTAGGAGTATACTTCCTTTAAATTTTATGAAAAAAAAAGTTGTTGTTGGCATGTCTGGAGGGGTAGATTCATCTGTATCTGCTTTGCTTTTAAAAGAGCAAGGATACGAGGTGATCGGCCTTTTCATGAAGAATTGGGAAGAGAAAAATAGTGAAGGTGTCTGCCTCTCATCAAACGATTACGAAGATGTTGTGAAAGTCTGTGAGCAGATTGGTATTCCCTATTTTTCTGTGAACTTCGTAAAAGAATATTGGGACAACGTCTTTACGCACTTTATAGAAGAGCTCAAACTAGGACATACTCCTAATCCAGATGTCCTATGTAATCGAGAAATTAAGTTTAAAGTTTTCTTCCAAAAAGCACTGGAACTGGGTGCTGACTTTTTGGCAACAGGCCACTATGCAAAAACAGACCACCAAAGACTTTTAAAAAGTGTTGACCAAGATAAAGATCAAACCTATTTCCTCTACACACTCCAAGCAAAGACATTAGAAAAAGTCTTGTTCCCCTTGAGCGATTTGACAAAAAAAGAAGTAAGAGCAATTGCCGCTAAAAACGGACTTGCAACATCAGAGAAAAAAGATAGCACGGGCATCTGCTTTATCGGAGAGAGAAATTTTAAGCCTTTCTTAAGTCAGTTCATTCCCTACCAGGCAGGAGATCTCCAAACCTTAAGTGGGAAGGTTGTAGGACAGCATACGGGCGTTGCGTATCATACCATTGGTCAAAGAAAAGGTCTTGGTATTGGTGGAGCGGGAGATGCGTGGTTCGTAGTGGGGAAAAACGTAGAGAAAAACATTATCTATGTCGAACAAGGAGAAGATCATCCGGCGCTTTACTCTTCTAAACTTACTGCCTCAGATATTCACTGGATCAGTGGAAAAGCTCCAGAGCTGCCCCTGCGCTGCCATGCGAAGATCCGCTACCGGCAACCTGACCAAGAGTGCGTGATTGAAAAAATTGAAGACGGCCATCTTGTTGTCTCTTTTGTGACTCCTCAAAGAGCCATAACCCCTCGGCAGTCAATCGTCTTTTATCAAGACGATTGCTGCCTTGGCGGCGCTCTTATTATCTAGAAGATTTCTGCAACTTACTATGATGTCTACCGTACATGAAGTAGAACAAGCAACCGATCACCATAAAGGCAAGCAATTGAAGCCACGTCACACCTGGCATTAAGACCATCAAAAAGAAGCAAGAAAGCGTTCCTAAAAGAGGCACCCACGGCGTAAAGGGTGTTCTAAAAGGACGGTGGAGATGCGGCTGAGTAAAGCGTAGGATTAAAATCCCAAAGCACACCATACCGAACACAAACAGCGCTCCCATAGATGTTAACTGGCCTAAGATATTAACCGGCAAAAATCCTGCAATACCCATACCCACAAGTGTTACTACAACCGTTGTGAATAAAGGTGTTCTAAATTTCTGGCTAATCGTTCCAAATACTTTTGGGATAAGACCATCTTGAGCCATCGCATAAAAAATCCTTGCTTGGCCCATTAACATCACGAGAATCACAGAGGTCAGTCCTGCTAAAATCGCAATTTTTACAATCAAACGGAGCCACGTAAATTGAGGGCCTAGCGCGTTGACAGCAACAGCAATAGGATCAGGAACTCCCAAGAAGGTATAACTCACGACTCCTGTCAAAACAAGTCCAAAGACAATGTACAAAACAGTACAAATACCAAGAGACCCAAGCATCCCTATAGGCATATCTTTTTGAGGGTTCTTTGACTCTTGAGCAAGTGTTGACACCGCATCAAAGCCTAAGAAAGCAAAAAAGACAATCCCCGCCCCTCTAAAGATACCGCTCCATCCGAACTCTCCAAATACGCCGGTATTAGCCGGAATAAAAGGTGTCCAGTTGTCTACTTTAAGATAAGCTACTCCACAGGCAATGAACAAAAGAATGATGCCGATCTTGACAAAGACAAGAAGGTTGTTGAGCACAGCTGCCGTTTTTACACCGACAGACACCATCCATCCAATTAAAGCGATGATGATAATCGCAGGAAGATTCAGAAAACTTCCTGTAGATGTCCAACCAAAGTCGACGTCATAAACTAAAGGTGACTTGGCAACGATAGAAGAAATCTCAAAGCCCAGATCTTTCATCAAGCTCCCAAAATACGCCGACCATCCAACAGCTACTGTACAGAAAGAAAAAAGGTATTCGAGTGTGAGTGCAAGCCCCATGATCCAAGCAAAAAATTCTCCCATAGTCACATATGCATAAGTATAAGCACTTCCCGATATAGGAATTAAAGAAGCAAACTCTGCATAGCAAAGAGCTGATAAACCGCAGATGATGGCTGCAATGATAAATGAAATGATAACAGCAGGTCCTGCAAATTTAGCTGCAGCTTCCCCTGTTAGAACAAATAATCCAGCCCCAATGATGGCTCCAATACCCATCGCAGTCAAATTGAAGGGCCCGAGCGTACGTTTAAGTCCGTGCTTCGATTCAGAAGCATCTTTTAAAAGAGCTCCGATCGATTTCTTTGCAAAAAGTCCTTTTCCCATAATCCTCACTATTTTAGATGAGCAAAACTATGCTCTTTATCTAATCAACTAAGGCAGTATAAGGCAAGGGCAACTTTTCTCAAATAAGAAAAAATTTTATGGAACCTAATTACGGACAGAAGGCTCCCAATCTTTCACATAGCTTAGCAATTTTTCAGCAGTGGGTTTTTCTGCTAAAAATTCGAGAGCATTTTTTTGATTTGTCAAATGCGCAAGCTTAGATAAAAGTTGGAGATGCGTTTTGTCTGAACAAGAAAATAGAAAAAATAATGTGTGCACAGGCTTTCCATCTAAAGCATTATAGTCGATAGGCTTTTCAGGAAACACAGTTACAATCAGATCAGATCCGGGATGTTCGAGAATCGAGTCTCTAGGATGGGGAATTGCAATACCGTTATTCAAAGCTGTCGACATAAGAGCTTCCCTATCTAGCAAAAGCTCAGTGATGAGCTCAGGATCAAAGCCTATACGCGGTGCTGCTTTTTGCATCGCATTCTTTATAATTTGAGCTTTTGTTTTACCAGGTACGTCATGGAGTATTCCTCCTTTATGCATCGCCCGATAAAGACTAAATGATTGAAGCCCGCCACGCTGAGGAGTTGCTACTTCATTGAGAGGAGGATAGATTTGTTTTTCGCTAAAAGGAGAAAAACCCCCTTCACCTAATTTGCATTTCATCATCCAATCTTCAATTTCACTTTTACTAAAACGGTATTGATGATTGAGTTGATAGGCGGGGATTTTACCATCTTTTAACCAACGACGAATGGTGGTTTCAGATACGTTGAGAAGTTCTGCGACATCTTTAATCTTTAAGTCCATGATTACCTTAACACTCTTTAAATAGCTCTATCACTTGTTTAGCAGAAGTCGCATTTAAAAGGGATAACCTTCTTTTGGGATCTTTGATGGCAGTTGTTAAACGGGATAAGATATTAAGATAGGCTGTCTGTTGATTGTCGGGCCCCCCAATCATAAAAACTAAATGAACATGAGAACCATCTAGAGAATTCCATTCTATTCCTCGTCCGCTTTGAATACCGATAGAGATGAAAAAGTCTTCATAACCAGGAAGTTTAGCGTGAGGAATTGCAACACCGAGACCTATACCTGTAGACACAATTTTTTCTCGATCGATGATTGCTTTGTAAAAAGCGTCTCTATCTTTTAACTTATGAGCTTCGTCTAAAGTAGCAGCAAGCTTATTGAGAGCCTCATCGCGCGTCTCGACATCCAAGAAAACGACTAACCTATCATCTAAGTATTCAGCAATTGACAAATCTTCTCCTTTTCTCAAGAAATGACGTAACTTAATTAATAAATAGAGAAATCGATCTCTCTTTCGTAAAAGCTTAATGCGTACCTGTGTGTCCAAAACCGCCCTCTCCACGTAAAGTCGTTGTCAACTCTTCTTCTAACACAAAGGCTGCTTTACATATCGGCATTAATACAATTTGAGCAACCCGCATACCCGGAGTCACAGTAAAACTTTCCTTCCCATGATTGATGAGAATCACACCCAGTTCTCCTCGATAATCAGCATCAATAGTTCCAGGGGAATTAAGGACAGTGATACCATATTTCAACGCAAGACCTGAACGAGGTCTAACCTGGATCTCAAAACCTTCTGGTATAGCTAAGCGCAAGCCCGTAGGAATTAATGCCGTAGAACCAGGCTCTAGGATGATATCGGTAGAAAGGTAAGCACTAACATCTGCCCCTGCAGCAAGAGCTGAAGAATAAATAGGAGGCTTGGCTCCCTTAGAAACGATGATAGAAACATCTACATTTTTACATTCATTTGACATTTGTTAACTCTGATTCTCCAGCGACTAGAAGCTCTTTGAGCTTCTGTGGCATTTTTCCTAAAGATCTTTCATCCATTTCTGAAAACTCTTTAAAATTACGCGCATTCCCTGTTAGAAAACGTAAAAATGAGTGTAACTTATTTTTCAATTCATGTCGAGGAGCAATACAATCGATCATCCCTTTTTCGAGTAGAAATTCCGATTTTTGTGCGCCCGGAGGAAGTTTCTGACCAATTGTTTGTTCCACAACACGTGATCCTGCAAAACCAATCAACGCATCAGGCTCTGCTATGATAATATCTCCTAAAGAAGCAAAAGAAGCCGTTACGCCACCTGTTGTCGGATTGGTTAAAATAGAAATGTAGGGAAGTCCTGCTTCATGTAGTTTGCCTAACGCAGCCGATGTTTTTGCCATCTGCATAAGAGAAAGAATAGACTCTTGCATCCTAGCTCCTCCCGATGCAGAAACAATCACAACAGGCAGCTGCTTTTGCAAACCATATTCGATGATAGAAGTTAGCTTTTCACCGACGACAGATCCCATAGACCCGCCCATAAAGCTAAAATCTAAAACGCCGAGAGCAACCGTAATGCCACCTACTGAACATGACCCAACAATTGCACCTTCATCTCTTCCTGTCTTCTTTTTTGCTTTCTGAATACGATCTTTGTAAGGTTCTGAGTCGACAAAGTTTAAAGGATCTATTGCCTGGAACTTGGTAAACAGCTCTTTAAAGGAGCTGCTATCTGCCAGCAGCTCTATCCGTTGCATCCCTGTTAGTCTGTAATGGTAGTCACATTTAGGGCAGCAGAATTGATTCTTTTCTAGCTCATGATCATGGATCAGTTCTCCGCAACCTGAGCATTTAATCCATCCACTATAGTCATCTTTTTTGACTACTTGGACCTGAATCGGCTTATTTTTGTTAAAAAGCTTTGCAATTGCAAACATTTACTGCCTCAATTAAAAAATTGTTATACATACAATGATACTATAAAAATTAAAAGAAAACAAGCCTATCCATCATTTTCAATAACAACTTATAATGTTTTTTGATACCTTTCCTCTACATTCTTCCAGTTCACAATTTTCCAAATATTTTTTACGTACTCGGCCCGCACGTTCTTATACTGGAGGTAATAAGCATGCTCCCATACATCTATGCCTAAAAGAGGCACAAACCCCTGCGTAGTAAGCGGATCTTGATTGGCACACGTCGTAATGATCAGCCGCTTGCTACCTTTATCATACCCAAGCCAGCCCCATCCAGAGCCCTGGATAGCCACCGTCTGGCCGGTAAACTTTTCAATGAATTGATCAAGTGATCCAAATGTCTTCTCAATGGCATGAGCCAAATGACCCTTTGGCGGCTCTCCTCCCCCCTTGCCTACAGGCGCAAGATTGGTCCAAAAAATAGAGTGGTTAATATGCCCGCCCCCATTGAATTTAATGGCAGGTTGCAAAGCAATCATCGCCCCTATATCAGAGTTTTTCTCAGCTTCTAGATATTTTTCGAGCGCTGCATTTAAATTTGTCACATACGCTTGATGATGTTTCGTATAGTGGATTTCCATAATCTGCGCTGATATCACAGGCTCTAACTCATTAAAATCGTAAGGCATATCGGGAAGTTTGTAATTCATAAATCTCCTTCGTTATGATCCTTGAGAATAAGCTTCTCGTCTTTTCTGGTCAAACACCTCTTGCGTAACAGGACCTATGCACACTGCTTTTTTTTCAGGAGGCAAAAAAGAAAAAATCTCGAAAAAGGCTCTGACTGTCGAAGGACTTGTAAACACAATTGTCTCTACCATTTCAAGATCTGGCACGGGATCTAATTTTTGCGCTACCGTATCATATAGATCGCAGATTTGATGCCTTACACGATGTTCTACCAAAAACCTCTCTAACACATCCCTTGCAAGCGCAGAGTGAGGAAGGAATATATACGCCTGATCAAGCGACATGCTTTTCAACATCTCCACTACACCCTCTTGCGTTTCTTCCTTTGCAACAGCTGATACTACAAGCCCTTCCTCTTCAAGTTTAGCTCTTGTCACGTCTCCTATAGCGATGATAATTTTATCCTTTAACATCTCTAAAGGCATCTTCTCCTTTAGAATAGACACCGTATTTTTGCTTGTAAAAATGCAGTGCGTATAAAGTGACATATCATCAAAAACATGTGCAGGAATATCTCTTGGAATCAGCTTGATAACAGGATAGTGCAAAACTTTTCCCCTAGCTGCAAAATGAGAAGGATCTGTTCCTAGATATAATATCATGTCTTCATATTATGATAGACAGCATCGACATCATCTAACGCTTCAATCCAATCGATGAGTTCTTCATTAGCTTTTGCATCTTCTGCATTACACTCGACATGCACCTTAGGAATCATTTCAAGCTCTGCTGACTCAGAAGCAATAGCGTGTTGATCCAAAGCATCTTTCACCTGAAAAAGCGCCTCTGGAGGCGTTGTGATAATATAGATATCATCATGCCCTTCAAAATCTTCTGCGCCAGATTCCGTTGCTATTAGAAAAATCTCATCTTCTTTCCCACTTTTCTTCAGAACTTGGATGACCCCTTTTCGATCAAAATTAAAAGCAACCGCGCCCGGACTTGCAATAGTGCCCCCTCTTTTATTGGTTGCAATACGCATTTCAGAAGATGCTCTATTTTTATTGTCTGTCATGATCTCAACAAAGATCCCTACCCCTCCGTATCCATAAAGCTCATAAGTGACATCTTGATAATCGGCTTGATCTGCACTACTTGCCTTTTTAATATTACGCTCGATATTGTCGTTCGGCATATTAGCGCCTCGTGCCTTCTGAAGAACAAGCCTAAGCCGCGGATTAGATTTAGGATCAGGTCCCCCTTGCTTGACTGCCGTGATGATCTCTTTTGTGATCCTAGAAAAGATCTTCCCCTTAATGATATCAGCTCTTCCCTTACGGTGCTTAATGTTTGCCCACTTACTATGTCCTGCCATACGTACCTATAGTTCTTTTTGCATTAAAACTTTATCGACATACTCACTATCTAACTTGATGAAGTGAGGATGACGTCCATATTCTTTAAAACCCATTTTTTTATAAAGACCAATTGCTGGATTCTTATCGTAGACCTCTAGATGAAGTAGCTCTATTTTATGCTCTTCTTTTGCAAATTTCATTAGCTTTTCCATGAGTATCGTTCCAAGACCCTGCCCTCTATAGCGCTCATCAATCATAATAGAAAATAGGCTCTGGTGCGTAAGCTTCTGAAAAGGGGCAATATATAGATTTGCCATACCAACGGGAGTGCCATCTACACATATCGTTAAAGCGCTTTTTAAACGGATATACCCCGTCCAAATACGGACAGAATCTTCTACTTCTCTAGCATCTGCCATCGGGAACCAGCGCAAAACGCTCGGATCATTGAGCCACGTCGTTAAATAAGGGATATCTTCTATCTCAGAGACTCTCACACCAACTGTCACAGCTTTGCCTCCATGAAAATACGCGCCCTGTACTCCCCGTTTTCTTTGACAAACTTCTCCTGCCGAAAGACCTCATAAAATCCCTCTTTTTTCAAGAGATCTATGATGGGATTACCTTCAAACACTTCAATATCCATCAGTTCCAAACGAAAATAATTCCTCGCAAGATGTTTTAAATTGCGCACAAGCGAAGCCCCAATCCCTTTCCTTTGGAACTTAGGATCTACAATGATTTTAAAAAGGCAGTGGTGAGCAACTTTTTTGTAAGGCATGAGAAAAAGAGTACCAATACCGCAGGGCACATGACCCACGGTTGCAGTCAAACTACAGCTCCATCTGCAAAAACCAATCCAGCATTGCGCCGCATCTTCCCATTCTTTTTCTGTAGCCATAGGAAAGTATTGCAACATCCCAGGCGCCTGCAGCCACTGCTTTAAGTACATGATATCTGTCACATATGTATAACGAATATCATGTTCCATTACCCAAACTCCTTCAGAAACGCCAGCACAAACCCATCGATTTCCCCATCCATGACACCCTTCACATCTCCCACCTCATAACCCGTACGCGTATCTTTTACAAGCGTATACGGCTGAAAAACGTAATTGCGGATTTGGCTGCCCCATGCATTTTCCCTTTTTTCTCCACCCATCTCCTCCACTTTTGCCTTACGCTCCATCATCTCTTTTTCATAGAGTTTAGCGCGCAGCATTTTCATGCAAGATTCACGGTTTTGAATTTGACTCCTCTCTTTTTGACAAGAAACAATAATACCCGAAGAAAGATGCGTCATGCGCACAGCAGAATCTGTCTTGTTGACGTGCTGACCACCTGCTCCCGATGCTCTATATGTATCTACTCTTAGATCTTCCGGCCTAATTTCAATCTGAATATCATCATCAATATCAGGTGTCACATCAATCGATGCAAAACTCGTATGTCTTTTTGCATTCGCATCAAAAGGAGAAATCCGCACCAACCTATGCACCCCTTTTTCCGCCTTACAATAACCATACGCAAAAGGCCCCGAGATTTTATAAGTAATGCTTTTAATACCTGCGACATCCCCCTCAACCGTATCTAGAACCTCAATATCCCATTTCCTCTTGGTTGCCCATCTCAAATACATCCGCGATAACATAAGGGCCCAATCGCACGCCTCTGTTCCCCCCGCTCCCGCATTGATACTGAGGTAACAGTTTTTGCCATCCATTTCCCCCGACAGCATCTTGCGCACTTCCAGCTCTTCCAACTGCTTTTCTACAAAAGCTAGCTCCTCATAAAGATCTGCCATGAGCTCAGTATCTTTACTCTCTTCTGCCTCCGGCAAAAGCGCTTCCACATTCTGGAACCGCTGCTGCACCTCTTGATAAGGCAACGTCCAAGACTTTAATTGATTACACTCAGCAATGGTCTTTTGCGCCCTGACATTATCTAGCCAGAAATCGCTCTCTTCCATCTTCTGTTGCAATTCTTGAATAGCAGATTCTTTTGTAGCCAGGTCAAAGATACCTCCACATGTGAAGGAGGCGATTTTGTATACTCTTTAGACGATCTGTTGTTTGCTCGTTCATATATTCCTTTTGAAAGATTCTTTTCCTCACTATGCCTTAATAAATAAAAAAAAGCACCTACAACATCTCTCATAAACATAAAAAATGTTGTTGCAAGAAAAAACAACCACATGATACCTTTATCCTTTTTCTTACACTTATATGGAGGTTTTATATGGCATCTATCGGTAAAGTTTCACCAGCAGCAGCAACTTTTGCTGCTCCAGTTTCACAAGCAAGTCAAAGCATTGTATCAAGATTTTGCGCAAAGATCCCTTTTAGTTGCAGATCTTGCCCTTCCCTAACAACTCGAAACATCGCAGTCCTAGTAACATTAACAGCAGTAGCTGCGTTTGTTCTATCTCGATTGTATGGAAGTTTCTGTGCTACTCAAGCTAAAGCTAAAGCTAAAATAGCAAAAGCTGAAGCTGAAGCTGAATTTGCTACTAAACTTGCAGCTGCTAAGGCATTTGTGGAAAACGACATTAACGCGGAAGCAGAAGACGCTCCAGCCGCTGAAGTTGTTGCTGCTAATATGGAAAATCTTTTAACAGTTCTAGAGCGACCAGTAGTCGCAGCAAAAATCGCTGCTGATTCTAAATCCCTTGCAGATGCTAAGGCTGTGATCAGTGGACTCCGTACAGCTAACACGAACCTAGCAGCCCACGTAGATGGTGTTAACAATGTGTTGAGACAGGCTAAAGAGGTACTAGCTCAAGTGTAATAACTTGCTAAGTAAGGTCTCACGTTCTGCTGTGCTACCTTCATAGGTTAAACAGCAAACATCTCTTTTAGGACAAAAGCCGCTAGCCCTCAAAGGCCTGCGGCTTTTTTGTTTCTCAATATAAAACCCAGTCTTTTTTTAAAATTTAAATTATCGCAAAAACCGTTTCCACCCCCAAAGATTAAGTACATGTGCACAAAAAAAAACGACACCTTAACCCTTTAACCCATAATATCTTAAAAAGAACACTGCCCTATTTTCACGTTTTTAATCATAGAAATATTCATAAATCATGAATTATGATATAATAATTACAATTTTACAGTTGATGTGTTTTAAAGACTGTAGTTTTTAATAAAAAAAATAATTGGAGAATTTATGATATTACCTAATTTAAAACAACTCGGAAGCATAACTAAATATTTTCAGGCAACACCTAATCAGCTTTCTTGGAAAGATAAAGCTTCCCAAAGCTTCTCTTCTGTATGCACAAAAATTAGAAACATCGACCTGAAAGCATTGAAAAATACTTGCCTTAAGAGCAACTATAACCCAGGCTGGAAAGGTGCTGTTCCCATCATTGGTGTTGCTGCTTTTATTATTGGAACGTGTCTTTATAAAAAGTTTTTTCCTAAAGGTGTTATACAAAAAATAAACATAACTGACTCTAAAGAGATCTAATCAATAAGACCCCGGTGTCTTAAGGATCTAAGTAACTTCGTTTTTAAGTAGTGCGCGCAAGTGCACTACTTTTTTTCTTTTTTTAGTAAAATCGTATAATCAGACTCTACCTGGTAATCCCAGACCCAAGAAACATCCCCTAGAGGCTCTTTCACAAACTCTATCTCTTCCCCTTTTTGGAAAGCTGTAACGCGCATGCCATCTTCTACTTCTATGAAAAAATCACCCGGCAACGTGATGTTTTCTGCATAAAACTCAGAACGGCCTCTCACAATAATATGGCAACTCTCTTGCCTTGCAATCTCATTTTTCCAATAGACATTGGGCATGTCAAAATCGATGCCCTTATTGCGCACGGTGACATTTTTTAAGGTGCATTTGCCCGTATTAGAAGAATACGTCAAAAGCCCTTGTGCATTTGTATCTCCCATCACAGCATCAGCATGGATAAGCAGGCTTCCTTGAAGATCAAGGTTAGAGATGTCAAGCTCTGCGATGTGAAGCTGAAGCTCGCTCGTAGGTGAGATTCTGCCTCCTCGAATCTTCTGCTGTATGACCGAATAAAGAGGCCCAAGCGCAGGGTGGTAAAGAAAAATAAAGGAAGGCCCTCTTGTAAAGAAAAGAGAGGAGTCATTTTCTTCGGGGGTTTCCATCTGGCATTCCAAGAGAAGCTCTCTACCATTATTTAAGATATCAAGAAAGCAGCCTTCGGGCGTCTCAACAAGAGAAGAGCCCAATGTAAAGGCTCGTTTAGCAGTAGAAATTGTCTTACGTCTTTTGTTGTAAGTTAAATACGTGCCGAGATTGCCTCTTTCACCTTTTTGAAGAGGCAGCTCAAACTCTTCTGTAAAAAAGTCAGCAATATTTTGCATGGTAGATTCTAACCTTGCAATCTCCTCTTCTTTTTTCTGTCCTGTGCCTGTGTGATAGGTCATCTTTTTAAGGTTTACCAAAATCCCTGGAATAGGACACTTTTTAACAGCTGCTTGCACAGCTTTTAAATCAGCAAAAAGAAGGTTTGTGTTGGATGAAAATTGAGAATAAAGACTGCCTGGTTTTTCTGGCTTATCTGCAATGCCAAACCTTTTGAAATCACAATATTCGATGTTGGTAAGAACGTATTGAAAACCACCAGCTGCCTGCGTTTCAATCACGACATTTACCCCTTCCGATGTTTTAATCTGGCGAGGGCAAGAAGCAAAACCAAATAGTTTATTGCGCGCGCAGCCCGTACCTGTAAAAGCAAGTATCCCGTAATCTGTGCCTGCAACAGGGTTGTTGATTTGACGGATGAGAGCTTTTGTTTTTCCTTGAGCAAAGAGCCACTCAAAAATTCCGTTTTCCTCGGCAAGTCTCCAAATCGCTCCGTGCCCACCTGGTTTTAAAATCAGCTTCATCGCTTTTTGTAAACACCACTCACCTGATTTATTCACAGCAGGAACAGAAGGCTGGCAAAAAAACCGAAAGCTCTCCTCCGGCCTTCCAAACCATCCACTTTCTCTGCAAATACCTAAGATATGCGCGTGATTGTTTTTTTCTTTGGACGTCATCATCGCAACAGGCGTTGTGATCTGCTCTCCTGTCAATTTATAAGCAAGATACTCCCTTGCTTGAAGATCGATGATGACGCCCTCTAGCAAAGATCTCCCTAGAAAAGATAAGCACGCAGCAGGAAGTGGCTCACCTGTTTTCTCATCCTGAAGGCCTAAACGGTCGGCAGCGCCCCCGACAGGATAAATCTCTGCCATCTCTTTCATGTGCTCTAAACTCTTCCATATAGCCTCTCTTACACTGCCATTTTCAAGAGAAATATCTAGCCCCTCTGCCGGGTAGTACTGGGAGAGTCCCCTACCTTGCGCTGCGCCACCTGAGAGAAGCTCTAACATGCGTAAGTGATAACCAACAATCCCCCCAATAGAAGAATAGAAATGCTCGACAGCAACTAAATCCCCTAACATCTCTTCAAGATCTTTCTCTTCATAAGGCTCTTCTTGAAAGATGCGCTCTCCCTGACCAATGGCAAGTAAAGATTTAATGACAAGCTCATGCTCTAAAGAAACCTTGCTAAGCACTTCTTGCAGGAAAGAACTAT
>CANJJB010000036.1 GCA_947474635.1 Parachlamydiales bacterium | reverse complement strand
GCATCAATTAGTAGATAATCGATTTGGCATAGGCAAATATGAGAGTCACGGTTCTATCTATCTGGGAACAGAAGATATGGAAGAGCTCTTTGCTATTGTCATTAGTAAACCGACGATCATCGAGGTTGTAAAGCATTTTAAAGATGCTAAACTGCCAGGTGTTGAAGTCGCCTCACCCATGAGATAAAATTATGACAATATTGCCACATGAAAAACAGATTTTAGAATATGAAGAGACCATCGCTAAGGTGAAAGAGCAGAATAAACATAATGCTCTATGGTCGACAACAGAGCTCAAAAAGCTAGAAGATAAGCTCACTCAGCTCAAAAAGAAGGTGTATTCCAACCTCTCAGCATGGGAGCGCGTGGCCATATGCCGTCATCCTAAACGACCTCATGCGATCGACTTTATTAAAAATATTTGTGATGAATTTGTTGAAATTTGTGGAGATAGACTCTTCCGCGATGACCCCGCTGTGATCACAGGGTTTGCTACGATCGGCGGTGTTAAGTACATGCTCATTGCGCAGGAAAAGGGGTATGATACAGAAAGTCGCCTCAAGCGTAATTTTGGAATGCTTCATCCTGAAGGGTATCGTAAAGCGATGCGCTGCATGCGTCTTGCTGCTAAATTCAAGTTGCCGGTTCTTTCTTTGATCGATACGCCGGGTGCTTATCCGGGTCTGACAGCTGAAGAGCGGGGACAGGGCTGGGCCATTGCTAATAATTTACTTGAGATGTCTAGACTTCCAACACCTATTATTATTTTGTTGATAGGGGAAGGGTGTTCTGGCGGCGCTCTAGGCGTGGGTATTGGAGATGTCATTGGGATGCTAAGGCATTCCTATTATTCCGTAATTTCTCCTGAAGGTTGCGCTTCTATTCTTTGGAAAGATGCTAGTAAAAACTCAGTTGCTGCCGAAGCTTTAAAAATGCATGCAGAAACTCTTTTAGAGTTAGAAGTGATCGATGAGATCATCGAAGAGCCTCTTGGCGGCGCTCATCATGACCCGGCTACTGTTTATCAAAATGTCAAAAAATACATTGCAGATCAGTGGAGGGTGCTCAAAAAAATTCCTATTCCTCTTCTACTTGAACAAAGATATCAAAAATTTCGTAAGATGGGCAAGTTTTCTATAGAAGAGAAGCCTGAGATAGTTTAAACTTTCGTGTATGAGACTACTACTTAAAGCGGCGCTTAAAAGTCGTAAACACCTTTCGCTGTTTATTATTACTTTTTTCACTCTAATTCTTTTGTCTGTTGCAGATGCTCTTGAAGTTTCTGCACTCGGTCTTATTACCAATCTTAATAAGTTCATAGGAATTAGCTCAGATGCCATCTCTTCTTCTTTGCCATTTGTCTCAGAACACAAAGAAACAAATCCATTGAATTGGGTAATCGATCAGATTAAAGTGCATTTTGTAGGTGCTGAGAACCTTCATGTTTTAATCGGTATTCTAATAGGAATAGCTATTTTTAAAGCGATCACTCTTTTCTCATCTCGCTATATGACCCAAGTGCTAGCCATTCGCATCAGCAGGGATCTAAGGTTGCAATACTTTGAGCATATTCAAAGTCTTCCGATGAGTTTCTATCAAAAGTATAATATAGGATCATTGTCATCGCGTGTTGTAGGAGATGCTGGTCAAATTGCTAATTCGCTGAACTCGGTTATAGGCAATTATCTGCATATGCCGTTTACAGTGATGTTTTCTCTCATTTTTTGTTTTTATATTTCTTGGCAACTTTCCTGCGTAATTTTTATTGTTTTTCCGCTCGTCGTACTGCCTATTATTTTTCTAGCTAAAAGGCTCAAAAGAGTATCTCGTCAACTTCAATCCAACCAAGAAAAGTTTGCAGCTGTCCTCATCGATTTTTTAGCTGGTATTCAAACGGTTAAAATTTTTGCGATGGAGATGTTTTCATTCAAAAAATATAAAGAGCAAAACGATCGGATGGCGGTTTTAGAGGGCAAAACAGCTAAGTATGGTCTTCTTACAAGACCGATTCTTCATGCGATTACAACTGTATGCTTTGCCGTTATCGCTCTTTTTGGATTATATAAGTTAAAACTAAGTATTTCTGAACTGCTTGTTTTTTGTGGTATTTTGCAGAGAGCCTACGAGGCAATCAAGAAATTTGGAGATGAAAACTCCAACATCCAAAAAGGTGTTGTCGCAGCTGAAAGGATGTTTGAAGTCTTAAACTTAAGGCCTGAGATCGAAGATCACGCAGGATCGATAGATCTCATTGACTTTGAAGATAAAATCGAATTTGACCATGTCTGGTTTCGCTATGGCCAGGAGTGGATTTTAAAAGATGTGAGCTTTACCGTGAACAAAGGGGAGACTGTAGCTCTTGTAGGTCCTACAGGATCTGGCAAGTCAACCATTGTGCAACTCCTTCCCCGTCTTTACGAAGTGCAAAAAGGGGAGATCCGCATCAACGGCAAGCCCCTTAACTACTACACTCAAAAATCTCTCAGGGATCGACTTGCTTTTGTCTCTCAAAAACCCTTTCTTTTCAGCGACACGATTGCTGCAAACATTGGCTTTGGCAGAAACTTCTCAAAAGAAGAAATTAGCCTAGCAGCTAGAAAAGCGCACGCAGAAGAGTTCATCACCCGCCTTCCTCTTCAGTACGATTCTGTTCTTGCTGAAGCAGGACAAAATCTCTCAGGAGGGCAGCAGCAGCGCCTTGCCATTGCAAGAGCTCTTGTCAAAAAAGCACCAATACTCATTCTCGATGAGGCAACATCCTCACTTGATGCCTTAAGTGAGCAGCGCATCAAAGACGCCATCGGCGCGCTCCACGGCTCTGTCACGCAGATCATCATCGCGCACCGCTTAGGAACCATTGAGCATGCCGATAAGATCATCTACATTGAAAGAGGCGTAAAAATTGCAGAAGGCTCCAAAGAAGAACTCCTCCGTGATTGCGAGCAGTTCCGTCTTACGTGGGATACGCTGTACCGGATAGAGTCAAGTCCTGTAGGAACTTAAAAAATATGGCATCAGTTGCACGACCGTACAGATCTGATTGGTTTGAGGATTGCCGCTTTTATCCTCATACGTTTCAAGCTTCTTCAGTGAATCATTGGACACAGGCAGATGTTGCAGGCATCTCTTTTAAAATTGCTGCCTTTGCTCTTGCATTTGCTTTTTATCCTTCTCGTCGCACAGTTTATGCCTTTGCAGGGTACGAGCTTGCGCGCTACATTATTCAGCGTGTTATCATGATAGGTTTTTTTCCTCTCCAAAGCCGCATTGTTAAATATTTTGTTTCACAGTTTCGGAACGGTAAAATAGATAATGAGAGATTGAATTTAGCATCACCCCTGAAAAGAAAAAAGTTTCAGGTAGAGCATGTAGGACTTAAAATCAACGGTGTTACTTACAGCGCTTTGCAAATTACTCATCCAAATAATGAAAATAGATGGGTGCTACAGGCAACAGGCAATGGAGAGCCGATAGAACATTCTGCTGTACAGTTTGCAGAAATTTATAAAGAGATGGGATTGAATGTTCTTTTAGTCAACGGGCCTGGAGTAGGAAGAAGTGGCGGACATGCTACCCCATCTACCATGGGAGATGCGCAATTTGCCGGCATTGCTTATCTAGAGAATGAGTTAAAAGCTAAGCAAATTGTTATTGCAGGAAGATCATTAGGTGGCGCCGCAATTGGGCAGGCAATTTTAAAATACCCATTTAATAAAAAAGAGCTACAAAAGTATTTGGTGATCCGTCAGATGAGTTTTAGCTCGGTCTCGAAAGTATGTGCTGAATTTGTAGGCAAGATTTGTGATCTCCAACAAGCACAAGATCATTGGATAAAAAAAATTGTGTCTGGGCTTGTGTGGTGGACAGGATTAGAGATGGATTGTGTAGCAGTTTCAAGAAAGTTAGCAGATTTAGGTATTCATGAGATCATTGTTCAAGCAGGTCATGCAGATGTCCAGCTTCCAGAAAAGATTTCAGGTGATCGGGTGATCCCTAAGGAAGCTAGTTTAGCGTATCACGTCTATTTTGAAAATATGGCTCACAAAACTTTTCTTTTTTCCAGTGAATTCCACAAAGTTCCTGCTCCTAATGGGGAGAAGGATGAGGAGGGAAATCCTAAAATGATAGAAACAGCAGAATACGCCCATATGACTTCTAGTTCAATCAGTGTGGTGGAATCTCACACCCTAATCAAAAATTATGTAGCCGCTAGCTAAGCAATCCCAACTTCTGAAGGCTCTCTTTGAGTTCTTTGTTTTCAGCTTTGTCAAAAGCGCCATTTTCTCTTAGCCAACGTAAGTAGCTAGAAGGAACTTCGGTGAAGGGTTTACCTTGATATTTTCCAAAGGGCATCCGGTTCATGTCTTTAGATTCAGATAAAAGATTGAAGACGGTTTCTATGTGAAGATCATCGATCATGGTAGAAAATATCTGGTAGAGAACCATGACATCATCAAGCGCTCTATGAGCTTGGTTGGCTGTGATGCCAAAGACTTCACGCAGATTTTGTAGAGAATGGGAAGGAAGATCGGGTCTATATTTGCGTGACCATTTGAGTGAGTCGACATAACTCCAGTTAGGAAGCTCTAGTCCTGATCTTGCACATTCACATTCGAGAAAGAGTTTATCAAACCTGTCATTGTTGTGCGCAATCAATATGACGTCATCACCACAAAACTCAAAGAACTGTTTTCCGATCACATCAAATGTAGGCGCATCTGCTACCATGGCATCGGTAATATGCGTGATCGCTGTTGACTCAGGAGGTATCGGCATTTGAGGATTGATGAACTTAACAAAAGACAAATTTCGCTCGGGATCAAAAGCTGCAAGCTCGATGATCCGATCTTTTTCAGGTCTTACACCGGTTGTTTCTGTGTCGTAGTAAATGGGGCGTTTTTTTGCCATATCTTTTATTTGTTACCTCAGTTTAAAATTGTCGGGGGAATAAATGCTATGTATTTTGTAAGAGTTGCGCTCATCATCAGCGCTTTTTTAACACTATCTCTTCCTGCAGGACTTGTCACAGAGCAGGAGTCTGTCTATTTTTCTCCCGAAGATAGTTTAGAAAAAAGGCTCATTGAACTGATCGACGATGAAAATAAAAGCATCTACATAGCCATTTATTGTCTTACCCACCGAGAAATTGGCGAGGCGCTCATCAGAGCTAAAAAGCGCGGCGTCGATGTTCAAGTGATTGTCGATAAATATTCTGTCAAAATGAGATCTCCTTTAGCCAAGATGGTAGATGCAGGTATTTTTGTTTCTGTCTGGGACTCCCAAAGTGCAGGTCATAAAAATAAGGAGCGCGCGCTCATGCACAACAAGTTCTGCGTGTTTGGCTCTGAATCTGTATGGACCGGATCTTTTAATTTTACTTACCGAGCAAGCCGCGTTCATCAAGAGAATGTCGTTGTTTTAAGGAACCAAGAAATCGTTGCTGAGTTCAAAAAACAGTTTAGTAATATCAAACTGAGGGGATGTCTTCCTTTCTCTTCCTATGTTACGTACCATGCGCATAAGCCGACTAAGAAGAAGGCTGCAAAATAGCCTTGTATTGGAAAAAATGGTATGGTATCTTCTTGAAGATTTCTTATAAGGGCTTAAAAAATATGTATTTAATAGCGGGTTTGATGACAGCTTTGGTTTTGCTCACAGGGTGCTATGATGGGTTGTCCCGGGAAGATGATTTACGGACAGTGCCTACTACGAATAATCCCCATGTGCATCCAGGATATGAAAGACCAACATCTCTACCCCAAATGCAATATTAGTTTGAGAAAATTTTCATAATTGATAACCTGAAGTACTATGGCAAAAGAAAATTTAAGTAAGTACCATTTTTTTACGGGGAATAAACAAGAGATCTTGGCCTCTTTAGGTAAAGAGAAGCTTCTTGTCGTCCTGGAGCAGATGCTACTTATCCGTAACTTTGAATTAAGAGCAGAATCTGCCTACTTGCAAGGCAAGGTAGGAGGGTTTTTTCATGCTTATGTGGGGCAAGAAGCCATTCAAACAGCTGCGATCACAGCAGTCGGTAAAGAGCAGTGGTGGTCAACTTCTTACCGTTGCCATGCGCTAGCTCTACTTCTTGGCGCAACTCCGAATGAACTCATGGCAGAACTCTATGGCAAGGCTACAGGCAATGCGAGAGGGCGCGGCGGGTCGATGCACTTCTATACAGACAGGCTACTTGGTGGCTTTGGAATCGTAGGGGGACAGATCCCGATTGCAACAGGTGCTGCCTTTACCTGTAAATATTTGAAGAAGAAAGAAATTTCTCTTTGTTTCTTAGGAGATGGAGCAGTAGCTCAAGGAGCTTTTCACGAGTCACTCAATTTAGCAGCTCTTTGGAATTTGCCCTGTATTTACGTCATTGAAAATAACCAGTGGGGCATGGGAACGGCTGTTGAAAGAGCGATCTCTGTTGAGCCGATTGCTGAGAAGAAAGCGGGTAGCTTCGGCATGAAGGGATATACAGTCGATGGCATGAACTTTTTTGATTGTTATGCCGCATTCCAGCACATTTTTAAAGAGATGCAAGAGACAGGAGCTCCTGTACTTGTCGAGATGATCACCGAGCGCTTTAAAGGGCATTCCATTTCTGATCCAGGACTTTACCGCTCAAAAGAGTGTCTAACAGAGGCGATGGAGAAAGATCCTATCCAAATTTTACTCAAAGAAATGATCCTTGCTGGCATGATCACAAGTGAAGAATATGAAGCTTTAGATCGTAAACAAAAAGAGATCGTGATGGCGTCTATGAAATACGCAGAAGAGAGCCTATGGCCTGATCCGATTACTTTAGAAGAGGATGTCTATGCACCCTAATACGCAAGATGAGATGCAACTAGTTGAAATGAGGGAAGCTCTTCGTCAAGCGATGGATGAAGAAATGACACGCGACCCTAAGGTCTTTATCATGGGTGAAGAGGTTGCTGAATATAACGGCGCCTATAAAATAACAAAGGGAATGCTTGCTAAGTGGGGACCTGAGCGCGTTATCGACACACCGATTGCAGAGCTTGGTTTTGCAGGGCTTGCAATTGGTTCTGCCATGACAGGCCTAAGACCTATTGTAGAGTTCATGAGCTTTAACTTTTCTTTTGTTGCTGCCGATCAAATCATTTCCAATGCAGCGAAGATGTATTACATGTCAGGCAATCGCTTTTCAGTACCAATTGTGTTCCGCGGCCCGAATGGAGCTGCAGCGCAAGTCTCTTCCCAACACTCCCACTGCGTAGAAGCCATTTACAGCAACTTTCCAGGCCTTATCATTGTAGCTCCGAGTAACGCATATGATGCTAAAGGTCTTTTAAAATCTTCGATCCGCAATAACAATCCCGTTCTATTTTTAGAGTCAGAGCTTTCCTACGGCGATAAAATGGAAATCCCTAAGGCAGAGTATTTAGTTCCGATTGGTAAAGCCTCTATTGTTACTGAAGGAGATCACATCACGCTTGTTGCACACGGACGCATGGTTGTGCTCTGCAAACAAGTGGTAAAAGATTTGGCATTAAAAGGCATACGCGTTGAACTCATCGACTTAAGAACAATTAGGCCTTTAGATATTGCCACCATTGCAGCGTCTGTCAGAAAAACCCATTTTGCCGTTCTTGTAGAAGAGGGGCATATTTTTACAGGAATCGCGGCAGAGGTGAGTGCTCAGATTATGGAGCACTGCTTTGATTTTCTTGACGCTCCTGTTAAAAGAGTTGCTCAAAGAGAAACCCCGATGCCTTATTCTAAGGCACTCGAAAAAGAAACGATGCCAACTGTTGAGAGAATCACTCAAGCTATATTACAAACAATAGGATGATTGCTATGCCATTTACTGTCACGATGCCCAAATTATCCCCGACAATGGAAGAAGGCGTGCTTGCAAAGTGGCACAAAAAAGAAGGGGACTATGTTAAAGCAGGTGATGTGATGTTTGAAGTGGCAACAGACAAGGCAACGATTGAACATGCAGCGCTAGATCCTGGATTTGTGCGTAAAATTTTAGTCAAAGAAGGGGGCTCTGCACTTGTTAATCAGCCGCTCGCTATCTTTACGGAAAAGCAAGAAGAAAGTATAGAAGGGTATAAACCAGAAGGTGTAGAGGCAAAGGCAGCGGAGCCTGCTCCTGCACTCGAAGTTAAAAAAGAGCAGCCATCTCCTATGTCTAAAACTCCTACTCAGCCCCATCTTTCAGGACTCCAAGAGCCAGCCTTTGTTCCTGCTGCGCCTCCTAAATCTGCTCCTTTTAAATCTACAGCTACCCAAGGAAGAGTTCCTGCTTCTCCACTTGCAAAAAAAATGGCCGAGCAAAAAGGAATCGACATTTCAACTGTCCAAGGCTCGGGCCCTGGCGGAAGAGTGATGAGTCGAGACATCGATTTAGGACAGCCTAATTTACCTGTAACATTTGGTAGACAAGAAACCCCCAACATCGCTCCGGGCTCTTTCGAAGAAGAAACCCTTACGCCGATGCGTAAAGTAATTGGCCAGCGTCTCCAAGCTTCTAAAACTTTTATCCCCCATTTTTATATCACCCAAGAAGTAAGAGCAGAGCGCCTCATCGACTCAAGAGAGCAGCTCAAAAATATGGGTCATCACATCTCCATCAACGACTTCATCGTGAAAGCGTGTGCCATTGCCCTCCGTGAACACCCTGATGTTAATAGCGGCTTTAACTCTGTAAATCAAACCATCATCCGCTTTAAAACAGTCGATGTTGCAATCGCAGTGGGCTTAGATAACGGCCTCATCACTCCGATTGTTCGCTATGCCGACTACAAAAATCTCGGCCAGATTTCTCAGGAAGTAAAATCACTTGTCAAAAAAGCAAAAGATGGCAAACTCCAGCCCGAAGAATATACAGGTGGATCCTTTACGATTTCTAATTTAGGGATGCTCGGGATTTCCCACTTTGTAGCAGTCATCAACCCTCCCCAAGCTGCTATCTTAGCAATAGGCGGCATCGAAGATAAAGCTGTCATCGAAGATGGAGAGGTTGTAGCGGGTAAAGTGATGACGCTTACACTCTCTGCCGATCATAGAGTTATCGATGGTGTAGCAGGTGCTAAGTTTATCAAAACTGTTCAGAAGTTTTTAGAAAATCCTGCGACACTGGTTTTATAAAAAAGTCTATTGTAAGAAAGTGTTTGTTTCTTTTAGTGTGAAAATAATAAACATATTTTCAACAAAGAGGCTCCGATGCTCATTAATATTATATATAACATGCCGAATTGGCTGCTTGCTTTTTGTATTGTGAGCATAACAGTCATTATTGCTCTTGTTGGTATTCCCGTTGTTCATGCTTTACTCAAAAAAAAATCAGTGCACATGGAGAATGGAATCGTCACAGGACTCGGCCATCTATCGGGCATTATTTTTGCAATCGTCGTGGGATTTGTTGCTATAGCAGTACTTGGCGCATTTGATAGGGCGCGTCAAATTGCCGAAGATGAAGCTAATCAAGCATTCACTATCTGGGTATACTCAAGAGTATATCCTGAAAATTTTGAAAGTAAAGTACGGGATGTTGTTGAAAGTTATCTCAATGTAGTCATCGATGATGAGTGGCCCAAACAAAGTCAGGGTGAGATAAGCCTTGTTGCTGCTCGTTCGTTTGATGATCTATCCCGCCTCATTATCGATTATAGTCCCTCATCATCACCTGAGCAGGAAATTCACAATCAAATCCTGACAAAAGTAAATAAAATATTCGAAGATCGAAGTAGCCGGAAATTCATTAATACCCATGGTTTGCAAGAGACAGTCTATTACGAGATCATCTTTAGCATTATTATTATCTTAGGCTTTGCCTTGTGTTTTTCTGCAAAGGATTCCAAGGGTTATTTTATTTTGACTGTTTGGTTTGCTATCAGCATTGGACTTGTTTTCTTTCTCATCGTTTCTTTTGATTACCCCTTCCGTGGTAAAGTGTGCATTCCACCCGATGCTTATAAGAACGCTCTCCAGCATATCGAACGTTTAAAGGTAGAAGAATCTGTGAAATAGCAGAAAAACTGCTTCCCGTTCAAACACCTCCGAGCAGGAGGTTCTGCTAGAGCGGATGTGTGAACAGGAGACGATATCAACTGGCGCACTATTGCTTTTGCAGTTAGAAAGCAAAGCCTAGTTTCACATCAAGCCCTTGGAGTGTAAGGTTTCCAAAATCTGTTCTACCGCTAAGTTGATTTTGATCCCACCAAATTTGCTGCTCCCATCCAGCTTGTGCAAAGAACTGGTAGCGATCCTGTGAAAATAGCATCTCGTAACGCACGCCCAAGGCAAGTTCTAGAACAGGTTTGATGGTATAGAAAGAGCCGGTTCTTAGGTCAATATCTGTATTTGTGCCCAGTGATGGGGAAGACTCAGTCGTGACTGTTTTTTCTCTTATTTTAAACCGGCAGGCCAGTTCTGAAGCTGCGATATCCCCATATACGCTCCAATTACGCGTAAAATGCCACGCTGTATTTAAACCACAACGAAGACCTATTCCCCAAAAGTCTTGATGAGTCGTTGATAGGATATTACTGACGCTACCAGGATTAAAGGTATAATTTGCTAAAAGATTGAATTTTTGATTGATCCAGCCTCCCTTGATGCCAAAATGGGGGCGCAGAACGATCCCTTTACTAATAAAAAACTGCCTTCCTAACTCTAAATCGATGTCATTGAAGTGACAAGTCCAGTGTCGACGAATACTTCTAATTTCACTAAGCTTATAAGCTGTTTTCCCTTCTCTCAGATCAGCTACGCTGTTTTTTAAGCTACTGCCGTGAGCATGATTCTGCTTTAGCCATGTGTAATTGGCAAATAGGTCCCAATTATCATAATCAAATACAGCGCCCGCTCCCACTTTAAAGCCTGGCGCGTACTTAAAGTCAAGGTAGGCGTCCTTCTTAGTTGTTGTTTGGGTGTTTCCGGAAAAGGAATTGTATTCGGAGGGGAGACCTACTAGATTATCTTGCTCCAATTGCCAGTAGATAAAGTCGGCAGTTACAAGAAATCGCGCGCCTGTATCAGTTCTTGGCCCAGCAGGCGGCGTGATTTGCCCTAGAGGGGGGGGCTTGGAGTCATTCATGTTTTGGGAGGTTGGCTCGGCAGCAAAGAGGCTAGATGCTGTTAATAATCCTGAGAAGATCCATTTTTGATACGGTTGCATAGTTAATCCATTAAAAAACGGTAAGCGATTTTTCAATATAGCTGAGGGCTTAAAAAAAATGCTAGTTTTTTAAATATTTTAGAGCCAGCGCTTGCGGTGGAAGATGAAGACAGAGCCGATCATGATCACGCCTACAATCCCAATGATATAGAGAAAAGCATCGGAATTTGCTGCAAAGGGCAGGAGCACGTTCATGCCATAGAGGCTGGCAATCATGGTGGGAATGCTAAAGAGAATGGTGAGTGCTGTCAGTAGTTTAATTGTTTTACTGACGTTGTTGGTAAAGATGATCTGGTAGGAGTCTCTGAGGCTTCGAATACTTTTTAAGCTGATACTGCAGAGATCCTCTGATTGTTTAAGAGCATTGAGAAGGTCAAGGAGAAGATCTTGATCTTTTTCATGGAGGCTTGCGTACCTTCCTGAGGTGATGGCTTCTAAGACGTTTCTTAAAGGGATGAGGCTTGACTGGTACTGGTTGAGCACCTCTTCATGCTTTGTAAGAGCGGTGATATCTTCACTTTCAACTGAGATGAGCTCTTTTTCTTGACGTAGCACGTTGTGACGCACTCTTCTAATATGCGCTGTAAACTCTTGGTTGATCTTGAAGAGAAGAGCAATCAGGAACTTTGATTTTTGTAGAGTTGACAGTTTGCTTTTCTGGATCAAAAAATTGCGGATGAGGTAGTTGCGGTGAGGGGATATGGTGATCACATAATTAGGTGTTAGGATAATTGTGAGAGTAGATGTGTAAACGCCTGTCTCATGTTCTGTCGGATGGCGCGTAAAAATGAGCGCAGCATTCTGCACTTTCTCAATGCGTGGTAGCTCATATTTATCTAGAGAGTCTTGCAGGTCTGCATAGTCAATGCTTAGAAGCTGGGATATGGCATGGAGATCTTCAGGGGTTGCTTCATCGATGTGTATCCAGCATCCCTCTTTCAGCTGAGGAATCAGCTGAAATTCTTCATCACGTGCTGTTTTAAAGTAATACTGCATCATGAAGGTATATATCTCAGGAAGAGAGCTTTTAGGGCAAGCACTGCTATTTACTAAAAAATTATTTTATAAATTTTTAGTAAAGAATGCGGTCTTTTGATAATGTTTATCTATTTGTTGTTTAAACGGTTATGTTTTTGCGTAGGGCGCAGATTTTCTTGAATTTTAGGGTTTAAATTATTGTATATACATAAGAGTATTGAAAATTAATTTTAATTGTTTTACCTTAAGGAAAAGCAAAGAGGGAGGTTTATTTATGGAAACAAGGCCAAATGCACAGCCGTGGGACGGAGTCCCAAGTCCTACCAACTCACCGGAAGATCGGGCGGTTAGACATGTGAACGCTATTATGTACAATATTCCAGAAGTGCGCAATGCGATGACAACACCAAAGCAAGGACAGCCTATACAGGCTTTTGCTGCACCTATACATGACCATATTGAGGAGTTGTCGACAATTCGTACGCAACTTAAAAATATGGACGCACAAATCAGCGTTACAAAGCTAAAAAAAGCTCATGAAAGATTTATGAAGGAACCGAGTGAAGGGAACTTAAGTGCAGTGGCAAGAGAAGCTCTCCATCTAGGTCATCAACTCAATATTACGCAATGTCACATTGCTAGCCATATTGAAGAGATGAAAGCTGCAACTCACATCTTATCGAGCGCTGTGAAGAGAAATGATCAGCAGACGATCCTTCATCAAAAACACATGCTCTATATCTTAATGGGGAACTTACTCTCACATAAAGAGAGCCAATTCCACAAAGATATTCAGCAATTACATCAGAACTTCTTAATCTTTAGAACGATAGAAGAGCCTAATTCCGAGGATGTTTCTGAGTGGCAAAAAGCCCTCAATGAATTTCCTCCTATGACCTAAGAATTCTTTTCGAGCTCTTGGACTTTTTGTTCAAGAGCTTCGATTCTTTTTGCGTAATCAGCTACTCTTTTTAAATAGACTTGTTCTCGGTTGTAAGCATCTAAGGAAATCGCGGGATTGCCGCCATATTTTCCTGCTTTTTTAATCGATTTTTTTATGCCGCTTCTAGCTGCAAAAAGAGCGCCGTCTGCGACTTCAATATGCCCTACGGTTCCTGTCTGCCCTCCCATCACAACATTTCTGCCTGTTTTTACAGAGCCAGAAATTCCTGTTTGGGAAACAATTAGATTAGAAGGTCCTAAGCGGACGTTATGTCCGATTTGGACGAGATTATCGACTTTGGTGCCTTTGCAGATCCTTGTTTCTTTAAACCGCGCTCTATCAATGCACGTGGAGGCGCCGATTTCTACATCATCTTCTAGTACGACAATGCCAAGCTGCTTTTGTTTTGTGTGCTGCCCTCTAGCGTCTGTTGTATACCCAAAGCCGCACGATCCAATGACAGCGCCAGCTTGAAGGGTGACCCTGTTTCCGAGAATACACTCTTCTCTAATCGTAACATGGGAGTAGATGACGCAGTGAGATCCCACTTTTACTAAAGATGAGAGGCAGCTTCCTGCATGAATGATGGTATGATCTCCTATCTCGCACCCTTGGTCAATGACAACGTAGGGTCCGATCTGCACATCTTTGCCTATTTTAGCACAAGGATGAATGATAGCAGAAGGATGGATGCCCTTAAATCCAGATAGGGCAGTATCTGTAGATAGAAAAAGGTTAATCAGTAGTTGGAATGTAGCGGAAGGGGAATCAGAGATGAGAAAGTTTTTGCCATCGTAGAGCGGTGTCTGAGAATCGATGCATATAGCACCTGCTTTTGTCTTTTCAATGAGAGGAATGTATCTGCTATTTGCACAGAAAGAAATCTCTTCAGGACCTGCAGTCTCTAAATCTTCGATGCCGGAGATCTTATAAGAAGGATCTCCGACAAGTTTTGATTTTGTGTGACCAGCAAGTTCCTGAAGAGTAAAGGAGCGCATTATTTCTTAGCTGCCTGCTCTTTGGGGGCTTTGTCAGAGAGCTCATCCATTTTTTTGATCACTTCTGCAGTGACATTCAATGTCGGTATGGAATAGATACAGAATCTAGAAGGTATGACCATGTCTAATTTTTTTTCTTCAGCAATTTTTTCTGCAGCTGTTTTAATGTTTGCGCTCAATTTCTCTTCCATATTCTGATACGTTTGGCGGAGAGTTTTT
>CANJJB010000035.1 GCA_947474635.1 Parachlamydiales bacterium | reverse complement strand
CACACACTTCACAGACAGAGCGGATAATTTTTTCAGGTGTTAAGAGGATCTTTTTTTCTTCTATGAGAAGTTTTTCTAAAGCCGATTCTGCTTTTTGCGGAGTGATCGTATGGGAAGATTTTTTTTCTAGATGGCTCGATAAGATGAGCGATTCAAGTGCGCGCACAAGAGACAACGGAGAGTGCCCAAAATGAGATAAGAGAAAGTTTATTGTCTCCTCAGATAAAGGAAAGGAGAGAGCTTCAATGCGCTTTAAAAGAACATCTTTGAACTGAGGCTGCCCAAGTTTTTTAAGAGAGAGAACAATACCCCACTCAAATCTGCTGGTGAGTCTGGGCTCAATATTTGCAAAAGCACTCGGTATCGCATGCGCTGCAAAAATCATCTGCTTGCCTGATGCGTGCAGAGCGTTAAACATATGAAAAAATTCTTCCTGGGTGGCAGATCTGCCGGCAATTGTATCAATGTCATCGATGATTAAAACGTCGTGGTTGCGGTAGAGATCTCTAAATATGCGTGTTGCTCCATTGCGTATAGCGCTAATTAAGTGTTCTGTGAAAGTTTCTGCGCGCACGTAAAAACAAGATAATCCTTTAGCTGTTAAGTAGTGAGCAGCTGCCATGAGCAAATGGGTTTTTCCAGAATGCGCAGGGCCTGATATAAAAACAGGGTTAAAGTGTTCTTTCTTGTCTAAAATATTGCGGAAGAGTTGGAGGGTGAGATCATTTTCTTTTCCGGGAACAAAGAGCTCAAACGTTGCATGGAGATCTAAACTGTCGGCAGAGAGATTAAGAAGAGGCTTCCAGGCTTTTTTTTGTGGTTTGGGTTTGGAAAGAGCTTCTGCTAGTGCCAAGTGAACTTTGATGGGAGCGTTGTTATTATTGACAAGGCCTTTGCGGACTTTAGATCGAAGGTGCTCTTCAAACCAGTGGATGGCAAAGGGGTCCTCTGCTTCTAGGTAAAGATTTCTAGCATCGAAGTGCACAACTTTGAGAGGGGCAAGCCACTTGGAGACAGCCTCCTCCCCTAGTTCACTTCGCTGCTTGCCAACAAAATCTTCCCATATTTTCATGTCTTGATCATGTTATTTTTCTTAGTTGTCCACCATTGTTGGAGCATTCCAAAAAGCATAGAAAAGAGCCAGTAAATATTTAATCCCGAGGGGAAGTGGTAGAAGAGTACGCTGAAAACAAGCACCATCATGTTGCCCATGAGGCGTTGTTGCCTTTGTTGATCTGTCCACTGTTTCGGATCTTTAGGAAGATTGGCTGTCATCTGTTGTTGGAAGTACATGATCACACCTAAGAGAATAGGTAGCAAGTGGAAGGTTGTTCCAAAAAACCAGATGGGGTAGCCCCAGCTGAAGACAATATCAGGTGCAGTTAAATTGTCGATCCATCCTGGAATGAATCTGACGCCTCTTAATTCAAAGGTCGATTTCAAAAGATCAAACATCCCGATTAAGAACGGCATTTGAATAAGAAGAGGAAAGCAACCACCCAGAGGGTTGATGCCATTTTGTTTATAAAACGTCATGGTCTCTAGCTGTGCGCGTTTAGGATCCTTCTTATACTTTTCTTGAATTTGCGCGATCTTAGGTGCTACTTTTTGCATTTTAGCTGTCGATTTAAGCGACCAAGCATTCAGGGGATAGAGCATGACGCGAAGGGCTGCTGTTAGCAAGATAATGGAAAAGCCCCATGATCTTGTGACAAAATGGAAAATCTCCATTAGGAAAAAGAGGAATTTTGCAAAAGGCTCAGAGATAAAAGAGAACCATCCGTGGAAGCTAATGCACGCTGTGTAATTTGGATTGTAGCGGTCTTCCTTGTTTGAATACGTCTTATCAACTTGTTTTAAAATGTCGCTTGCAAAAGGGCCTGCATAGACTCTAAATTTCATGGTTTGAGGGGCCTTTGCAAGAGGAAGTCTCATCGAGTACCCGGGGTATTTGTCTAGAGGGTAGAGATCATACTGACGATCGATGACGCCGAGGCGTGTAGGAGCAAGGTTACCGGGGATTTGCGCAGCAGAAAATCCTAAGCCGCTATCTGTTAAAGGATCAAGGATAACGCCTAAGAAACCGTTTGAGTTGCATATCCAATCAGGTTGCACAGTATCAAAAGATGTGCTTGTTTTAGGAAGAGAGATTTGTTCAACAGAGGCTTTTCTATTTTTTGTTTCTCGGTATTTTAAAGAGGGAATAGAGCTGTTGGAGATGATCTCTACTTCAGGAATACCTGTTCCTAGCCATAAGCCTTGTGCATCTCCGTCAAGTGTGACTGTGACATCAAAGCAATAAGGCGCATCTGTTATATTATCAGGGAATGAGAAAGTCTTTGTAATGCGGCAGCGGTTAACTGTTCCTTCAAAGGCAATTAGATTTTTTTCCATTCTTGTCATATGGAAGTTAGGAGCAGCTTCTTGAGTGTCAGATGTGATGGCAAGGCCATACAAACTGCTAGAGACGCCTCTTCGCAAGAGGGGATAGTAGCCTCCTACTTTAGGCTCAAGGTTTGCTACCCCTGAGATTTGATAAGCGTGTAGGGGAAACATGTCATCTTGCGGATAATATTTTTTTAGAATCCTGTCTGTTCTAATTTCTTTGATGGCGCTGTCAGGATGTTCTTTATTTTCCAACACTAAGTTAACTTCTGCAAGAGAGCCGCCCAAATTAGAAAAGACGAGTTGCTGGTAAGCATTTTCTAGAACATAGAGGGTTTCATTTTTATTTGTGCTAGGAGCAGATACTTTGGAAGCATCGTAAGAAGCTACAGGCGCTTGAACTTGAACTTGAGCAGGAGCTGGCGGCTGCTCAGTTGGAGGAAAAAGTAAATTATTGATGAGAAAAAAACATGCTGTCAGCACGAGTACAAAAATAACAGACTTTTTATCCATGAAGCAAATCCCTTAAGTAAGAATGTAAAAAGGTAATACTAGCACAGCGCCCCGATAAAAGAGAACAACTCTCTTGTAGAGTGCTCAATCCTTTAAATGCGCTTGCCATAGGGCGTTGATGGGAACTGCTTGTAGTTTATCTCCCAAAGGTAAAACGCGATTTCCCATATATAAAACAATCCCTTTATGAAAGCTTTTGCCGGCTAGTTCTTTCAAAGAGTTAAGTCCTTTTATATCGTCTGGACGGACAAGTGAGCTTAACTTAATTTCAATTCCTACTACTTTTCCTGCAGATTCAAGAACAATATCAACTTCTGTTCCTTTGTCACCATCTTGTCTGTAGTGAGATAACTTGGGTTCTGACTGTGCCCATGTAGCCTGTTTAACACATTCCATGATGACAAAATTTTCTAGCATATGTCCTAAGAGATGGGGGTTTGAACCAAGTTGCTCTTGATCCATATTGAGCACATGTAATAGCAAGGCAGTATCTGTAAAATATATTTTCGGCGCTTTTACTAAACGTTGATCAATGTTAGGGCTCCAAGCCGGCAGGCGGTACAGTAAAAAAAGACTTTCGAGCAATTGCAAATACCTTTTAAGGGAGGAGCTAGCTACTTTTGCTAAACGTGATAGGTCTTCATTGTTGAGTGTTGATCCTATGCGCGCAGCTAGTCCATAGAGTAAAACAGGGAGATGAGCTAATCCTTCTATTTTAGCAAGATCATTAATATCTTTTTGCAAGGATAAGGATAGGTAGTCGTTGCACCAAGCTTTATGATAGCCTTTGTCTGAGCTTGTGTGTAGCGCAGGAAATCCTCCCAAGAAGAGTTTTGTGAGTAATTCTTTCTGGTCAAAACGTGGTAATTCGCTCGGCAATGCGTCTGAAGAGAATAAAATATCTAAAAATGTCTCTTTAACTCCTATGATTTCTCCTTGAGATAGCGGCCACATATTGCAGATGGCCATTCTACCGGTTAACGCATCACCTACTTTTGGCACAAGTAAGGGATTAGCAGAGCCTGTTAGGATGTAACGACCGGGAATTCTGTTTTCATCAACATCGGCTTTAAGAGGGAGGAATATTTCTGGGGCTCTTTGTACTTCATCAAGAATCAGGGGTTTTTTTAAATGGTCTAAAAAGCCGATGGGGTCTAGCTGAACACCAACGAGGTTATTCAGGTCATCGAAGGATGAATAGGTTAGCTCCAATTCCTTCCCAAATTTTTTTATCAGGGTCGTCTTACCCGCCTGCCTAGGTCCTATGACCAGTAAAACAGGAAAAAACTTCATTCTTTCAAGTAAGGTATCTCTAAGAAATCGAGGGTATGTCATAGGGGGTCGCCATTTGGTGGCTGAATTCCAGCCACGTAATGGTGAATATACCAGAAAAGGGGTTTAGTTGTCTACCGTTCTGGTTTAAGCAGCTGATTTAGAGAAGGATGTAGCAATCTACTTCCCAAACAAGGAAAGGAAATTTTGAAAGAGGGCAGTAGCCCTAAGACCATCTAGCCACTCATCATCTAAGACCTCATCGATGGGAGGAAGGCTTTTGCAGGCGTGGGATTTTTCAATGAAGTGCATCGATCTTTCATATTGCCCAAGAAGTGAGTAGAGGCAGCCGAGATGATAAAATGCTTGCTCGTTGCCAAGTTTAGCAGCAGCTGTGAGTTTGTGTTCCGCTTCTTGATAAAAGAGGGGGGTCTCTTGAGAGTCACTTAATGTTTGGGTAATATTAATGAGTGTAACACCCCAATCTAAAATGATCTGATCATTTTCTTCTTCATTTTTGCTTGCAAGACGGAAATGGTGGAGAGCTCTATAGAAATGCTCGAGTTCATTGACAAGTTCTCCTAAGTGGGAAAAGGCAAGTGCTAGGCGGTGGTGGATTTTTGGAAAATCAGGATCTACCATTAAAACATGGGAGAGGATCTCAATTGTTTTTAAGTAGAAGCCTTCATCATCATGGAAGTCACCCAGCATATCTAAAGCAGTTGCATAGTGAAAGAGCCAATCAGGATGGATGTAAATCACATTTTTTTGGAGGTTAAGTGCTTGCTCAAAACGGGTCACTGCACTTTCTAGATAGTTTTGATCTTCGGTCATCTCTCCTAGTTTGAGAAGAGCAAGAGCAGAGTCGAAGATATAGAAGCTATAGGGGCACAAATCTATTGCTTTTGCATAGAAACGGGAAGCTTTTTCGTATGCTGTGATATCTGCTTGAATCTCGCCAACAATGGTGTATGTGTGCGCAATGGCATGCCAATTTCGGTGGGAGGTTCTATCAATGGAAAGCCCTTCTTGAAACTGTTCAATTGCTTGGAAGTAGTAGTCAATTTCCCCAAAGTACCTGCCAAAAGAATTGAGGCACATTCCATAGGAAAAGCAGATGTCAGGATTTTCATGTTCTGAGAGATCGAGCGCTTCTGCGATTTTATTTTGAGCTTCGTATATAAAATCTAATCTGTCAGAGAGCTCTCCAATGAGAGCTAAGGTCTCTGCCCATATGGCAATCAAAAGAGGCTGAGTAGGGTTCCCCACATAGGAGCGTTGACATTTTTCAAGGCAGCTTTTTAGGCGCTTTAAATCTTTTGTCTTTCTTCCAGAGTCAGAAAGCAGTGATACCCAGTCAAGCCATAGAGCGTCGTCATGAGTTGTTAGGTTAGAGGCCGATGTAAAGCATTCATTAGCCTGGTTAAAATGGTCTTCATCATGTGTTTGTATGTAGATTTTTTGGAAGGCTCTAGCTAGATTCTTCCATCCATCTAGTAGAGTAATAGACAAAGAGATGGCGTGTTTAAAATAATCGACAGCTTTACTGTATAGACGCATATCGTTTAGAAGATCTCCCATTTGGAGAGAGGCAAGGCCATAATCGTTCCAAAATTCAGAAGGAAGAGAGTCTTGAAGATCATAACTTTTTTGGAATGCGTCTAAAGCGATCTGAAAGTCAATTGCCTCACCTGAGTGCTCGGCAATTTTTGTTGAAACGACTCCATAATCCCAAAAAAGCTCTGCTAACCTATCTGGGCTTTTCCCATTGCTAACATTGATTGCTTTTTTTAATTTGTCTGCAGTATCCAAAGAATAGTGGTGAGCTTTAAAGGTAATCCCAAGTAGAGCAAGCGTGTTTCCCCAAGCATGCCAAGCTTCAAAATAATGAGGAGAGAGGGTAGTTGCTGCTTTAAATTTTTTATTAGCAAGCAAAAGCGCTTTTTCCCTACCTTCTTCTGATCCGTATTCAAAAAGAGCAAGGCCCTGGCGGTAGAAGATTTCAGGGTTAGAGGGGTCTAACTCTATTGCCTTGTCAAAAAGCTCAAGACCGCTCAAGTTTCCTCTTAGGAGAGCAAGCTCTCCCTGCCCTAGCAGATAAGTGAGCAAAGAGGCTTTTCCATCTATAGAAAAGCGATCACTCGGAACCTCATTGAGAGGAGCTGTCTCTGGATAAAAGCTAGTCTTTTCCATAAGTATGTCTCTTTAGCATGTAGGGGCAAAGGTTGGGATTATAGGAAAGGGGTTGTTTTTATACAACCCATCATCCTTTTTTAGATGTTAGGAAATGCTCGTTTAATCTTTGAGAATGAAAGATTTAAGAAAGTTTTTTGAACTAAAAAATTTAATTGAACTGCTTAAGGATGGGCTTCTAAAAAGTGGATGACTTCGTCCAGAGTAAATTGATTTGCTGGATCGACTTGAAGCATTTTCCAAGCAAGGTAATCTAATGAAGTTTTGTCTGACGGCTCATCAAAAGTAGCGTCGGGGTTATCATTGAAATAGTCTACTATTGCTCGGCGGGGCTGCCCTGGTTTTAAGTCTATATATCCCTGCCAAGGTAATCCTTTTCCATCTTGTTTGAGTATTTCATAGAATACCGCTCCTAGAGACCATACGTCTCTAGATTGCAATGGTGGCAGCTGCGAGCGTAATGCTTCCTGGCCGCTATTATCCAGTGCTTTGTTATGCCAATCCATGAGTAGTTGGAATATACGCGGATGTGCATAGCGTGGTGCTCCAGTATCAAACCCTTGTTGGTTTGTATCAGTTATCTCACACGCAAGCCCAAAGTCAGCAAGTATCGGAATTAGTTTGCCATCTTCTTTTTTAACAAAGATATTATCGGGTTTAATATCTCTATGAATATAGCCTTGTTCATGAACTTTTTTAAGAGCGGTTGCGATATTTGTGCAGAATTCTTTTTTTTCATTTTCTGGGAGCTCTGAGCGTTTCAATATGGACCATAAATCTCCCTGATCGCAATATTCCGTAATCATGCTGTATTTTGTTCTGCCATTTTTTGATGTGTATATATCTGTGGCAAGTAGCTGTAGAGTATTCGGCGTGTCTTTCAGTTTGTTAAAAAGAAGGGTTTCGCGTTTAAATTCCTTTTCGTTCTGAAAAGTTGCATGTGTACATAATTTTTGTTCTGTTACCTCGAAACAATATTTAACTAATTTAGTGCTGCCTGTGCCGACTGTTTTATCTTTTTTTGAGTTGGTTCGATTGAGGATAATGAAGCACTTGCCTTCAGGGGTAACAAGAAGAGTTCTTATAAGAGTTCGTCCGAAGAAGCTGGATCTTGCTTTGATTCGAATGCACTTATTCTGATTTTTAGCTTCTTTGATAAGGTTGTCTTTGTTTTCTGTCCAATAGTTTAAAAGGGACTGACATTCTGGTTCGGTTAAGAGTTTTTTTTCTATTATTTTTTGGAAATTGTCTATTGTTACTTCAGACTTGCTAGTGATTGGAGGGGGCATATCAATAGTTGTGCACGGCACTGCTTGAGGTGAGGCGGGAATTGCGGAGGTTGCAGCAGGTAAAGCTTCTGAGGGGTGTTCTTGAGGTTTTCTTGTTATTAACCCGGGTGCATATTTTGCAATAACAACGAGGGCAACAAAAGCTACAGCCAAAGCTACAGGTAGCCAAGGGGCGATAGCAGAAAGGCCGCCAACTACTACCACAGCGCCTATGATGGCACCTACTCCCACTGCTCCAAATGCGCAGCTTGGAAGCCATGCTTTGATTTTCTCTTTGGTTGATTCCCAAGAAGTTAAGGCTTTAGGGATATGTGGGGGGCTGGGAGATGTTATTGATAAAGTTACTTGTGTCATAAAACCTATTGTTAGATCAATTGTTAACACAATCTTATCATGTTTTTGTTTAATATTCAATATTTTAATTGATAGCGTTGCGTGATTTTAAACGACTAATTATAAGATAGTTAAGAGATTTTAAGGTGGTGTAAAAATTGGGAAAACGGTGTTTTTAATTTAAATTATTCATGTTTAAGTGGTTATGCTTGGATGTTATATCCGCGCGAAGAAATGGTTATTAGTTGGAAAAGATACCCCTTTTCTACTAAAGCATTAACGATACGTTCAAGCCAAGATTCATCGCATAGGCCAGGAGCTAAGCTGTAATGTTTGAAATATTTACTAATTTCACCAGTATGATCATCCCAGTTAGTAGGTAGTAAGATCTTTCGCTTCTTGGTGGTTGAATCATTTTCGGGAGCATGAATGATGGCGTCATTGATATATTCAATCACATGCTTTACTGCGTCCCTTAGGGTGATGATGGGTGGTGTTATTTTGAGTTCGTCTTTGAGATAGAGCTGGTTAATATTTTTTTCTTCTTCTAAATCTAAGCCAAGAGAATCTAAGTCATACACCTGAATGAGTTTTCGTGGGTTGTTTGCAATTCCAGTCCTCTCATAGAACTCCTGGAGTTCTTGATTGGTTTCCATTTCTTTTGTTCTGGCTGCTTGGATATTTGCACTTATGCTGGCGCAACTAATGCCACAACGGTAAGCTTCAGCTTGAGCAATATCCCTCAGTTTGTCAGGTAAACAGCGGAGCAACCCTGTGCGTTGAAGAGCCTTGTTACCAAAAATTCCATCCTGCGCTCCGTGCATTTCTTCAAGATCGATAAGGGCCACTCTTCTAGGGCCTTGAAATTCAGTTGTATCATCGATAATAGGTATATTGCGACACTCTACGTCACTAAAGCCTGTTTTTGCAATGAATGTAGCTAATTGTCTTGCTGTCTCATCTAGACCAGGCAGTGTTTGATATAGTTCTTTTTGTGTACTTTCATTATGGATGTTAATAAATTGTTCGGCAATGAAGGGGACTCCATTTACATAAAATTGTCTAGCATGAGGAATCATCAGAAGGTTAAGTTGATTAGCAAGGCAGACTTCTTGAGCTTTGACCATGTTTGCAAAGCGTTCATCAGATAGTCTATATACCTGCTCTCTAAATTTAGGAAGAGGTGTTTTGAAAATAAGACCGGGGATGGATGCTATACTAAATACTAAGTTCTTGCTACTAGGGTATCTTGTGATTTCTGGATGCTCTTTTCCTGTTAGAATCTCTTGTAGTAGGTCCCAGATTTTGAATGTAACTTCTTGAGATACATTAATCGTTTTTTCTAACTCTTGCTTTCCATTAATGGTTTTGGGAGTATGCATGTATCGTATCAAACCTATGGAAATCAGTATGGAGGATGCAATAGCTGTGATTTTCAGTAATTGCGAGCGTCCTTCGGGCCCGCTTATAAAAGCAGCGGCAGTCCGCATGGCTGTTTGCAAGTTGTTTGTAATGTTCATATATCACCTTTCTTAATTATATCTTATTTGTTGTTAATTGATGTATAAATTTTTTAAAAAAATGCACATATCAGTGTGATTGTGTAAGTTATTGATTTTCAGTTAATCATGGAATGTTAAAATGGGATAGGCATCTTAGGAAGTGCCTGATTTAGCTTGGATTATATAAAAAATTGAATCACTTGGTCCAGGTTAAATTGCTTTGCTGGATCTACCTGAAGCATGTTCCATATGAGATATTCTAAAGAGGTCTTATCTACAGGTTCATTAAAAGCAGGTGTATTGCCATCTGCTAGTGCCGCAAGGTTGCTTAGTATTTTCTTTCTCTGTTCTCCTATTGATAGATTTTTATCTATATTCATAACCCAAGGCAAGACCTGATTACTTTGCATTTGTATTTCGTAGAATAATACTCCCAAAGACCAAATATCGCGGGATTCTAATGAGGGGAGACTCTCTTGCGCCTGCGTTGTGCGCGCTTTAGCGATGATGGGATGGAGATATGCTGGTGTTCCTCCACACAGCTGCTTTTGATTTGCATCAGTTAGTTCATAGACACCTTCGAAGTCTGCAAGTATTGGGATTGATTTACCTTCTTCTTTTTTTACAAAAATATTGTCGGGCTTAAGGTCGTTGTGCGCGTAACCCTGCAAATGGACTTCTCTAAGAGCTATGGCGATTTTTTTGCAGAATTCTTTTTTTTCATGATCTTGGATGGGCAGTATAGTAAAAGCAGCGACTAGATCTCCATGTTCACAATACTCTGTAATCATGCTGTATTTTATCTTGACTTCGTCATTTTTTGACGCGTACTCATCTGTAGCAAGTAACTGTAAAATGTTAGGTTTGCCTTTAAGTCTGTTTAAGAGAGCAGTTGCCTTTTCCCAGGCTTGTTTATCTGTGAAACTTGCATGCGTGCACCATTTTTTTTCTGTTAGCTCGAAGCAATATTTAACTACTGTTTGAGCCCCTTTTCCTACTATTCTTGTATCTTTTGCTTTGGTTTGATTTAAAATAACGAAGAGCTTGCCTTCAGGGGTGATTAGAAGAGTCCGGGCTGCGTTAGTGGCCTTTGCGTTCATGCGGATGCATTTGTTTTCACCTACGGCCTGTTCGATAAGGCCTTTTTTATAGCTTGTACATACCTGTAAAATAGACGTGCATTCTTTTTCTGTTAAAAACTTGTGGTCTATTAACGATTTAAAGTTGTCTATTGTTATTGCAGGCGTGCGTGCTTTGGTATTTAGTAATCGAGGAGCATAATTTGCAATAACGTAGATAAGAGTTACTAAAGTAGCAGATAGGTAAGCCTTTGTTTTAGAGCGATCTTTCAAGGCAATTACAGCGCTGATGATGGCACCTATGCCGGCTGCTCCCAATACGTATTTTATAAGCCGTGCTGTGATTTTGCCTTGGGTTAGTTCGTGGGGAGCTTGAAGGCGAGAAGGTCTTATAGTCTCTGTGGGGGCTATTAGTAAGCGATATATTATTGGCTGTGCCATAAAACCTATTATTAAATTAATTTACACACTATTATAGCATAATTTTAACTATTATTAAACAGGTTTAATTTATATATTTATTGCGATTCAGACGCCTAATTATAAGGGTGTTATAAGTGTTTGAGAGCCTATCTTTCAAAAAATCACTACCTGTTCTGCAAGGATGCGCTCACGCAGGCCTGAATAAATCGACTGAAAAGTCACAATATCAAGCTTCCTGCGGAGGCTCTTTTCTTAGTCATACATTGACTTATACTCCAAGAAAATCTTACCATCTTTTTATGATAGTCAAGATTCGGCTCCGCGATACAGATGCTACAGGGGTTATCTACTTTACAGAGCAGATGCGCCTTGCTTTGGAGGTTTTGGAAGAGCTCTTTTCTCTGAAGGATATGTTGGAAGGATCGTTTCTTTTGCCGGTTGTACATGCTGAAGCTGACTATTTTTCCCCTTTAAGGGTGGGAGATGAAGTTGACATTACACCTTCTGTGCAAAAGATAGGAACATCATCTTTTACGCTCAGTTACAGGTTTTGGGATACTCATAGAGAAAAAGAGGCAGGATGTGTCACTATTGTGCACGTTGCTATTTCTAGGGACACCAAAACAGCTATTCCACTTCCTGCTGTAGTGCTATCTTTTCTAAAAACTCTTTCACGAGCTTCCGGGGTGGTTTAAGAGAGTGCGTATCAGGGATGGGAAAGACCTGTATAGGTATTTTGTACTTGGGCAGTAGGTCTTTTAATTTCTCTTGAATGAGAGATAGTTCGTAGAGGGGTTTTAAAAAAGCGACAGGTCTTGCTCCAAAGAGGGGATCTGGAATAGATGCTACTATCGCTTCATCAAGGGGAAGTGCGCTTTTAAGAGCGTATTCGATTTCTTCAGGTTGGATATTTTCTCCTCCTGAAATAAATAGATTATCTTTGCGGCCCGTGATTTCTAGCTGGTTTTCTGTATCCCATTTTCCTAGATCTTTTGTAGCAAACCACCCTTCAGAATCAAGAGGTAAGGAAAGGCCTTTTGTTTTATGAAAATACCCTTGGAAAAGGGTTTTTCCTCTGACTAAGATTTCTCTGTCTTGCGCTAGTTTGACTTCTCTATAGGGTAAAACATGTCCGCATGTTGCAATTTGCGAGCTCATTTCAGTCATACCGTAGGTGGGGTAGATTTTGTAGGGAGATGAGTAAGAAGATGCGAGGGGGGCTCCTCCTAACAGGATGCCCTTGAGATGGGGCAGCTTTTTATCTTGTAGTCTGATGAGCTGTGTCGGAACAAGAGAGAGGTAAGAGGCTGATTGTTGATCACTTTGTAAAGAGACAAAAGAGCGCGCTAGGTAGGAGCGAAATAAAATCGCAATCCCTCCTACGTGAAAAAGAGGCAGTGAGAGATGCCAGACATCCTCAGGAAGAAGATCGATAATAGCACATGAGCCTAAAGCGCTGTAGAGGTGGTTGTTTAAAGAGTGGCAGGCAATTTTTGGTTTACCTGTTGAGCCTGATGTGAAAAGTAGAGTCGCATGCTGATCTCCTTCTAAAACCCAGGGTGTGGGCGCACGTGGAGTTGGCATCTGAGGGGTAAAGAGATACGCGCCTAACTCTTCTACGGAAGCTGCCGCGCAAGGAAGTCTTGTGCTTAAGGGGCAAGCGATTTTTTTTAACTTCCAGAGTGCAAAAAATAAGAAAATGATTTCGGGTGTAGAATGAGCTACAAAAGCGATTCTCTCATGGGGAATCTCTTTGAGGGCTGCACACATCCCTTCGATATGCGCTTCAAACTCCTCGTAACTCCATTTTTTCGTATCTGTTAGGAGCATATCTAAACTCTGTGATTTTGTCTAAAAGAGCCATTTTAGGGGAAATAGAAGATATAGTGACAGTCCCTTGAGAAAAAACAAGGGGAGTCTCTAGTAAGTCTTCTTGTAGTAAATGATAGGTGCCTATGCCTAAGGGGACTTTTGGAAAAGATAGATGGCGCGCAAGGTTAGCAATAGAGGCAAGACCAATCCCACTTTCAAAGGAGCTTCCCAAGATGATGTTATGAGAAGAGGGGGGAATGCCTTTCACGGAGGGTTTCCAGATTTCAAGTTGATTGGAATAAGGCGGCAGCTCATCATAGGCAACGGGAAAAGGGGAAAGATCGCAGCCTGGATCTTCGATATAATCAAAGTCATCTAGATGAAAGTGGCTACAAAACTCTTTTAGCTCATTTTTAGACCACTGCAAGTTCATGTCGAGGCGGAGCAAGAAGTGCTTTTTAAGCTTCTTTGTAACAAAGAGGGCATCTTTTAAAGAGAGATCTTTCAGTTTAAGCTTAGCATGAGAGAATCCTGCAATTGGATAGGTTTCAAATTGGTACAGGATTTGTGAAACGCTTCCCATAAAAAAAAGAGCAGCAGGCCAAGAAAAGGAAGTAGGCATGTTAAGAGAGGCACTTTTTAATCCAAAGGCAACCGAGTTAAAAAGAGGCCCTGAAAAACCCTTCTCTAAATCTAGTAGTTGTGAAAGCGCCTCATCTAAAGACTCTATGCTTCTGCCTGGTAGGGGCAAAACTTCTCCCCAGCCGGTTTTCTCTTCATTTTTAATGCGGACCACAAGGCCCTTTTGTGCAGGGTTCCATAGGTGGATGGGGATAGAATAGCGGTAAATGGTTAGCAACATAAGGCTCTTTTTAGGGTATCTTATTTCTCTTATTTTCAGCCACTTAGAAATTAATTAAAGTATTTTATTTACATGCTTTATTTATGTAGTTATAATGGGAGTTATACAAGTTGGTTTATTATGAAAATAAAAGTTGGTTTTTTTGAAAATATTCACAATTTTTTATATGTAAAATTTAATACATTATTTCTAGATAAGAATCAAATTGCGTTGATAGAACGTAACGCAAGAGTGTGTATCGAGAATTTGCCAGAAGCTTGCACTTCTTTACAGGCGCTTTGGCTTGCTGAAGCAAAAATTATTAAGGCATTAAAAGATGGTCCCTGCAAGATCTCTGAAGTGATGAATAAGCAAATAATAGATGTAGGGCGCAGAGTTGAAAGAGATTTAGCAATAAGAGAAATAGGGAGATCAGAAATAGAGCTAAGAGAAAAAATAGCGGAACTTTTTGATCGTGATATAAAAGCTTTATCAACTGGGGCAGGTAAGGCATGTAAATATACATTACATGAGGAAGCACGCGACTTGCTTTCAGAATATCCAGGTCTTGGAGCTCTAGCTAAGAAGATTGAAAAAGATATGGAGGCTATTCTTTCTACAGAGCAATTTGCAGCTCTTCTTTTTTCATACAATACACGCCTTGTGGAAATTTTGCGCAATGGGGCAGATGCAGCAGTTGGAGCGGATGATCTTATGCCGGCTAAAGAAGTTTTGCTGATGTTGCAAAGCAACACTAGGTTCCAGAATGCTGTGGAGGAGATGTGTGATACTGTTCAGGAGATGCAGGATTTGCGGCGTCATATTACGGTTGAGAACGCTTTGTATGACATGCGTAATACTCCCCGCGACTTGAATGCTATCTCTGAGTTGGAAGTTACTGTGATCCAGTATCCTGTCGTGCTTTTGCCCTCTGATTAGTAGATTGTTTTAAATAATGACAAGCACTGTATAAACACCTAAAAGTCCTGCTGTTCTTGCGAGCAGTAGATTTTGCGTTTGGGGCGACTCATCTTTCCAGATGGTTCTAATCAGCGGTATGGCAAGCGGCAGCATGAGAAGGGGCAGGAAGTGCCCAAATAAACAGGCGGGAAGGGGGGCAAATAGAATAGCTAGAGTATATTCCCACTGTCCAAACTTTTTCCCAAAGCGCACAGAGAGCGTTTTTTTGTGAGCT
>CANJJB010000034.1 GCA_947474635.1 Parachlamydiales bacterium | reverse complement strand
AGGAAGAAAAAAGAGCACAGCACAAAAAGAAACACTTTGATTGTTTCTAGAAAAAAATATCTCTCCCATAACTTAAAGTGAAAGAATTTCATGGTTATTCAATCCCTTTTGAAAAGTTACGTATGAAGCGCGCAGAAATAAAGATAATGATCGGGTAAGGCAGGAAATAGATAATCCAGCCGATGCAGGGGGAGTCTTTCATCGATTTTGCTGCTACAAAACATGAGAGGTAAAAAGCAGACAAAAGAATGGCACAAATGATCCCCTTTTTTGTTTTTCTTCTTCCTAATTCCATCCCGAAGGCAGCGCCCATTAAAGTAAAGATAAAGGGGGCCCAAGAGATAGATAGGCGCTTTGCTATTTCTAGTCCTGTAACTGAGGAAAACACGCTCTTATTTTGAAGCGCTGCTTTTGCAAAAAGAGCTCTTAACGAGAGAAAGTCTAGCCCTGCATAACCTTTTTTACTGCTCAACATATCAGAAAGGTTAGAGGCTTTGGTTTCCATATATGTTTGATTTTCAATGACAAGATGGTCGAACTCGTTTTCTATTTTAGGGTCAACAGAGGAGATGATCGAGACATCTTTTCCTTTAAGGAGTTCATTTTCGATTGTTAATTCTTTGGCGGTGATAATTCCTAAGCGCTTATTTGATCTGTTATTCATGATTAAAAGGACGTCTTGTGCTTTTTTCCCCTCTTTAAGGGCGCGCATCTCAACGTAAGAGTTACTAAACTTTCCTTCTGAAATTTTATTGAAGATGGAAAAAGGGTTGTCTGATCCTGCTTTTGAAAGTAGCGTTTTCGTTGCCATTTTAGCGCGGGGTGCAACATCGCAGGCAAGTGTGAAGTTAAGCAAGCTCAAAAGAAATGCCATGAGCAAAATGGGATATAATATGCGCTGCAGGCTAAAGCCAGCAGCTCTTAGAGCTGTCATCTCATGTGTTGTACTCATGCGCTGGAATAAAAGCATCGAAGCAATTACGCAGGCAATGGGAATTGCTTGAGGGAGTACATGGGGGATCTGGTAAAGACTAAATAAAAAAATAGCAAGACCGCTTGAGGCTACAGACGCAAATTCAGCAATATCTCGCATTCTCATGACAAAAAGGATCGTCACGAAGCTTGAGACGCACAATAGGAGAACTTGCAGGTAATTTTTAAAAAAGTATCGCCAAATGAGGGGCATAAATCTCTATTATTTTTTAGTTTGACTCATTATAATGAATCAATAATTAAAAGTGGCCATGAAAGATCAGATTTTACAGACAGTTAAGAATTTCCTTCAAGAGAGAGGTTCTCTGGATAAGCCCCTACTGCTGGGCTTCTCAGGGGGGCCTGATTCTTTGGCGCTTTTTCATCTTTTGCTAGAGGCTTCTAAATTCTTTTCTTTTCAGCTCCATGTTGCCCATGTCGACCATGGGTGGAGGAAGGAGAGTCACGATGAGTCGAAGGCTTTAGAAAAATATGTAGTAGGCTTTGGAATTCCTTTTCATCTTAAAAAACTTGTTAACGTAGAAGGGGAGGAGCATGCAAGGCAAGAGAGGCTTTCCTTTTTTTCTACCCTATATAAAAAGCTGGGGTGCCTAGCTCTTCTTTTAGGCCATCATAGCGATGATCAGTCTGAAACGGTTCTTAAAAGAATTTTGGAAGGGGCTCACTTTACTTCTTTAGGAGGCATATTAGAGGTCTCTTGTTTACAAGAGATGTCTATATGGAGGCCGCTTCTTGGGCACCGTAAGAAAGAGATCTATGCGTGGCTGAAAGCAAAAAGGTTGACCCCTTTAGAGGATACCACCAATAAAGATCCCAAGTTTTTACGCTCCCGGATGCGCACGCAGATCTTCCCAGAGCTGACTAAAAAATTTGGTAAAGAGATAGCGGGCAACCTCTGTAAGATCGGATCGTGGGCGCAAGACTTGAAAAATTATTTAGAGCGCAGGATAGAGCCTTATTCAAGACTTGTTGAAAAAAAAGATAACGAGGTAACAGTTAATTTCAATTCTCTTTATCCATTTGAGCCGGTTGAAATGAAAACATTTCTAAAAAAGATGGTGGAGGGGGAAAATATATTTTTATCCTACGAGGCTTTAGAGACCCTTTATCGCCTGATTGATAGCGGATCTTCCAAGAAAAAAATCCTCTTCAGAAAAAAAATAATTGAAATTCACCGGAGAGTTGTTGCAATAAAAAATAATGAAGGCTATTAGCTTAAATTATACCATGCGCGGTTTTAGATACCCGATTTTGTGCCGGAAGCAGAGCTTTACTAAAATCCCTGCTAAATGGTTTAATTCATAAGATTAACACTTTGAGTTGGAAAACATGAGTAACGACAATAAGCCACGACCAGAGCCCCGTAAAGGCATGCCAGGGGGATTTTTAATTTTTCTCCTAGCTATTATTTTGATTGTTTTGACAGTTCAAAATCTCTCTTCGGAGAAAGTAGCTAAGGTATCTTTTAGTCACCAAGCTGAACACCTTGTTAACCTCGACTTAATTCAACCAGATAGCAGTAGAAAAATTGCGCTCAAAGAGCACAATGAAAAGCTCGTGACTTTCAGTGGTAAATTCCGTGACAGATTAACAGATGATGCGACCAGCCGATTTAAATATTTAGAGACTTTGAATCGCAACCACGAACTGACAGCTGACAGCTCAAGAATGGAAGTAGATTTAGGCTCTCTTCAAAAAAGTGTCGCCAGTTCTGCAGATTGGTTTTTGCATTTAAGTGGGCTTCCCATTCCTTCTACAGGTTACTGGGTTGTCGATCCTGTCATCAGTACGGAAGGCAGAAACAGTGAAGTTGTTGTGAAACAACTCTCTGATAGACCGATTGTTAGCCTTGCTGATTTAGAAAAACAGTACCCTCCTCGTTCAGAGCAAATAGCTTCCTTTGGAAAAGATCTCACAGCTTTAATTCAGGGCTTCCGTTCATCCTCTTTAGGGATTGGCAATGAAACCATGAAACAGCAACTAAAGAGTTTAGAGCAAACTGTACTCAGTGCTGATCAAACACCTGCTGAAAGAAGTACCATTTATGGAAACGCTTTAAAAGATATCAGATCGATTGTCACAGATCTTAATCAAAAAGTTGGTAACGCAAGACTTGTGCAACTGCGCTCAGTGCGTAATTATTTAGCTGAAGTTGCTCAATACAATAACGTCACAGAAGAGCTCAGTAACAATGAGTCGCAGCTTGATAAAGCAAGAGAGCCCGTTTTAAACCTTACCTGGTTTTTTAATAATCAAGAAGTTTCGACAAGAGCTCTTGAAAAACAAGATCCAGAAGCATTTAGCCACTGGTATTCTCAAGCAAAACAAGAATGGGACGCGTTCCAGACAAATAAAGGTGCCTACTTCAAAGCTCCTGATCAGCCAAGAAACCTCGTTCTTGACAAAACATTTAAAAGTGAAGAGCCCTCACCTAATTATTTTAGCTACCTCCTCACTCTACTTCCTGTTCTTCTCGTAGTGTTCCTCCTCTATTTTGTCTTTTCAAGACAGATGAAAGGTGTGGGGTCTTCTGCAATGAACTTTGGAAAATCTCCTGCCAAGCTTTTGAATAAAGAGCGCAACAAGGTGACATTTAAAGATGTCGCAGGTTGTGATGAAGCAAAAGAAGAGCTCCAAGAGATTGTTGACTTCCTAAGAGATCCCGGCAAATTTACAGCACTCGGTGCTAAAATTCCTAAAGGCGTTCTCTGTATAGGAGCGCCCGGCACAGGAAAAACATTGATTGCTAAAGCAGTAGCTGGTGAAGCTGACCGTCCTTTCTTCTTTATTTCAGGTTCTGATTTTGTTGAAATGTTTGTTGGCGTAGGTGCAAGCCGTATACGCGATATGTTCGCCGAAGCTAGGAAATCTGCCCCCTGCATCATCTTCATGGATGAGATTGACGCTGTAGGGCGTCATAGAGGTGCTGGTATCGGTGGTGGACACGATGAAAGAGAACAAACCCTCAACCAACTTCTTGTAGAGATGGATGGATTTGACCCTAGCGAAGGGATTATTTTGATTGCGGCAACTAACCGTCCTGACGTCCTCGATAGAGCTCTTCTTCGTCCCGGTAGATTTGATCGTCGCATTGTGATTGATCTTCCTGATGTGAAAGGCCGTTTTGAGATTCTAAAAGTGCACGCTAGAAAAATTAAGATGGATGGCTCTGTTGACCTCATGGAGCTTGCCCGCAATACGCCGGGCGCTTCAGGAGCAGACCTCATGAACCTCCTCAACGAAGCAGCCTTACTTGCCGCAAGACGCGGAAGAACCGCCGTTACAGGTGCAGAAGCAAGAGAAGCTTGTGACAAGGTTAGATACGGCAAAGAAAGACGCAGCTTAGAGATCGATGAGAATGAGAAAAAAACAACTGCTTATCACGAGTCAGGTCATGCTGTTGTAGGACTTGTTGTTAAAAATGCCGACCCCGTTGACAAAGTTACAATTATTCCTCGCGGTATGTCTCTTGGAGCTACCCACTTTATGCCCAAGAAAAATAGACTCAGCTATTGGAGAAAAGAGCTTTTAGATCAACTAGCTGTGCTTATGGGCGGAAGAGTCGCAGAAGAGATCTTTGTATCAGACATTTCATCCGGCGCCCAAATGGATATTACCCAAGCTACACGCCTTGCAAGAAGCATGGTCTGTGAATGGGGCATGACGGATAGCTTAGGAACCGTTGCCTACGATGAACGTTCAGAAAACGGCATGTACCTCGGTATGGCAGGCACGAAAGAGCGCACCTACTCAGAAGACACAGCTAAGTTCATCGATGGAGAAGTCCTCAAGCTCATCAAAGAAGGACACAGGCAGGCAACAGAGATCATCACAGCCAATAAAGACAAAGTTGAACTCATGACTCAAATGCTCATGGAGTTTGAAACGCTTGATAAAGAAGATGTCCAAGACATCATCAAAGGCACATGGGATCTTGAAAAGAAAAAAGGACGTCTGAAAATCGCCGAAGAGCTTCAAAGAAAGGTTCCGCCTCCGCCGCCTTCTTTGCAGCCCACCAAGAAGCCCTCTGCAGCTCCTGAGAATCCACCTCAGCCCCAGCAGATATAACGGGTACTTCACATGTACCTTGCTTTTAGGTGATATTACCTAAAAGCAAGGTACATGTTGCTCTAAACCATATATACGCGTTAAAATGCTCCTTTAAATTATCGGCATAAAGGAGTTACATGAGCGATTTAACCCTCTCCTCCTTAGTACAATTACCCGATGAAATCCTCGAAAAAATCTTATTATTTCTACCCACAAGAGATCTGCAGAGAGTTTCATGTACCTGCAGGAGAATTAACAATCTTGCTAAAGCAGATCGGATCTGGCAGCCTCTAACAGTCGCTGCATTTGGAGAAGCTGTGGCTAATAGTGCTCATCAGCAATATGTCATTCGTACGTGGAGACAAACATATCAGCTGGAAGCAGGAAAGTGGCGGTTAGCAGAAGATTTCTATTTAATGCGCATGGGGGCAAAAGAGAGCAAAGTGCCTCTTTTTCTACTTCGTTCTATAGAGATAACTGGTATTGCTCCTGCGTTTGCAGCGGGTAACATGCTTGGTTCAATGGGCGGTAGGACGGTTACAAAATTAATATGTCCTTCCCAGTATCTTTCTATGCTTCCTGGTTTTTTAGAGAAGGCTGTTATTGGCGTGATCAGTGCTAACCAATACATTGCTCAGCAAAAAAAATCACCGTCGCAAATAGAGAAGCGTCGTACTTTTGGCTTTAGACACTCCGAGAAGATTAAAGAAATATTTGCAACCGTAATGGGTGTCGAATGTTTTTTGGAGCCTCGGCGAAAAGCGCTGCGTGGGCAACGTAATGAAGAAATTGATCTTTTCAAGGATAGTACATTTGTTTCTGAAATACGCTATACGCATTGCCAGCGTTTTGAGCACAAAGGAGCTACTTCGCTGCGGTCAGTATTTTGCTCGCGTGTCTGGGTGCACCAAACATCTGATTCTCAAGTAAGAGGCGACATACCAGATTCTAACTTTTCACTGTATCCGCGCGTTGAGTTAAGTACGTCATCAAGCGAAGCAACACTCTATGATTAATACGTAATATAGAAGTTTTCCTCTGCAAGCTTAATTAGCGCTTGTATAGCCTCTTGACCATCTTGGCCGACAGCCTCAATAATGATGTTAGCTCCTTTAGGAGCTCCGAGTGTAAGAATGGCAAGGAGTGACTTTCCGCTTGCTTTTACACTTAGATATTGAAGTGTAATCTGTGATCTAAATGTGTTTGCGCACTTTACAAGTTCTGCACAGGGGCGCGTGTGTAATCCTTTAGAGTTTTGGACGATCAAAATACCTGTAAATGTTTCTTCGCTCATAAAAGGCCGCCGGCTAGTGTTGTTCTTTTTAATAAAGTGAGACAATCACATACCTTGATGCCAAATTTAGATCAATACCATTTTATATGACAGGGAAAATTTTTCCTGTTTCAGATCCTTCGACACTTTGAGCAAAGGCTAAAGCCACTTTAGAGACGGGAATAGAGGGGAATCCCTCAAAGAGAGCGCCGTAGAGCTCCATCGATTCTGACACGATTGTAGGGCAAACAATGTTGATCCTGATGTGTTTGGGCATTTCCTTATAAACACCTTTAACAAAACCCTCAAGCGCGCGATTGACCATTGCGGCACAAGATCCTGTTTTAATATATTCTAGGCCGATGATGCCGCTGATCAAAGTGAAAGATCCGTTTTCTTTTACAAAGGGGGCGCCGAGGAGAACAAGATTTACTTGCCCCATCAGTTTGTGATTGAGGCCCATTTGATATTTGGCAGCTGTCATCTGAGAAAAATCATCGAAGTGCACTTTACCTGTTGTACAAATAACTGCGTCTACTTCTCCAACCTTTGCAAACATCGCCTTGATCGACTCTTCAGATGCTATGTCACACACAACATCGCCTTTTCTGCTAGCAATGATCACTTCATGACGTGGTGACAACTCTTTTGCGATGGCAGAGCCCAGCATGCCTGTGCCGCCTACAATGAGTATTTTCATAGAGCTGCCTTCACGCAGGGAGTCGTTGTTTCAAGAGAAATCCCCAAAAGAGATTTAAGTTCGTGCGTCAGCTCATCGAACCTATGCATGAGCGCTTCAATCGCATCTGGCTTATGCATATCAACACCTGCGAGTTGCAGAGCCGCAAGGGGATAAAGGCTTCCTCCCGAAGAGAGGAATTTTAAATAGTTTTCAGGTCCCTTTTGAGCCACCACTTTCGTTAAGCTATAAGATGCTGCAATGCCCGTTGAGTATTGATAGACGTAAAAGCCGTAATAAAAATGGGGAATCCTTGCCCACTCAACCCCTATCTCCTCGTCTATAGTAACTGCAGGCCCAAAATAATCTCGGTTAAGTTTTAAATATTCTGCTCTTAAAAGATCAGGTGTAAGAGGAATCCCTTGCTCTGCAAATGTATGTATTTTGAGTTCAAATTCCGCAAACATCGCTTGTCTAAAAAATGTATTACGCAAATCTTCAATCTTTTGATTGATGAGATAAGCTTTTTTCTCTTTTTCAGGTGTTATTTTTAAAAGGTGAGTTAGCAAGAGCTCTTCATTGAATGTCGAGGCAACTTCAGCCACAAAAATAGTGTAGTCAGCATCTTGATAAGGCTGATTTTTCCAAGAAAAAAGAGAGTGCATACTGTGACCTGCTTCATGTGCAAGCGTTGTGACATCCTGGAAATTATTGTGATAGTTCATGAGAATGTAAGGCATGCTTCCATAGCAACCACTTGAATAAGCCCCTGAGCGCTTACGTAGATTTTCATACCGATCAACCCAGCGGTTTTCTAAAAGACCTTTGTGCAAGAGCTTTTGGTACTCCTCTCCAAGCGGCACAACCGACTCGGAAACAACTTTAGCTGCTTCTTCATACGGCATCGTAAAGTCTACCTGTGAGACAAAAGGAATACTCAAATCATACATGTGCAACTCATCGTATCCTAGAATTTGCTTCCGAAGAGCCATGTATCTGTGGAGCATCGGCAAATGCTTTCTTACCGTTGCAATCAAGTTGTGATAGACAGAGACATCGATCTGGTGAGGAAAAAGCGCTGCTTCTAGACATGAGGAGAAGTTTCTTGCTTTGGCAGTAAAAAGGTGTGTTTGCACTTGTCCGTTGATCAGTTCACAGAGAGTGTTTTCATAATTCTTAAAACCACCCAGCATCGTTTGAAAAGCATTTTTCCTCAGCACCCTATCTTTATTGCGCATGTAAGTAGAATAAGTTCCATGCGAGAGCTCATGTAAAGTGCCTGCTTCATCCGCAATTTTTGGAAATTTCAAGTCAGCATTGTTAAAAGCCCCGAAGGCTCTATGGACGGAGCCTAAAGCAAGACCTGCTGTTGCCAGTAGCTTTTCTTCAGAGGCAGATAACGTATGGGGTTTAAACCTAATGATTTTTTCAAGAAATGTTTTGTATTCGCGCAATTCCTCTGATTGTAGGTATTGCGTAATCTTTTCTTCAGATATCTGGAGAAGTTCTGGTTCTATCCAAGAGCACTCTTGTCTAAAAGCATGTAGTAGTTGAGTGATTCGGATAAAAGCTTGTTTATGTGCATCCTGGGCAACATCTTCATCGTGTCTTAAATGGGCGTATGTATAGAGCTTGCCTAGATGTTGATCTAATTCCAAATAATTTTTTATTAGAAGCGCAAGGGTTTTGGCATCTTTACTTAATGTGCCTTTAAATGCTGCCACATGGGGCCATCTCACAGCCTCATCTTTTCCTTTCCACTTACTAAAATCTTTATTCCATTCTTCTGATGAAGGGTACAGTGCTGCAACATTCCAGCGGTCTAATTCAGGGACTTGGATTCTTTCGGGAACGGGGCCTTGTTGTTGCATGGGGTATCCTATGTTTTATTTGTGATTATCCATATTTTTAAATCGGAGTCAAATGGGAATCTTTAGCAAACACATTACTAGATTGCTAAAAGCTCTTGCAAAAAAAGAGCCGCTTCTCTAAAATAAGGAATTCACACAAACTTCTCAAACCTTAAGGAGTCAAGCATATGACACAACAAACAGAGAAAAAAATTGCATTGAGACCGCTCGGTAATAGAGTTATAGCACAGCGCCTCGAACAAGAAGAAACCTTCAAAGGTGGAATCATCGTTCCTGACACAGCTAAGAAAAAGCAAGAAACAGCGAAAGTTGTAGCAGTCGGTCCTGGCCAAACAACAAAAGAAGGTACGCTCATCCCAGTTCCTGTAAATGTAGGCGACCTGATCTTGATGGACAAATATGCTGCTCAAGAAGTGACTATCGAGAATGAAGACTACGTGATCGTCAAAGGTGACGATATCATCGCAATTGTAACACAATAATAAGGATAAAAACACATGGTTGCTAAAAATATTAAATTTAAAGAAGACGCCCGTCAAAAGATCCTAAAAGGTGTTCGTACTCTTTCTGCTGCTGTTAAAGTAACACTCGGCCCAAAAGGTAGAAACGTTGCCATCGATAAAAAATTCGGCCCTCCTCACATCACAAAAGACGGTGTGACAGTTGCTAAAGAAATCGAACTAGAAGATAGACACGAAAACCTAGGTGCTCAAGCTGTTAAAGAAGTTGCTAGCAAAACAGCTGACAAAGCAGGCGATGGAACAACAACAGCTACTGTTCTTGCAGAAGCAATTTACAGCGAAGGACTTCGTAACGTCACTGCTGGTGCAAACCCCATGGAAATCAAACGTGGTATTGAAAAAGCCGTCAAAGCTATTTGCGCAGAACTCAAAAACCTCTCAAAACCGATCCAAAGCAAAACAGAGATTGCTCAAGTAGCAACGATTTCTGCTAATGGCGACCAAGAGATTGGCGCAATCATTGCAGATGCGATGGATAGAGTAGGTAAAGATGGAACAATCACCGTAGAAGAAGGCAAAAGCTTTGATACAATACTCGAAGTTGTAGAAGGCATGAACTTTGACCGTGGTTACCTATCTGCTTACTTCATTACAAACCAAGAGTCACAAGAAGCTGTTTTAGAAGACGCCTACGTTCTTATCTACGACAAGAAAATTGCAGCCATGAAAGAGTTCCTCCCTATTTTGCAAGCAGTTGCAGAAAGTGGTAAACCTCTTTTCATCCTAGCAGAAGATGTCGAAGGTGAAGCACTTGCTACTCTTGTTGTTAACCGCATCCGTGCAGGTCTTAAAGTCTGTGCTGTTAAAGCACCTGGCTTTGGCGACCGCAGAAAAGCAATGCTAGAAGACATTGCGATTTTGACAGGTGGACAAACGATTTCTGAAGAACTCGGCATTAAACTAGACAATGTCACAATAGACATGCTAGGTAAAGCCCGCAAAATCGTCATCTCAAAAGAAAGTACAACCATTGTTGAAGGATCAGGCAAAAAAGCAGACATTCAAGAGCGCATAGCCTTAATCAGACGCCTCGCTGACGAGAGCACATCTGACTACGACAAGGAAAAACTCTTAGAGCGCCTTGCAAAACTTGCAGGTGGTGTTGCCATCATCCACGTAGGTGGAGCAACAGAGATCCAAGTAAAAGAGACAAAAGATAGAGTAGATGATGCTGTTCACGCAACAAAAGCTGCTGTCGAAGAAGGTATTCTTCCTGGTGGAGGAGTTCCTTTTGTACGCTGCATTCCGTTACTTGAGAAGCTAGCTCAGAGCCTATCAGGTGATGAGAAAGTAGGCGTTGAAATCATCATGAAAGCAATACTCTGGCCTCTACGCCAAATCGCAGACAATGCTGGCAAAGAAGGCTCTATCATCGTTCAGAAAGTAGCCTCCATGAGTACTTATGAAGGATGGGATGCGCAAAAAGATGAGTTTGTCAACATGATCCAGCGCGGTATTGTTGACCCAACGAAAGTTGTTCGCTTAACAATCGAGCTTTCAGCTTCCATTGCAGCCCTTCTATTAACAACAGAAGCGATCATCACAGACGAAGAGGAAGATCAAAAAGAACCTGCTCATCAAATGGGCGGATCTGACTACTAATCAGTAGCCACATCTCTTTTTTTTCATAGAGGCACTCTCCTTCGGGAGAGTGCCTTTTTTTATGTCGATTTCTGGAAGTTATACCTAGTTATACATAGTTATACTCAAAATCGAGTATAACTAGGTATAACTTCCCGCCGTCTTTGTTTTTTCTTGTGTAGAAAATTTCGTTTTTATAAAGAGAGAATATCGAGGGCCTTCAAATGAAAATATTCTTCCGCAGCTTCATCGGACTTGTTGTGATTGTCGTTTTAGGCGTTGTCATTTTACTTTTTGTTGCTAAAACGCAGCTTCCTGACATGGTGGCAAGTAACCTTTCCCGTAAGTTACAGGTTCCTGTTCAGGTGGGAGATATCGACTTTTCTTTTAATAGGATTGAAGTAGACAAACTAGAAATAGAAAACCCGAAAGGGTACCGCCTTCCTATTGCTTTTTCTGCAGATACAATCACAGTAAAGGCTCCTTTGACAGAGTACATGCGTCAGCATATTGAGATCGAAGAGATTAACATTAGCAATGTGTATCTCGGTTTTGAGTTTGAGTCAGCAACTAGCACAGATGGTAACTGGACAGCAATTATTAGTCATGCACAGGCAGCTGCTGAAAAGGGATCTGCTAAAGAAGCAAAGGATAAAAAAACGGTGCTCATTCGCCGTATTGTATTGAATAATATCCAAACGGATTTGTTCTATCGTCATAACGATGGTAGAGTGAAGCATTTACCCGTCATCGACCGCATTGAACTTTACGATATCAGTAGCGAAGGGGGCTCTGCTCTTGATCAAATCATGAATAGCGCACTTGGCGAGATGCTCAAAGGGGTATTCATCAAGCAGAACTTGAAAGATCTTCTTGATAAAGTCCTTCAGCCTGGCAATAACGCTCTTAAAGATGCACTAGCGCCTATCAAGGGGCTCTTTAATGCACTGCCGGTGGAAGAGCCTGCCCATCCCATTAGTTAGATCTAAGCAAGAGTTTAATTACGTTTAGATCTTTTTTTTCGTAGGCAAATTCTAATATGGTTTGTCCATTGGGAAGAAGGGCTTTGCGATCGGCACCAGCTCTTAGCAAGATTTCAACAATTTTTGGGTGGCTTTTTTCGACTGCTATCATGAGAGCTGTGCCTCCTTCAAGAAGATGAAGATTAGGATCAGCTTTTGCCTTTAACAAGGCTTGCGTAGTTTTTACATCGTTCATAGATGCGCTTAACATGAGGGGTGAGCAGCCATCAGGGGCGCAGAGATTGATATCTGCTCCAGCTTTTACTAATACATCCACCATTTTGGGCGCATGTTTAGTGACTGTTAACAGAAGGGGAGTATTCCCCTCTGTAAAACGGGTATTTGGATCAGCGCCAGCTTTTAATAAGGCTTTAAGAGTATTAGTATCGATATACTCTATAGCATTTCTTAACCATATGGCATCATTCATTTGTAGTTTTTGAGGGGTAATGCAATGCACTTCTTGAAAGTCTTTACTTTCTTTCCAGGTTTTTAATTTTTTTTGCAAAGCATGAGACTTAGCCTCTTGTTTAGTTGTATATATCTGTGTATGGAGGGGGAGGACTCTATCTGGAGGCGGGCCCTTGGGAAAAAAAGCAGAAAAAATTGCGCTAGCAAGAGTGTCTGTATCTGCAACGCTTCTCTTGAGTATTTGATTGGCGTTAAGAAATAGCCACGTGTTTGTTTCAGGTTTATACGTGATCATGATCGTGTGATTTTCAGCACGCAGCACAACTGCTAGAGGCACATCTGAACTACAGACTGTTTTTAAACTATTTAAATATTTTATTAGTTCATCCGTTGTATACATGCCTGTGCATAGAGTAGCTTGCTCTAACCCACCTTTATTCACTAGTTTTTGAGGGAGTACAAGGTTTGAGACAAATGGTATAAATGTTGTGTCTGTTTGCCCACTTAAGATGTGTTCTTTGCCAAATAAATCAGGATGCTCGTCTGCCTGAAGATAGAGCTCAATGCCTTCAAAAAAGGGTAAAAGATTAGGGTCTTCTTGAATGGCTTTGTAGAGAGAAGGCTTATCGTCTTTGTATTTTTGTATCATCAGCGCAAGCATGAAAAGCCTTGTGTCAAACGTTTCCATGTCTTCTAGGAGTAGTGCTTGAACTCCCATGAAAACTATACCTGCACAAACCCCTTCCTCCTCACTTTTATATTCCAATTCTTTGGCGATATTAATGATTTCTCTATGAGTCAGGTTGATGTCAAGGTAGCTGCGTGCTTTTTTATTCTGCTTTAAAGCAGCTAGTGCAATGTCTGGGTATTGTTCTATCTCTGCACTTACAAATTGAAGGGCTAGGCCATTTTGCTGGGTAGCTGCCATGGCAACATTGACATTATTTTGCATGTGGTTGTCAAGATCACCTAGATGCATGCCATCTTTTTGAACAAGTTCAATAGCCGATTGTAAAGAAAGTTTTGGTAAAATAGCAGCAGCCACTTGAGTGGTATTTTGTGTTGTAGCATTTAAATGATGAGCGATGTGAGTTTTTTTGGGATCAAGAGGCTGCGCATCTTCAGCAATAGTTGGCAACTCCATGGGGACAAAAGTATGTCTATGACGAGTTTTTTTTGGCGGTTCTTTAAAATGATGCTGATCTGAATTAAAAGGTGCTACCATATTAATTTACAGATATATAAAAAGCTAATTAAGTTACACAGATTAGTTAAGTAGATTTAGCAATTATAACAGAATAGGCTTCCATTTTGTATGTGCCTTTGATGCAGGGGAAATTATCTGGTTCCTCGATGAAGTCGTTAGGGGGAGCAAGAGCCGTATCTACGATGCGGTGCCACTTTTTATGCGCAGGAGGATCGGGGAGGCGGATGGTAGGACGGGTATTTTCTGCATTGAAAGCGACATAGAGGTGATTTTCTTTTTCGAAGTCTTTGAGCATGTAGGCAATGAATCTGCTATCTGGTGACCAGTTGGGCTGGAAGGGAAGATGTCCATGCCAATCGATGTCTTCTTTTGTGAGAAACTCGCAGCGTTTAAGAATAGGTTCTGTTTTCCTAAAGGAAATCATTTTAGTGTAGAAGCGGTGGAAGTCGGCAGATTTATCTAGGAGGTTCCACTGAAACCAGTTGAGCGCGTCATCATGACCCCAAGCATTGTTATTGCCAAAGCGCGTGTGGCCGTACTCATCTCCCATCCAAATCATGGGAACGCCTAGAGAGATCATGAGGGTTGCGTGGAAGTTGCGCATTTGTCTTTCGCGGAGCTGCAGGATTTTAACGTTGGATGTTTCCCCTTCCTGTCCACAGTTCCAGCTGGCGTTATCATTTGTGCCGTCATTATTATTTTCTCCATTTTCTTCGTTGTGTTTATCGTTGTAGGAGACAAGATCTTTGAGGGTGAATCCGTCGTGCGCAATCACAAAGTTTACGCTGTGGCAGGGAGCGCCAGAAAAGCCATAGATGTTTTGTGAGCCGCAAAGGGCTTCTGAGAAGTCGCCGACTTGTCCCTCTGTTCCTTTGATAAATCTTCGGACAACATCGCGGTACTTGCCATTCCATTCCATCCATCTGCCAAAAGAGGGAAAGCTTCCGACTTGATAGAGTCCTGCGGCATCCCAGGCTTCTGCGATGAGTTTGCAGCCTGCAAGAACGGGATCTTTGCTGATGGCTTCGATGACAGGAGGTTTATTAAGGGGCGCGCCTGAGGGGTCACGTGTCAAAATGGAGGCAAGATCAAAACGAAAGCCATCGACATGCATCTCTGAGACCCAGTAGCGAAGAGAAGCAAGAATGAATTCTGATACTACGGGGTTATTGCAGTTTAAAGTATTGCCGCAGCCGGAGAAGTTGTAGTACTCTCCTTTGGGGCCCAAGATGTAGTATGTTTTTTCATCAATGCCTCGGAAGGAAAAAACTCTGCCGTTTTCATTGCCTTCGGCTGTGTGGTTGTAGACGACATCGAGTATGACTTCGATTTTGTTTTTGTGCAGTTCTTTGACGAGCATTTTAAATTCTGTGACGGGATCACCCGAATGGGAGTACCGCTTCATAACAGAGAAGAAGTTGATGGTGGAATACCCCCAGAAATTGCAGAGTTTTTTTCCTGTCTTAGGATTTTTCAGAGGATTGTCAGATTCATCGAATTCAAAGATGGGTAGCAGCTCGATTGCATTTACTCCGAGTTCTTTTAAGTAGGGGATTTTTTCAATAAGACCTAAAAAAGATCCGGGGTGTTTTACGTGAGAGGAGGGATCTTGCGTAAAGGCTCTGACGTGCATTTCATAGATGATGAGCTCTTTTAAAGGATGGTGGGGCGAAACATCTTGCTCCCAATCAAAGGGAGCAGATGGAGCCCATTCTCCCAGGAGAGAGTGGGAGCTATAGAAGGCAGATCCCCACTGAGAGGGAGAGTTGAGCTTTTTTGCATAGGGATCGGAGAGTATGATTGTTTTATGTGCTTCTTTACCCAACACTTTAAAGCCCCAGTCAAAGACAGGTGGCAATTTTTCTACAGAGATGTGCCAAATGAATCCCGTTTTGTTTATTTTTGGGTTGAGAGGAAGTTCTATAAAAGGTGTTTGAGAGCCAGGAGTGAAAAGACAAAGAGTGAGCCCTTCTGCTTGTTCAGAGAAAAGAGCAAAGTTAACGCAGTTGTCAACAACTGAAGCGCCAAGAGGTGTGGGAGTTCCGCGGTGTGTTACATTCGTCTTTGAAGCTGGCATAGATTCATGCATAACAATTCTATTTTTGAATTGTCAAACAAAAGATATTTTTTTCTTGCAATTTTTTTATGGGGGTGACAGAATGCTCTCTTATGTCATAAGGAGGATTTATGTCGCTCGAGAATGCAAAGGCCAATTTAAAAGAATTTGGGAAAGAGCTCAATCTTGAAAAATTGGAATTTGATGAAAACCATACCTGTATTTTAGGAATTGATAATACATTT
>CANJJB010000033.1 GCA_947474635.1 Parachlamydiales bacterium | reverse complement strand
TTGCGCGGCATAAAAAGAGGTTTGAGTGCAACTTCAATGCACCCTTTAAGCTGTTCAGGAAAAGAAAGGCGGAGTCTAGAAACCTCTTCCTTAGAAAACTCAAGACCATCTTCTTTTTCTATTTCTAGATAAAGCGTGTGAATCCCCTCCTCTCCCCCTTCATTGACAAAAAAAGAATCTTGTACAGGCTTGACATGGCTGATTGCATGCTGGAGCGCCTTCACTAAATGCCTTTCCTCAAAAAGCTCATCTGCCTTAAGAAAATTTAGCCCCACACAAATACCTAACACCCTTTTTACTCCCCATGGTAGATGCAAGCTCACAGGGTGGATCTTTAATCTAATGTGTCTTTTATCTTTCTCTTTTTCTGAAAGGTGCCAGATCACTTTGCGGAAAATATAAAAAAGAGAAATTAAGCGGCTTAAGTAGTGCGTGTCTCTTGCTGATTTAAATTCCTCTTTGCTCATTACAAAAAAGTGTTGCATCTCTCCAAAAATGTCGTAATCGATCTCTTCTGGTTTTTTTTGGATAAGATCGACGATTTTTTCTTGGATGTGAGCATGTTTTTCAGACGAGCGCATCCCATGCGCTTCTAATATCCTGTTTGTGTGATAGAAAGAGACCATGCCTAAACGGATTTCTGTTTCAATCACCCGTAAATTGTGTCTGAGAAGTTCTATGTCGACATCTCTATTTAACTGGACGACCATCTCAGCAAGCGTGTAGAGCTGGCAGCTTAAGTTCACAAGTTTAAAATCGGTCGAAAAGAAAAAAGAAATATCAATCCTCTGACCTGGCATCAACCACTGGTTAATCATGTCATAGAAAATTTTACTGATATTAAACCTGTGTTTCCCTAGAAAAAATAAAGATAGCTTCTCACCGCAAAGTGACCACTTCAGTAAAGGGAGCGCGCGCTCAAAAGAGGCGCATGCTTCTTCTTTTCTTTCTTCATCTAAGCCATCGAAAAAAAAGGGATCGGGAAAAATTCTCCTTAAAGAATTACGCAAAGCGCTCGTATAAAGGGCAGCGCCCGGGTGATCAATCCCCTCATCGAAGACCGTTACAACCTGCGAATTTTTTGCATCCATCTAGACTAACCCTCAAACAAGAGAAGCGCTGGCGTAGGCCGAGGGATTTCTCCTATGAGAGTCCCTATGGCCGTATCAAACGCCTCAAAAGGGAGAATATGCAAAGGTAACTTATTTTTTAAAGCTAAACTTACGCAACGGTGATGAAGTACCTTAGCGCCTTGCTCTGTAATATGAAGCGCCTCTTCATAACTTAGCTGCGAAAAAAAGGATGCATTCTGATTTTTTTTAGGATCTTCTGAAAAAATACCCGGAACATCTTTATAGAATTCAACCTTCTCTGCTCTTAAGGCAACACCTAACGCAACAGCTGTTGTGTCAGATCCGCCCCGACCAAGCGTTGTGATCTCACCTAATTTGCTCATTCCCTGAAAGCCTGCAACAATGACGATTTTTCCCTGTGCAAGTTCTTTTAAAATTCTCTGCGGCCTTATGTCTACAATCCTGGCATCTGCATGTTCACAGGTTGTGATAATGCCCGACTGGCTGCCTGTGAAAGATATGGCATCTTTTCCTTTATAGCTAAGAGCCATCGCCAAAAGAGCAATACTGACCCTTTCACCGACAGAGATCAACATATCCTGCTCACGTCTGGGCGGCTCTGGGTGAACTTCTTTTGCAAGCGCAAGAAGTTGATCGGTTGTATTGCCCATAGCGCTTACAACCACGACAATGTGCTCGTAGTGGCTTGATCTTGCAATAATGATATCTGCAATTTTAGAAAATTGAGAAGAGGAAGCAACGGAGGCTCCTCCAAATTTCATAATGAGTGTACGGCCTGGCATGTGAGCTCCTTAAAGAGCCGATTGTACCGCGAGGCATTGATTTTGTCATTCCCTGCAATGAAGTCTTTTAGATTTAAAATAATTATTTGACTTATCCGCAACTTTCTTCTATTGATCAGTTAACACGTGATGTTTTTTGCAATAGAGGACAGCAATGGAACCAGTGCATGGAAAAGAACCTATCTACACCGCTTCTATTAACCTACCCCCTAATTCTCTCGATATGAGAACATCTACCGCTGCTAGAAAAGCTTTGTCTAACACGCAAATCCAGGGCCCTCCTGTATCGTTTGACTACAAAGAAATAATCAAAATGTACGTAGATAGCGCAAGTAGGGACAAAAAAAAGGATTATGAAGCAATCGCGCGTATTTTTCTGAATTTTTTGGAAGATTCCGCACAAAATACAATAGATATTATGTTTAGTTCTTGTCAGGTTACAAGCTTTCCTGACATATGGCATCTTCCAGCTTTTAAAACCCGGCTAGAAAGGATATATTTGGAGGGGTTTGCTCAGATACACCACTTACCTGAAAGCATTGGCAATTGCAACGCACTGATCAGTATTTCTATTAAAAAATGTGCTAAACTAGCAACCCTTCCTAAAAGCGTTGGCCAATGGCAAGAATTAGAAACGTTTCAGCTGAGCCACTGTCCAGAACTAACAAGCTTGCCAGATAGCATTGGCAATTGGCAGAAATTGACAACTGCTCAGCTTACCCACTGTCCAAAATTGAACGCTTTGCCAGATAGCATTGGCAATTGGCAAAAACTAGAAATACTTAACCTTGAGAAATGCACAAGTCTTAGAGAGATATCCCTCGCTATCACCCCTTTACCTAATGATTGCTCTGTTGATTTAACTGGATGTAACTTACCTGCCGATGTCATAGAACATCTCAAAAACATCTCAGAAAATTCCCAAGGTCCGATAGTTACACTTCCGATAGTATATGAGCAGGATGAAGTGCTTTCGAATGGATCTACCACAGAAGTAAAAGATAGCTATAAAGAAATAGTTCAAAAATGGGTAGATGGTGCTAGCGCAGGAAATAAAAAGGCTTATGAAAAAGCCCAAATCGAGATCTTGATTTTTTTTCAAAATGAGCAAAAAGATCGCATGATATTTTCAAATTTAAATATCGCAAGTTTACCTGACATATGGCATTTGCCTGCTTGCCAAACTCGATTAAAGTATCTTGAAATTTCTAGATGTGCCGCTCTTGAAACCCTTACTGAAAGCATGAGAAATTTAACAGCCCTGCGGCGTCTAGATCTTAACTACTGTAATTCTCTCATAGAACTGCCTAACTTGAATCCTGATTGTACAGTAAAAGTGGAGCATTGCCCCTTTTTACAAAAAGTTATACCGCCTAATATTGAGATCAATTCTTTTGACCACATTACGCGTTATTTGCCTAATCGAAAAGGATTGTTAGAACAGGCAAAAACTCGAACAATTACAATTAATGCTCTCTGTGAAGATCTTAAAGCGGGAAATTGGGCTAACATATTAAAGAAGGAGACGCTAGAAACACTTCCACTAGATGCTCTTGGAGCATTCGAACGTGGCAGTATCATAGGAGAGCAATTTACCACGCTCATGATCTATTGGGCAGCTTTTTCGCAATTGCCTGCAAAGGATATCATTGTGCAGCCCCTATTTGATCCCAATGGAGAGGTAAATCCAAACGTCAAGAAGTGGATAAAATCCACAATTGGACTTGAGCTAGGGGAGGAATCTACCCTCGACACTAAATTGAGGATTTTCTTTAAAAAAATGAAAGAAAGGCCAATATCAGAGCAATCATTCCTTTATATTTCAACAGATAATTATTCTAAAACCAAGGAAAAGCTCGATCAGAAAAGAGCTGACGAAGAATCAAAAGCTACCAAAACATCAAAAGAAGAGTTATTGCCCAAGTATGAGCGCACTATTTCTGAAGCAATCGCTAAAGGAGCAAAGTTTAATGTTTTACACCACTTTTCCCATCTAGATGCATCTTACCGGATGATAGCATCTTTTAGCATGATGCAAAGACTTTTAGAAGCTCAAAGAAACAAGACAACCATCACAATCACTCCTGTCATTGGCCTATCTAGTGTAGAAGATATCAGAAAAAATGGACTAGAAAGGACACGGGAAATGGCACTACCCTTTCCTGGAATTGAATTGCCTAAAACGGCAGACCTCCTATCAGCCCCCTTAGATATCGATTTTGTGTTCCATGATTTTTACCATAGTATGGTAGTAAATGCGATTCCTGATGAATGGCGAAAAAAATTTATCGAGGTTGCAGATACAGTCAAGACTCTTGAACTAAAAGAAAAAAATCCGGATATAAAAAAATTCTTAGGTGAGTTTTTTGAAAGGATGATTGATCTAGAACATCCATATTTTAGATCTATTAATGTTAATCCAACAATGAGCGAAAATGAAAAATTCTCTTGGTCCATCGTCCTTCAAGAATTAGTTGCCCTTACGAGAGAACATCCCTTGAACATTTACCAAGCAAGAACAGTTAAAGGGTATCAGTCAAACTGGGAAAAAACCATACGAAAGAAACACGAGAAGATAAAGGGCATCATGAACACCTTGTTCCAACAATTTATTAGCAGAGCATTTTTGACAAAAGTTAATTTTGATGAGCTCTCAAAAAAACACTTTGAAAGCATCTATCGTAATAACGGATTGCCCATATTTCTTTCCTAACGAACTTTTCTTATTGATGTTATTTTTAAGGATTTGCTATTGTTTTCCCTTTACCCGCAACTATGTGGTGCTCCCCTTAGGTTTTGCGCGCTTTACGCTTGAGGCGTTATTTTCATTTGTCCAAGGTTTACCTTAGAAAAATGGCATAAAACACTCAGTGCAAGAACGTTAAAAGCAGACCTTTAGGAGGAAATCCATCTTAGTTACGAAATTAGAAACTCAAGGAGAAACCTTTAACATGCCCAAAAATACAAATGACTGGAGTGAGTGCAACATTATTGATGATGTTGACTTCAACGAAGAAGATGCACTATTATTTAAAAAATTACTAAGCAAACAAGAGACCGACGAAGGAAAAGGGTCTGTTGCTTCCATGAGCTCAGGGCAAGTGCTTAAAGGACGTATCGTTGAGATCACCAAAGACTTTATCGTTGTCGATGTTGGCTTAAAATCAGAAGGCCTCGTTCCTCTAAATGAATTTCTTGACACATCAGACCTCTGCCTCGGAAACGATGTTGAAGTCTTTTTAGATCAAACAGAAGGGGAAGATGGTCAAATCGTTCTCTCTCACGAAAAAGCAAGAAGACTACGTCAGTGGGAACATATCGTTCACAACTGTCAAGAAGGCTCTATCGTTACTGGCAAAGTAATGCGCAAAGTAAAAGGTGGCTTAATGGTCGATATCGGTATGGAAGCCTTCCTCCCTGGCTCTCAAATCGACAATAAGCGCATCAAAAATCTCGATGAGTACTTAGACAAGACATTTGAATTTAAAATTCTTAAAATCAACAGCGACAGAAAAAATGTCGTTGTCTCTCGCAGAGAACTTCTAGAAGAAGAACGTATCTCTAAGAAAGTTGAAATGCTCGAAAATATCATTGAAGGACAAGTACGCACAGGTGTTGTCAAAAACATCACTGACTTTGGTGTGTTCTTAGACCTCGACGGCATTGATGGACTCCTCCACATTACAGATATGACATGGAAGCGTATCAAACATCCTTCTGAAATGGTCAATTTGGGCGACGAAATCGAAGTCATCGTTCTCAATGTCGATAAAGAAAAAGGGCGTGTTGCTCTTGGCATGAAACAAAAAGAGACAAATCCTTGGGAAGAAATCGAGAAAAGATACCCACCTGGAACGCATGTTAAAGGTAAAATCGTTAGCCTAGTTCCTTATGGAGCTTTCATTGAAATCGAACCTGGTATTGAAGGACTTATCCACGTTTCTGAAATGTCTTGGACAAAGAGTGTTTCTGACCCTAGCGAAATTGTAAAAAAAGGTGATGAAGTTGAAGCTCTTGTTCTTGGCGTGCAGAAAGAAGAAGGCAAAATCTCTCTTGGAATGAAACAACTCGGAAAAAACCCTTGGGATGAAGTTGAGAGAAAATATCCTATTGGCAGCAGTGTTGAAGCAGAAATCCGCAACCTCACCAACTATGGAGCTTTTGTTGAACTAGAGCCAGGAATCGATGGCCTTATCCATATTTCTGATCTCAGCTGGATTAAAAAAGTATCCCATCCATCTGAAGTATTGAAAAAAGGAGATAAAGTAGAAGCCATTGTTCTCTCTATTGATAAAGACAGCAAAAAAATCACGCTCGGCGTAAAACAACTCGGCCAAAACCCTTGGGAAAACATTGAGAAAGAAGTCCCTGCAAAATCTCTTGTCAAAGGAGTTGTGACAAAAATCACAGCTTTCGGCGCTTTTGTTGAACTCGAAAACGGCATTGAAGCTCTCATCCACGTCACAGAACTCTCTGATCAGCCTTTTGGAAAAGTTGAAGAAGTCATTTCTAAAGGTCAAGAAATCATAGCTAAAGTGATTAAAGTGGATCCAGAACACAAGAAGATCTCTCTTTCTATCAAAGAGTATCTTGTTGAGAAAAATAAAGAAAACCATGATGACATCGTAGTTGGCGAAAAGAAAAAGCGCGCGACCAAGAAAAAAACAAAAGATACAGAAGAAGCTTAAGAGCTGATAATTAAGGATAAATGCATGAATAAAGACTTAGTCGCCATTTTTGAATACCTAGAGCGTGAAAAAGGGATTAAGCGTGATATTGTAATTTCCGCAATCGAAGAATCGCTTTTAGCTGCTGCGCGCAAAAACATCCAAGGTTTAATCAACATCTCTGTCAAAGTCAATAACAAGACAGGAGATATTGAGGTTTTTGCCCAAAAAGAAGCTGTCGAAAAAGTGACAATTCCTGAAGAGGAAATTTCTCTTGAAGACGCTAGAGTGATCAACCCTTACGCTGAAATTGGCGAGTGGATAAATATTGCATGCACTCCTCAAGAGTTTGGAAGAATTGCCGCTCAAACAGCGCGTCAAGTCATATCTCAAAAGTTGCGCACAGCAGAAAAAGATGTCATTTATGAGGAATACCGTCATAGAGTCAATGAACTTATCTCAGGGACTGTCAAGCGCATCGTTAGAGGATCAAACTTAATTGTTGATCTAGGAAAAGTAGAAGGTATTTTACCTGATCGTTTCTACCCAAAAACAGAAAAATATAACGTAGGCGAACGCGTTCAAGCTCTTCTTTTTGAAGTAAGAGATACTGAAAATGGCGGCGCTGAAGTGATTTTAAGCCGTAGCCATCCAGATTTCGTGGCACAACTCTTCATGTTAGAAGTTCCTGAAATCAATGATGGTAAAATCACGATCGAGCGTATCGTCCGTGACGCAGGCTACAGAACAAAGCTCGCTGTTAAATCCTCTGATTCTAAAATCGATCCTGTTGGAGCATGTGTTGGCGTAAGAGGAACGAGAGTGAAAAATATCATTCGAGAACTCAACAATGAGAAAATCGATGTGATTCCTTTTAACGAAGATCCTGTTCAGTTACTACAAAATGCGCTTTCACCTATCGAGATTAAAAAGATCAACATCAGTGATGATGGATCATCTATTTCTATCGTAGTCGAAGATGAACACTACCCTGCTGCCCTTGGCAAACGCGGGATGAACGCTCGTCTAAATGGCCAACTGATAGGCGCTGATCTACACATCCAAAAAATGTCTGATTTCCAAAACGCCATGACACTTGAAAGGCAACAAATAGCAACAGCTCAAGATCCTACCTTAGATGAAACACTCCAAGTAGAAGGAATGAGTAATTTGATCATAGAAAGCTTAATCTCTGCTGGTTTTGACACACCTCGTAAGATTTTGAATGCGACACCGAAGGAACTTGCAACAGTTCCTGAGATCAGCCTAAAAATGGCCGATGAAATTTTAGAAAAAGTACGCAAGAAAAAAGGCTTAAAAGTTGGCTAAAAATCTCAAGTTAACGATCAAAAATGCTCAATTAGCTGAAGCTTTAAAGAAATTTAAAAAGCCAGAAGAGCCATCTAAGAAGAAATCGGAAAAAGTAAAAAAAGAAGTAGTGGAAGCCCCTGCGCCTATAGAAGAAGTTGTATTGCAGGAACCCGAGCCTACTCCTGTGCCCCTACCAGAGCCAGAAGTTGTTCAAGCACCACCGCCAATTCCTGAGCCAGAAGTTATTCCAGAGCCTCCTAAACCTAAGGTAGAGCCAAAGCTCAAACCAGAACTTAGAATTGGAGACACACGCGCTGCGCCGGAAAGACGCGTCTTCTCTTCTCCTAATTTTAAAGCAGCAGGCCCGAAGCTTCCCCATGTCAAGCCACCTATGCCTGCTGGATTTACCCCTCGGTCAGAAGTAACAGCTTCTTCAGGTAGACAATATCCTTCTAATTTCCGCTCCCCAGGACAAACGCCCTATAGACCTGGCGGCAGACCACCTTTCAACAATACACCTTTTTCTGGCGGCGCAAGACCTCCCTTTAACTCCGCACGCCCAGGTGGTAAACCTCCTTTAAGATCGATTCCTATTCCCCAAAAAGATGCTGCAAGATCAGAAGCTCCTAAAAAACATCCTTCTAAAGATGAAAAAGGGTTCAAAGATTTTAGCGAATACAAACCAGCCAAAAAGACAGCAGAGGGAGAGCGCTCCTTTGACTCTAGAGATCGACAAGGTCTTAGAGCCGATGAAGATCAGATTTGGAGAAAGCGCAAAAGAGCAGGACCTAAATTCCGCTCCCAGGAAGAAGAAGTTATTAGGCCCAAGTCTTTACATATCCGTATTCCAATTACCATTAAAGATCTTGCAGCTGAAATGAAGCTCAAAGCCTCTCAACTGGTTGCTAACCTCTTCATGAAAGGCCTTGTACTCACTCTCAATGACCTCTTAGATGATGAAACAACCATCCAACTCCTCGGTCATGATTTTGAATGTGAACTTACTATCGACACAAGTGAAGAAGAAAGACTCCAAATCACCGATAAAACAATTAAACAAGAAATTACAGAAAGACCCGCAGATGAGCTACAACTGCGCAGCCCTGTTGTCACCTTCATGGGGCACGTCGATCACGGCAAAACAAGTTTGATTGATGCTATCCGCAAATCTAATGTCGCTGGCGGAGAAGCAGGCGCAATCACGCAGCACATTGGAGCATTTAGATGCCACACAGCAGTCGGCGATATCACCATTCTTGACACACCAGGCCATGAAGCCTTTTCTGCGATGAGAACAAGAGGTGCTGACGTTACTGATCTCGTTGTACTCGTCATTGCAGGAGATGAAGGCATTCGAGCGCAGACAATCGAAGCCCTCAAACAAGCTGAAGAAGCTAAAGTCCAAGTGCTTGTTGCCATTAATAAAATGGACAAGCCAGGGTTCAATGCTGACAATATTTACCGCCAACTCTCAGAACACAATTTACTTCCCGAAGTCTGGGGTGGACAAACCATCACCGTCAATTGCTCAGCCTTAACAGGCGCTGGCATTAAAGAACTTCTTGAAATGCTTGCCCTCCAAGCCGAAGTGCTTGAGCTCAAAGCCAATCCCAAAATGCGCGCAAGAGGAACTGTCATCGAATCTCAAATGCATAAAGGTTTTGGAGCTATAACAACGGTGCTTGTTCAAAACGGAACACTTAATCTCGGCGATGCTCTCGTCTTCGACCAAGAATGGGGCAGAGTTAAAACAATGCATGATGAACTAGGCAAAGCTCTAGAACATGCAGGACCATCAACTCCCGTAAAAATCACAGGTCTTTCAGGACTTCCTGAAGCAGGCTCTGAATTCATCGTTGTTAAAAACGACAAGGAAGCAAGACAACTCTCTGAAGGCAGACTCCATATCCGCAAACACGTCGCTCTCCAAGTGAAAAAAGCAGGAGTCGAAGGACTCTTACAAAACCAAGCACAAAAACAAGAGAAAAAAGTTCTCCACTTAATCATACGCGCTGACGTTCAAGGATCTCTAGAAGCTCTCAAACAGTCCATTGAAAAAATCCAATCAGAAAAAATCAACGTGCTGATCATATCCGCAGAAGTAGGAGCTATTTCTGAATCTGATATTCAACTCGCAGGAGCCTCAAAAGCCACCATCATTGGATTCCATACGCAAGTTGAATCAAGAGCAGAAAGCTTGATCAAAGCCCTCAAAGTAAAAGTGCGTCTCCACGATATCATTTATCACGCAATCGATGACATCAAAGAGATCATGGTCTCTCTCTTAGACAAGCTTACACAAGAAAATGACACGGGAGAAGCTGTCGTAAAAGCCATCTTTAAATCCTCTCACCTCGGCAGCATTGCCGGTTGCCAAGTAACTGAAGGCATTATCCGTCGCAATAACCACGTCCGCCTTGTGCGCGATAAAGAAGTTCTCTGGAAAGGGCCTCTTGCCTCTCTTAAACGTCTAAAAGACGATGCTAAAGAAGTTTCAAAAGGTATGGAATGTGGAATTCTCCTCCAGGGCTTCACTGCCCTCAAAGAAGGAGATCTCATTCAAGCCTTTGATCTCTCTTACTTAACACAGGAACTTTAATGAGCAACAAACGCATCGACAAAGTCAACTCTCTGCTCAAAGAAGTCATCTCTGAAGTGATTGCAAGAGACGTGCGCAACCCAAAAGTGAATACGCTTATCACAGTCCTCGGTGTTAGCATCGCTAAAGACCTACATAATGCCACTGTCTACATCAGTGTCATTGGATCAGAACAAGAAAAAAAAGAAACCCTAGCAGCTCTCCAGTCAGCAGCAGGCTTTATCTCCGTCCATGCCTCTAAAAAAGTAACCATGAGATATTTTCCTTCCCTTATTTTCTCACTCGACTCCTCCATTGAAGAGCATTTAAAAATCCACGAGATCCTGGGCAAAATCCATGATGAAAAACAATCTCGCCAGTCCCATGCCACCGATGAATGAAGGCATTCTTCTCGTTGATAAACCCGAAGGTAAAACCTCTTTTAGCTTAGTTTCTGCCCTCCGCAGAAAAACCGGCATCCAAAAAATCGGACATGCAGGCACACTCGATCCTTTTGCAACAGGTCTCATGATCATGCTGATTGGTAAAACCTTCACGCGCCTCTCTGACCAATACCTTACCCAAGAAAAAGAATACAAGTGCACCGTACGCCTCGGCATTACAACTGACACCTATGACCGTGAAGGTATCGTTACCCAAACTTCCCCCCTCGAGCCTTCCCTCTCTGACATCGAAGCAGCTCTCACTCACTTTAACGGCACCATCCTCCAGATTCCCCCCATGTTTTCTGCAAAAAAAATAAAAGGCAAAAAGTTATACGAACTCGCAAGAAAAGGGATATCTGTTGAAAGAGCCCCCGTCTCTGTCACTCTCCATACAACCCTACTCTCCTACACCTATCCAAACCTCGAGCTCCACATTGTATGCTCCAAAGGCACCTATATCCGCAGCCTTGCTTATGACTTAGGCATGCTACTGGGTTGTGGAGCCCATCTCCAGGCACTCCGTAGACTCCGCTCCGGAACTTTTTCTATCGATCAAGCTATCAATGGAGCTCTCCTCTATGCAGATCATTGAAGCACTTGAAAACATCCCCCCACTTACAGGCCCCATCTCTCTTGCCATCGGCAACTTTGATGGCGTTCACCCCGGCCACCTCTACCTCATCAGTGAACTTAAAAAAAGAGGACTCCCTGCTATCATTACTTTCCGCAATCACCCCGGACACATCCTCTCACAAGATAAATCTCCTCCCCTCCTCTCTTCCCTCGATGAAAAGCTCCGTCTTTTAGAATCAGCCGGCATCGAACTCGCAATACTTCTCTCTTTTACCCCCGAAACGGCTCTCATTACCTATGATGCTTTCCTAAAAAACGTAAAAAAATACCTCCCTTTCCAAACATTTATCGCAGGAAAAGGTGACACCTTCGGTTTTCAAAGACAAGGAACTGAAGAGCACGTAAAAGCCCTTGAGGCAGAACTTAACTTCGAGGCCATCTACCTCGAAAAAATTAAATTTCAAGGAGAAGCTATCTCCTCCACCCGCATCCGGCAGCTCATCGCGAGCGGACAAATAGCTGAAGCTCAAACTCTTTTAACAAGGTTTTAAATTATGCCAGATCTTGCTTGCGGTATTGTAGGTCTTCCTAATGTTGGGAAATCGACCCTCTTCAATGCTCTCACACGTAAAATGGCTGCTGCTGCTGCCAACTACCCTTTTTGCACCATCGACCCGAATGTCGGCATTGTCGATGTCGATGATCCAAGACTTCCCGTACTGTCCAAAATCTCAGGAAGTAAAAAACTTATCCCAGCGACTGTCACCTTTGTTGACATCGCAGGCCTTGTAAAAGGTGCCTCAGAAGGCGCAGGCCTCGGCAATCAGTTTCTCACCAACATCAGAGAAACAGATGCCATCATCCATGTTGTCCGCTGTTTTGAAGAAGGAGATGTCATCCACGTCGCAGGAAAAGTCGATCCTATTGCTGATATTGAAGTCATTAACTTAGAGCTCATCCTCTCCGATCTCCAAATGATCGATAACGTCCTCAAAAAACTAGAAAAACAGATCAAAACGAAAAAAGAGTTCGAAGAGATATTCCACACCCTCCAAAAAGCAAATGTCCACCTCAACGCAAGTAAACCCCTTAGATCTTTTGTCTGCACTCCCGAAGAAAAAGCCCACCTTGCACTCTATCCTTTCCTAACAAACAAAAAAGTGCTCTACGCCGCAAACGTTGATGAGGCCTCACTTCCTTCCATGGAAAACTCACTCGTTGCACAAGTAAGAGAATACGCAGAAAAAGAAGGCAACTCCGTCATCCCAATATGCGCAAAATTAGAAGAAGAGCTAGGACAACTCACCTTAGAGGAAGCTGCAGAGTTCCTCCAAACCCTCGGGCTCCAAGAAACAGGCTTAAGCCGCCTCATTAGATCAGCCTTTACAACTTTAGACATGATCACCTATCTTACAACTGGTGAAATTGAAACAAGAGCCTGGCCAATCAAAAAAGGAACGCCCGCACAAGAAGCTGCAGGTAAAATCCACACAGACATCCAAAAAGGATTCATCAGAGCAGAAGTTGTCTCCTTCACTGATATGGTAAAATACAAAGGAAGAGTCGGCGCAAGAGACGTTGGCAAAGCAAAATCAGAAGGAAAAGAATACATCGTCCAAGATGGCGACGTCGTTCTCTTCTTTCATAACTAGGTTCTCATGGATAATATTTTCGTCACATGCCCCGGTAGCATAGAGCTCCTCCTCCTCGATGAACTCAAAGAGATGGGAATAGAAGGCAAAAAAAGCTTAAGAGGCGTTTTTGTCCCCAAAACTCCCGAAAATGTCTACATGATCAACTACAACTCAAGGCTTGCTACAAGAGTATTATGGCCCCTTGTAACCTTCCGCTGCCGCCACAAAGACGACCTCTACAACTTTGCAAAAAAAATCGACTGGCACCTCTACATCCAAGCAGGCAAAACCTTTGCAATCGACTCCAACGTCTCCCACCCCAACCTCCGCAACAGCTTATTTGCCGCCTTCATTGTAAAAGATGCCATCTGCGATCAGTTCCGTGAAAAAACAGGCGAAAGACCCTCTATCGATGTTGCAAACCCCGATGTTCAGCTCAACCTCTTCATCAATAACGAGCAAGCGATACTCAGCCTTGACACCTCAGGCGATCCCCTCTTCAAAAGAGGCTACAGACAAGCAACAGGACCTGCTCCCATTCAAGAATCCATCGCAGCAGCTATTCTCAGACAAGTTAACTACACATCCTCTGACATCCTCATCGACCCTTTCTGTGGCTCTGGAACCTTCCTCATTGAAGCAGCGCTGATTGCCACACAAACGCCCCCCGGCTTTTTTAGAAAAAAATGGGGCTTTGTCAACATGCCCGAATTTTCTGAAGAGACCTGGAAAGCAACCAAATCTGCCCTCGACAGCAAAAGAATTCCGCTTACCCCCGACACCATCTTTGGCTATGACAAAGACCGCATAACTCTCCAATCCTGTCTCCAAAACATCCGCATGACACAATTTCCCATCACCTGTGAAGTCTGTGAGATCCAACGCCTCTCTCCTAAAAAGCTTCCCACCCTTCTCATCGGTAACCCGCCCTATGGAAAAAGACTTGAAACCTCAAAAGAACCCTACCTCGGCTTTGGCCAGCTCCTAAAAGCCTGCCCCAAAGCAAGATCTGCTCTCCTCAGCCCCGATGAGTACCTCATCAAAGCCACCGGCCTCCCCTTCAGGAAAGCTGCCTCCTTCTACAACGGCGGCCTCGATGTCGGGCTATTCACGCTCAATTAAAAAAAGACTGCCAATCAACTTGGTTCCATCCTTGCACCCGATGAATCCGTAAATGCAGATGCCACACAGTTTGAGCAGCGGGCGCGCCACAGTGCAGTTCGCAATAAAATTTGCTGCCGGGCAATGCCCCGTGTAAACGATCCAAAACCGTTTGCATAGCTTGTAGAAGAGCTATCTTGGTGAGTTTATCTGCCTGAAACCAATGTATAGGAATAGGCGCGTTAGAAGGAATCAATAGAGGCGTATTACTTCTTGAGGCAATCAAACGGCAATCTTGAAATTCTTGCACAGAAGGAACTTTAGGATTACAAAAACTACAGTCATCAGGATGACTACTTGGAACTCCACTCAATTCAACTCCAGGCATACGCCTGCCGCCTTGAGGAATAACCTGCGGTCCATGCTCATCACAGCGAATGATGTACCCTTCCCTTGCTGCCACCTGATACGCGCGGTCAATAGCAGCTATCATCTCCTCAAAATTTGCCTTGCGCCACCAACACTCCGTGCAATGAGGCGACTGTACATAGGCATCGAATGCATCAATGAAAGTATTTTCTGCGGCAGATAGACTGATTGCACTTAAAAAAATACCAGCTACTACCAAGACAGCGCTCGCTGCATATTTTGCTTTGCTAGTCAAAAGAGTTGTTTTTACAGGCATAAATACCAAATGCTGAAAAGAATTCTTGCACCATTGTACACTTTGCAAAATAAAGTCGCACACAAATAGAATGCACTTAATGATCATTACATCTTACGCTAACGCACGTAACGCCTAAGATAATATACATTAACACCAGAACAAAATGTGTCCTATTTTTCCCTTCCCGCTGTCGGTCAAAAGAGCTTTAAACTGGGGCAAGACATTAGCGATGGAAGGCAATATAAATGCAAATAATCTCTACCAAAGACTCATAAAAATATTTCCTATTTAGGATAACGCCCCATTGTAGTACTCTGGACATGACTCTCTCAAAAAAAGATGTTGGTGCATGGCTGAAAAAACAGAAAAGGCGACCCCGAAGAAACTGCGCGATGCAAGGAAGAAAGGGCAGGTTGCTAAATCACAAGATTTTCCTTCAGCCTTCACGTTTGTTGTCTCAATTGCCATGACGCTCATGAGCGCTAAATATCTATTTCAACAGATGGGCAGTTATCTCATCTATTGCTTCCGTAACATCTCCGGCAATATCGATCTGGAAAATAGAGCGGGAGGGTATTTAGGCGAGTGCATGATAGTTATCTTAAGTGCCAGCTTGCCAATTGCTGCGATGACAGCCATGATGGGCGTTCTGGTTAATTTTTTAATTATAGGACCTGTGTTTTCATCGGAGGTTCTTAAAATCGATGTGAAAAGGCTCAACCCTGTCACTAATCTTAAAAACATGTTTAAAGTAAAAACATTGGTTGAGCTAATCAAGTCTATTTTAAAAATTACCGGGGCCTTTATCTTGATCTACAGCGTTGTATACAATAGCATTCCCCAGATTATCTCAACTGCTGCAATGCCTATTTTAGGAATGACAGAAGTGTTTTCCAGTTTTCTTTTTAAAGTAATTATACGCGTGGGGATTTTTTTCGTATTTGTGGCAATTTTGGATTTAACCTTCCAAAAACAAAACTTTATGAAAGAAATGAAGATGGAAAAATTTGAAGTTAAGCAAGAATATAAAGATACAGAAGGTGACCCCCATATCAAAGGCAAGCGCCGTCAAGCAGCGCAGGAAATTGCCTACCAAGAGGGCCCAGGAGCTACTAAAAGAGCACGAACCGTCATCACTAACCCTGTGCATTTAGCAATTGCCATTGACTATGCTGAAGAGAAAGAACCAGCTCCCCGAATTTTGACCATGGGCAAAGGCCTTGTGGCAGATCAGATCATCCGCATTGCGCAGCAAGAGCATGTTCCCATCATGAGAAACGTCGAACTTGCACAAAAGCTTTTCAGTAATGGGAAAATAGGCGATTATATCCCTGAGGATACATTTGAAGCTGTAGCCGAGATTTTGCATTGGCTTAAGAAATTGGAAGAAGAAAATCTGGAGTTATTTAAGTGAAGAAGTTTTTTAGTGAGCTCGCGCAGTCGCTCGGAGGGGAAAAAGCTCTCCGTGTTGTAGGCAGATCTGCAGACGTTATGCTGGCGTTTTTTGTCGTCTTGATCGTGATGATGATCATCATTCCTATATCTCCTACTTTTCTTGATAACCTGATTGCTCTTAACTTAACCGTTTCGATCTCACTGCTGATGGTAGCTCTCTATATT
>CANJJB010000032.1 GCA_947474635.1 Parachlamydiales bacterium | reverse complement strand
TGATCTTGCTATGATTTATTAGACATACAGAATTCGGACAAGAAGGAATAATGGTCCTTCAGGAGAAGTATGTATGGATTATAAAAAGTATGATCGTGAGTTTAAGTTAAATGCCATCAAATTATATAGAGAAAGCGGTAAGAACCTCAGAGCTTTATCGAAGGATTTGGGAATCCCTTTATCTACTTATAGCGGATGGATAAAAGAATTTAAAGAGCAGGGAGAGAAGAGTTTCCCGGGATCTGGAATATTTAAGCCTTGCAATGAGGAGCTATTTCAGCTTAGGAAACAACTAGCAAATGTTACCCAAGAGAGGGACATCCTAAAAAAAGTAGTAGCCATCTTCTCGCAACCAAAGCATTAAAAATGGAATTTATAAAAAAGCATTGTAAGGAATTTAATCTAGAAAAGATGGCAGAGATTTTGGATGTTGGGCGTAGCAGTTATTATGAGTTTATCAATAGGCAGCCCAGCAACAGAACCTTAGAGAATAAGTATCTTATAGAGGAGATCAAAAAGATTCATAGGGAAAGTCGTCAGACTTATGGGAGTCCGAGGGTTCATGCCAAACTTAAAATACTTGGAGAAAATTGTTCTAGAGGAAGAGTCGCTAGATTAATGCAAAAAGAACATCTTCAAGCTAAGATGCGTAAAAAATGGAAAAAAACAACCCAACATGGAAAAAACATAAAAACAATAGCCCCGAATTATCTTGATCAAAAATTTAAAGTGGAAGCTCCAAATACGGTATGGGCCTCAGACATAACGTATGTTTTTACTCAGGAAGGGTGGCTATACGTGTCAGTTGTTTTAGATCTATTTTCGAGAAAAGTGATTGGGCTTAGCATGAGCAATAGATTACAGACAACAATTGTTGTACAATCTTTAAAACAAGCTCTATGTCATAGAAGTCCTGAAGGAGAACTTATGCACCACTCTGATAGAGGATGTCAGTATACAAGTGAAGAGTTTAGAGAGATTGCCATGAAGGAAAATATAAAATTAAGCATGAGCGCAAAAGGACATTGCTATGACAATGCCGTCTTAGAAAGCTTCTTTCATACTCTAAAAACAGAGCACGTATATCTAAGTCAATTTAGGACCCGTGAAGAAGCGATCAATAGTATTTTTGAGTATGTAGAAGTATTCTACAACCGAAAAAGGATTCATTCTACATTGGGATATTTATCGCCTTTGGAGTTTGAAAATGTGTGGACAGAGAAAGAAAAGAAAAAATGTATTCTTAGTGTCTAAGAAAAGCTTGCAAGATCATAGTTCATTCAATAGCTCCCAATCGGGCTCTTGTTTCTCAAGACTCATTGTTCCATGAAGGTAGCTGATTTTGCGCTCTGCCTTCCGATGAGCTTGCTTTTTTCTGATGTTTTCCAATTCATCTCTTGGAACGATGGTGATTAGCAGATCACAGTTCATTGCTTCCATCATTTTTTTTAAAGTAGAGATCTTAGGATCAAGAAGCTCAGATTCGATACGGGCTATCGTTGGCTGTTGTATCTTTGCTCTTTTTGCAAGGGCGCGTTGCGACATCTGTAGCTGATTTCGAATGAGCGGGGTCAATTGTCCTATGGAAAGACCTCGTTGCTTCTTCTGCAGGGCTTTCCCTAAACGAAAAACTCCTTTCAAAAATATTTTTTCCGACTTCCTAGACTTTGCCATGGCCAAACCTTCCCTGATTTTTTCTTTATGATAGCTTTTGACACATCAAAAGTCAATATTTTGATATCTTTAAAGCTATCAAAATATGCTTTTTTGATAGCTTTAAAGACATCAAGATTTTGTCTCCTGGGATTTTTAAAATACAGTTGATAAGTGTCTGGATGCTTTGCGAGTCATTAACATTTTAGTGCTTAAGAGCTGTAGGTTATGTGTTAATCCAGCGAAAAGTCGGTTTTTCTTGCTGTTTTCGCCGCGTTTATCAATTAATTTGGCGAAAACTATTAAAAAAATTGACTTTTCGCTGGATTAATCGTTGGTGTATACCGGCTTATTAACGATGGTAACAACCTGTAGCGTGAAGAAAAACTTACATTATCTTGCCGTGGTCGACAATCAACTGACCATGGACAATCTTTTTTGATTTGTCCAACAAGCTGTTGGATTTTTGCATAATCTGCCCTCAATAGTCGCCACAGTGTGGCGAGAATCTTTTGGCAGTCGGTATGCTCATCTTTAAGAACTTCTTTGTGGATGCATTAGTAGCTGGGAAAGCTTCGATAATGAACACCTTCTTCTGGTGGAATAGGTGCTCCTGTATTGCAATCTGTTTCATGGGATTGTTGCACGATCCCTAAATGATCTAGAGAGAGCTTCGGAGGGAATTGTTATGAAATTTTATTTGCGCTACAAGAGCTTTGCTATATCTTTCCACCAAGCGGTTTTTTAGATCTCTAAGACTTGCGCTTCCTTCCTTACGATATTCGTATCTTTTACCAAATTCACAGGAGAAAATGTTAACTAATATAGTATCTATAGTATCAACGAGCCTTATTACTTCGTCTCTATCGGGAGAAGTTAAAGGCCTATTTTCTACATCGGGGATTTCAAGATATCCAGATTTACTAGAAAAATCAAAGCCAAAATATCTTACTTCATATTGACAAACTGCAGAATCTGGGGGTGTTTTTACTACAGCAATATTTAATGAGTCTCCTCCAACTGGAATACGATGCAACCAAATTTTTGCAATATCGGTTAATAGGGAACCAAAGACTGAATCCCAATTTTTCTCGTTTAAACGTTCTTTATCAGACTGAAACAAAAAATGTTTTCCTTTTTTCCAGGTAGAACTATATGTATTTTTCATATCAATGATGAAGCAACCTTTTAGGCTTAAGTTCTCAAAAGTTTCAGAAATATAAGCAGGAATTACATGCTCGGAAGATTCAATAAGTGTAACACTAACTTGTTCTGATAAAGGCGATAATAATCCAAGTCCAGTAAGAATTTTTGACATTTTGACTTCTTCTAAAACGATTCTTTCCCATCTTCCAGCAATATCTGCAATAGGATCTATACTCATATTAGGAAGTATTAAAGCGCGGCCTTTCCCAATCTGGATAGCCATCTTACTTCCACCTTTTCCAAGACATTCTAAAAGTGTTTCCGGATGCTTCCCTGTTTCATCTGTAACATATAAAGTAGCTCTTTTCCAGAGCACTTTTCTTAAAGCTCCATAGGTAGAGAGATGTATCGGTAAGGAGGGCTTAACATATTTAGATTTTTGCTGAGAAACTGTAAGAGAAGCTGAATCTACTTTTCTTTGAAAGCCAGGTACTAAAGGTACTATTTGGTTGGATAAATGAGAAGAAGAGGGAAGAAGAACACCAAAACGAACATTTGCTTTTGACTTTGCGAAAAGATTTTGCACAGACTTTGAGAAAAGACCAAGGAATAAGGTGCCAACAACTGCTAAAGTTCCTAGGATACCCCTTCCAATACGCTCTGAACTAGAGAAAAGACGTTCTCTTTTTGCAATGATCTGATATCGAGGTCCCTGATAGTCGGAATTTACAGCTTTACCTTCCGCATCAACAATTCTGCCTTGGCTATTAAATTTAGTGGAAGGAATCCATTGATTACTACGTATAGTTTCATAAGAACTGTTAACAGCTATAAAGCTTGGCATTTTACACCTTTAATTTAAAAAACGTTTAAAATATAGTAAAAATTATAACATATTTTTATATTAATTTGCAAAACGATAAAAAGCGAAAATGATCAGGCTCGCAGTGTGCCAAAAAAGTACTAAAGGCTTTATTTTAGACAAACCGCTTGTGCTTGCGTAAGTATCTTACATATAGCGGCTTAAAGGAAAATGGGGCAACTTGGACTTGAACCAAGGACCAGCGGGTTATGAGTCCGCTGCTCTAACCAACTGAGCTATTGCCCCCTGAAGAAGGTTAAAGGGAAATGCTTATATCACATCTAGTCAATTACCTCAATAGCTTTACAAATAAACATTTTTTTAAATAGGGGGATGTTATATGAGAAAAGTAATATGGCAAAATTTAGAGTTGAAAGTGACAGTTTGGGGAATGTGAAAGTTCCCAGTGATAAGTTGTGGGGAGCGCAAACGCAGCGCTCGGTTGAGCATTTTTCTATCGGGCATGATCTGATGCCGATGGAAATGGTGCCTGCGTATGCAATTGAGAAGAAGGCGTGCGCTTTTGTCAATTGCAAGCAGGGGATTCTTCCTAAGAATAAAGCGAGCATGATTGCGCGTGTCTGTGATGAAATCATCGAAGGAAAACACAATGACCATTTTCCTTTGCGCGTGTGGATGACAGGTAGTGGAACGCAATTTAACATGAATGTCAATGAAGTGATTGCCAATCGCTGCTCTGAGATGGCAAAGAAACCTTTGGGAAGTAAAACGCCTGTGCATCCCAATGACGATGTAAACATGTCTCAATCCTCGAACGATTCTTTTCCTGCTGTGATGAATATTGCAGCCGCAATCGGGGTGAAAAAAAGCCTGATGCCGGTTGTAGAACAACTTAAGAAGAGTTTAGATGCCAAAGCAAAAGAGTGGAAAAATATTGTCAAATTAGGAAGAACGCATCTGCAAGATGCAACGCCGATTACTTTGGGCCAAGAATTTTCTGGGTACGTTGCGATGTTGGAAGAGAATCTAGAAAACTTAGAAGATGCTCTTAAGGGTGTCTATCAGTTAACACTCGGTGGCACTGCAGTCGGAACGGGGCTAAATACATTAGACGGATTTGATCGGGAAGTTGCTAAACAAATTGCAACTCTTACAAAACTTCCCTTTGTGACAGCAGAAAATAAGTTTGCAGCCCAAGGCGCGCACAATGCTCTTGTTCAGATGAGCGCATCTTTAAAGACTCTTGCTGTTTCTCTATATAAAATAGCAAACGATATTAGACTTTTATCGTGCGGCCCGCGTGCAGGATTTTATGAACTCTTTCTTCCTTCCAACGAGCCTGGATCATCGATCATGCCGGGTAAAATCAATCCGACGCAGTGTGAAGCACTTTCCATGGTTGCTGTGCAAGTGATGGCAAATGATGTGGCAGTTAGTTTTGGCGGCGCAGGAGGGCATCTTGAAATGAATGCATATAAGCCTTTGATGATTTACAACATCATGCAGTCTATTTGCATTTTACGAGATAGCTGTGACAATTTTGATAAATTTTTAGTCAAAGGCATGCAGCCTAACTTAAAGCAGCTGAAGATAGATTTAGATAATTCATTGATGCTTGTAACAGCTTTAACTCCGCTCATAGGCTATGACAAAGCAGCCAAACTTGCGCATTACGCTTTAGATCATGATTTAAGCCTTCGAGAGGCGGCATTAAAAACGGGGTATGTGACACTTAAAGAGTTCGATTATCTTGTACATCCCTTAAAAATGTGTTATCCTACAAAAAAAACTAGATAAATTAAAATATTTTTTTGCTCTTAATAAGGTCATCGGCTATACACACATTTAAAGGGGTCTGATGAAATATAAAACGGTGTTACTGCTGGGGCTTTGCGCTTTTAGCTTGTATGCAGGGGATAAGCTAGAGGATGAGATTGCCCGGATAGACCCGGAATTATCTGCTATTAAAAGGGGCGACTCTTTACCCAAAGAAAATCTAGAGAATGTTTCTGATACCTATCTAGAAGGGTATATCCAAGCATTGATTGATGCTCACTACTATGAGTATCACGTCAAAATTACCGTTGAAGATCATGCTGTCTATTTGTCAAAGCTTCCAAAGAACGAGCTGATGGCGCGCAGTATTTTGTCATTTGTGCAAGATATTCCTGGGGTTAAATCGGTAGAAGTAAGAGAAGATCCTCAGCAGAAAACACCTGGCATTCCTAAAGATGAAATAGGTCCTAGAGTTAGCGGCGTGTGGTTTCCTCAGATGACAGTGCTTTTTGCGCCTCTGATCGGAGATCCAAGAGAGCCTGAGTATTCAGCCAATTACCGCTTTGGTGATCGGGTGATGGGAAGAAAAGCTATTGCTGTTTCTCTTGGAGATGACTTTCCTGTTTTTCGTTGGAGACATGTTTTTAGATGGCATGGAGATCTCCAAATTGGTATTCAGGCGGGCGTGTGGGCGGTTTTTAATTTCAGCCATGTTCCCAATCGTAAGACAAACACGTGCGAGCTTATGAACACTGACTACTTAGTCGGCATTCCTCTTACGTATGCGTTTGATAAATGGTCCTTTCGTTTGCGTGTTTACCACATATCTTCCCACTTAGGTGATGAATTTCTTGTTAACCATCCTTATTTTCTTGCTAAGAGAACAAATCCTAGCTATGAAGCTCTAGAGTGGATATCAGCCTATCAATTATCCAGTGGTTTAAGAGTATATGGCGGACCTGGTTGGGTGTTTCAAAGCGATGACACTTTTAAGATAAAGCCTCTCTACGTGAAATGGGGAACAGAGATCCGTTTATTTGGCCAGAAGCTCTACTACCACCAACTGTATGGAACGCCATTTTTGGTGATCCACATGGAAAACTGGGAGCAGAGACACTGGAATTTAGATCAATTCTATAAAATCGGCTATGAGATCAGTAAGCTCCAAGGCATCGGAAGAAAAATGCGTCTTTATCTTGAGTACCACCAAGGGTATTCTTATGAAGGGCAATTCTTTAACTATAGAGTACGCTACGGACAAGTGGGCTTCTCTTGGGGTTTTTAGAAAGTTACAAACCCTTTTTCATAGACAGGTCCGTTTTTTCCGATCTTAAGGCTTCCGCAAAAAAACTGATGGTAGACTTCCAAAGCTTCTTTAGCGGATGATACGCAGTAAAAACAGTTGCTCACCCACTCAGAACCCTCGATCGTTCCATGCTGCAAGTTTGACTGAAAGCGGGGCGTGATTTTTTCTTCCCAGTACTCTGCTGGGCCAAAAAGAAGGATGGGGGTGATCTCTGTAGAGCCTGTTTTTCTTCTGACTTCTTCTACGCAGTACTCAAAATCAGTTCCTATGCCTCCCATGACAAAAATCGGAAAGTCTAGGTTAAACTCTGCTTGCCGCTCAACTAATCTGTCGAGCCTGTAGGTCATTTTCCCATCGATGTAGGGGTTTTGTTTTTGCTCATTCACAACAGATCCTTTCTTGCCTCTAAAATCCATGATGTTAGCGCACGATAAGATGTTCAGAGACTTGGCAACGCGGTTACCCAGGCTCATAGATCCGGGCCCGCCTCCTGTGACAAAAGCAATCGGTGTTGTAGCATTTAAAAGAGGGTGAGACAGGTCCTCAGCCATTACAAGAATGCCCTTCAGAATATCTGTTAAATCCTTCTCAAAATCATACTCAATCAGATTAGAGCCATAGATACCAAAGGTGGTTGCTTTTAAAAAGGTCTCGACTTGATTTAAGGGAACAAACATCCCTGAGTCTTTTCCAGGTTTGGGTATGTACTGCAAAATTTTCTGGGTGGTTTCATCGACCCAATAGGTAGGAATGCCAAATTTAGCAAGATCTAAAAGAAGCGCGCGATCTTCATGAGAAAAGTAATCCCCATACGTTAAAGAGGGTTTGTGGAAGTAGATCCTCTTTAAAAATTTGCGAACAAGGCTACTCAGTAACATCGGCTTCATGGCAGGTGAGGGAAAATACCTTGTGAGTAAAATACCTTCACTTGTGATGAGATCATTTTCAATGGCCTTTAGAAAGGGATAGGTTGGCTGCTCTTGGATGTAGTGCTCAACCATCGCTGATTGCTTGCTCGGATGGATGACCCCTGGAAAAGGGCTTCTATGGGGCTCTCTTGCAATCCAATCTTCTGGTTTTAGGTTAAGCATTTGCTCACCTTTGACAACAAACATCGCAGCTAGGTGATGTTCAGGACTAGGAGCTGTTTTAAATGCTTGGAAAAGCGCCTCAGGGCTCTCAATTGCTGCTAAGAGCTGATCTCTATCTGCAAAGAAGATGTGTTCTCTATGAGGCTCTAATGTGTAAAATTCTAGCGGGATTTCTTTTAGTACTTCAGTAGAGGTGCCAAAGAGTTCATAGATATCGCCTGATTCTTTTGTGTTGGGCTCTAAAACAGCAGCAGAGGTGTGCTGCATCCCTTTAGGAAGAAGACTGCCCGCTACCACTGCAAAGACCGTGCGGATGTGCAAAGGAAGCGTGCGCACTAAGAGAATATCATCTTCTTTGACAACATGAGAAGAAGGGTGATTTACTTGATGAAGCTGTAATAAGAGCCTTGTCTGGATAGAGGGCAGGTGGAGTGCTTTTTCAAGTGTAGGAAGAATACCCAGGGTCATTGCGTCGTACTTAACGGTTCCTTCTAGCAAAGATAAAAAAGCAACAGCTCTTCCATCTACTTTTTTGAGTAGCAGCTGGTCATTGTCCTTAAAACTTCCCAAAGAAAGAAGGGGACTTCCAAAGCGATCATACCTTCCAAACATCCTAGAGAGATAAGCAGGATCTCTCACTCTTCTTCTTTCATCTTGCGCAAAGAGTTTACCTATGTAGGCGCCTATCTGTAAGAGCTTAAGCATTTGTGTGGCCACTTCCCCAAAGGCCTGCAAGGTAATGGAGACTTCCGCTCTACTTCGGTTTGCATCTAGGAGTATGTTTTCTGTGACAGCATTGAGTCCTAACTGCGCAAGCGTGCTCTTAAGATTGAAAAAAACAGATTCTATATCGATTTTATAACCTACAAAGGCAGGGGAGATGTGATCGATGGTCACAATTGCCTGAGAGGTTGTAGGTGACAAGCTTTTTAAGCTAGTAATCTTCCCATCAGGGGTGATGAGGTCGAAGTGTCTAGAGACAAGATAACTTTCCATGTTCTTTGGTATACTCTCTTACGGAAAGTATTGAAAGCAAAAAAAGCCCACCTAGGAAAGATGGGCATAGGATTATGCGGTTGCTTCTCGAACCAACAGAAAAGCGCCAAAGAGATTAAGCTGTCTATTGCAAAGAAAGATCGCTCCTGCCGCAACGTTGACTATTTTAGTAGCCGCTTCCCATTGTGGATTGCAAATGATATCTGCTAATGCACGGATTACCGGCAGGTCGGCTAAGGGAGCCTTTTTATTCTTTTTTTCTGCGATGAAGTTGCTTACGTAACCTAGAAGTACAGAAACATAGAATAACTTGCGGTAACCGGTAACATCAGCAAGGATGGAACCTGTAAGGGCGGCTTTTATTGGATAATGATATGTTATAAGCTCATTAGCAGAAGAGATCGTGTTACCTCGACCCAAAAGTTTTGTAAAAATGGCACCGATGATGTGGGAGACTGTAAACCAACTAGAGTTCATGGCGGCTAAGGGGCCGTTATATCCCGTCATTCCTACGAAAGGATCTTTAATAAAAACAGAAAAGTTGGCTTGAGTAAAGGCACTCTGCAAAACTTGAGTAGCCCCCATGTTATACACTTGTCTTGCGGCATTTAATACTAAGCTTGTCATAGGGTCTCCTTTTGAAAAATATTTGAGTATCCCAATAAATCACACATATTGTCAAACAATTGAAAAGCACCAAAGAAATTCAGTTGTCTATTGTAAAGGAAACAGGTGCCAGCAGCTACATTGATTGCGCTTGCCACTTTTCCCCAGCGGGAATCGTAAAGAAAGTCTGTTGTTTGCTCTATTTTTGTTTTATAAAACAAGTCCGTTATTTTCCATGCTAGAATCCTTACTACAGGTGTAAGGAGAGTCGCGTAGATAAATGTGCGGTTGCCAGTCAGCTTAGTAAGGAAGTGTCCTGTAAGGGCAAGCTTTTGAAAGGTTGAGATGGAAAGAGATGGGATTTCTTTATTACATAATGTTGCAAGCTCTTGAACATCAGCAGGAAGATAGCGCATGATGATTGTTCGAGTAAGCGGTCCGCTGTCATTCATAACGGATAAAGGATTCTGTGCTCCTAAGAAAAAGTTTTGAGGAGTCAAAAGCTTAATTAGGCTTGCCTTGCTAAAGAAATCCTTCGCACAGAAGGTGTTATAAGCTTGAGAGGCGGCATTCAATATTAAACTTGTCATAAGAACTCCTTAATATGGGGATTTTGCAAAGCGGTAGCAGTGAGTATTATACTGCAGAGTAAGTTAAAATTCCATGTTTATTTGGGTCTTTAAAAATCGCTTCCGGGAATTACCCATTTGTTATAATCTTGCTAATTGCCAAGGACATAGATGAAACGTAGTTTTGGAACGCACAGTGGAACTTTTCATGCCGATGAAGTAACGGCGTGCTCTTTGCTTCTTCTTTTTGACTTAATCGACAAAGATAAGATTGTAAGATCACGGGACTTAAAAGTTCTAGATAAGTGCGAGTATGTCTGCGATGTAGGAAGCATGTATGATCCAGACAAAAAGCGGTTTGACCATCACCAGGTTGAATATACGGGAGCTTTAAGCTCTGCTGGCATGGTATGGAAATACTTGAAAGAGCAAGGGCGTGTTGATCAAAAAACGTATGACTTTTTTAATCGCTCTTTAATCTGGGGCGTTGATGCGCATGATAACGGCAAGATGGATGTTGAGCCGGGTGTGTGCACATTTTCTAATGTGATTTCTAACTTTGTTCCGATTGTGCATGATGCAAAAGATGATGTGATCAATGAAGCTTTTCTGGAAGCCATCGATTTTACGTATGGACATCTCCAAAGACTTTTAAAGCGGTATCAGTACATTGAGGGTTGTCGCGGGGATATTGTAGAAGCAATGAGCCCTAATAAGAAGTTTTTACTGCTTGAAAGATCGATGCCATGGCTTGATCTTTTTTTCGATTTGGGAGGAGAAAAACATCCGGCTCTTTTTGTTGTGATGCCCTCTGGTAAGCACTGGAAGCTGCGCTGCATTCCTCCGAATGAAAAAGAGAAGATGAAAGTACGATTGCCTCTTCCAGAAAAGTGGGCAGGGCTCATGGATAAAGAGCTTGAAGTGGCATCCAAAATCCCTGGAGGAGTTTTCTGCCACAAGGGAAGGTTTATCTCTGTGTGGGAAACCAAGGAAGCAGCTTTAAAAGCTTTAAGTTTTGTCTTGGAGGGCGTATGACAACTATATTTGCACAAATTATCGCAGGTAAAATACCTTGCACAAAGGTGTTTGAAAATGAACGCATTTTAGCCATCAAAGATATTGCACCGCAAGCGCCTGTGCATCTTTTAATTATGCCGAAGAAAGCCATCTCTTGCTTGCAAGAGGTCGGAGTCGAAGATTTACCGTTAATTGCTGAAATTGTAGAAGTAGCACAAAAGCTTGCAAAAGAATTTGACATTCTTGATGGCTACAGGCTAATTACAAATAATGGAGAAGAAGGGGGGCAAGCTGTCTTTCATTTGCACTTTCACCTCATGGGTGGAAGGCAGCTTTCAGGGTCTCTTGGTTAAACATGCATACATGTCTAAAAATCAGCTTAGCGTGCTGCCTTTTGGTAGCATCTTTTATCAGAGCAGATGAAAGCGCACCTTCTATTGAGAAGAGAGTCTACGCTCATTTACTCATACAAGATCCACAAGGTGCTGTGCAAGAGGCTAAGAGGGGACTTACTTTATTTCCTGAGTCAAAAGAACTTCATTTAGCCTACATCCGCGCTCTTTCTGAAAATGGGAATGAAACGGCTGTTTTGCAAGAATGGGAAAAAACACTCTCTCTTTTTCATGAGGAGATCTCTAACAGAACGGCTTTAGAAGTGCTTGCGTGGGGTGTGTTAAATAAAGCAGAGCGCTCACCGCAGCTGATGATCCAGTTCAACTCTCTTTTGGGTGCTGCCTTTACGCATGATATTAAGGCGCTCCCACATCTAATACGTGCGATGCGTGGAACCAATACGCTCATGCGCATGATGGCTGTAAAACTTTCCGCTTCCTATGGAGATGCGCCTCTTCAAGAAGAGCTTGAAAGGATGTTGAAAGAAGAAAAAGTGTGGGCAGTCAAGCTGGAAGTGATCCGGGCAATTGGAGCGCTCCGCATGACTTCCGTAAGAGATCGTCTCAAAGATATCATCAGCCATGATCAGACGCTTGTAGAAGAAAAAGCTGCTGCTATTCTTGCGATTGTCAGCATGTACGATGCGATAGGACCTAAAGAATTAAACTCTCTTCTTAAAAGCAATAGAGCAGGCCTAAGGCAGCTTGCGTGCCAGCTTGTTGCGCACTTAGATATGCAGGGATATGCACAAGAAATGAAAAGGCTTTTGTCTGATAGCTGTCCTGATGTGCGCATAGAAGCGCTCTACACTTTGGGGCTTTTGCGTGAAAAAATAGAGATGCAAGATATTGAAAAGTGCTTGCAAGATTTATCACCCGTTGTTGCAATCACTGCTGGGTGGCTTGCACTACTCAATGATCTGCCTCAAGGTGAAGCTATTTTGCAAAAATGGATGCAAGATCCTCATGGCGATCTGCGGGGACTATCTGCTGCAGCCCTTACCATGACAGGAAAAAAAGGAGTTGCGCTCTCTTTGAAAGAGTTAGAGGTGCATACAGATCCTTACGTTAGAGCAACACTTAGCATAGGTCTTATTGGGCAGCGGAAAGAAGTTAAAAAAGCTTGTGATGTGCTCTATGAAGTATTCTGCGATGAGCAGCACACTCTTTGGATGTGGCAAGAAGGCTCTCCCTTCCGCTTTCTTTCACGTAGTGATGTGCCTCACACGCATCAGATCCCGAACTATCCTCATGTCATTGATAGGCTTGCGAAATTAGAGATTTTGCACATTTTAAATATCATGCGCACAAAATATGCAGAAGATGCGATGAGGATCTTTCTGAAAAATGATTCCTGGAGAACAATCGGAGTTGCAGCTGGCATGCTCTTGCAAGAGGGTAATGAAGAGTCGCTGGATTTAGTGAAAGGACTTTTAGAGGATGAAGATGAATTTGTCCGCGTGCAAGCAGCGATCATTTTGGCTCTTGGGGGAGGAAATCCCTCTGCTGTGAAAGTTTTACAAGAGGCCTATCCGCATGTAGATCGTGAGATGAAGCTCCACATCCTGGAAGCAATCGGTCATGTTGGCAATAAAGATTCGATCCCTTTTCTCATTGAAATTCTCAAAGAACCATTTCAGATGTTGCGTGTTGTTGCAGCTTCTGCTTTAATCCAGTGTATCTACCACTAGGATTTTCATGAGTTTTCAAGGCAAACTTACTCAAGTGCAGAAGTATCTACGCGATCATAAAATTGATGGATGGCTTTTGTATGATTTTCATAGAAGAAATGACTACGCCTGCCAGTTTCTTGAAATACCCCTATCTGTGCATTTAACAAGGCGCCTTTTTTACTGGATACCACAAGAAGGCTCTCCCATAAAGATCGTGCACGCTGTTGAACCTTTTGTGCTTGATCATTTGCCAGGAGAGAAAAAAACTTATCAGACATGGGAGTCGTTTGATCTTTCTTTAAAAGAGCTCCTGCAAGGTAAAAAAGTCGTTGCTATGGAGTACTCTCAGAGAAACCGTATTCCGTATGTCTCTCTTGTCGATGGTGGCACGATCGAGCTCATTAAAGAGCTCGGCATTCAGGTTGTTTCATCGGGTGATTTTTTGCAGTATTTCACTTGCATTTGGACACCTAGAGAGCTTAAGCTCCATTTAGAAGCAGCAGAGGTTCTCGATCAAGCGGCTAGCAAAACATGGAAATGGGTAGTTGGTAATTTTGACAAAAAAGTTACATTTTCTGAATACGATATTCAGCAGTTCATACTCAAAGAGATTACAGCACAAAATTGCGAGATGGATGGCATGCCGATATGTGCAGTCAATGAACACACAGCAGATCCTCACTACAACCCTTCTCCCAAAACCTCTTCTCAAGTCAAACGCGGCGATCTTATTTTAATCGATCTTTGGTGCAAGAAAAAAGAGGAGGGCGCAGTCTACGCTGATATCACCCGCATGGCCTGTACAGCTCCGAGGCCCACACCTAAACAGCAAGAGGTGTTTCAGATTGTCAGACGCGCTCAGAAAAAAGCAACCGATTTTGTGCAATCCTGCCTTGACAAAGGGCATCCTCTCAAAGGCTTTGAGGTTGATCGCGTCTGCAGAAAAGAAATAGAAGATGCAGGCTACGGCAAGTACTTCATTCATAGAACAGGGCACAACATCCACACGGAGGCGCACGGCCCTGGCGCTAATCTAGATAGCTTCGAAACACTAGATGAAAGGCCTCTTCTTCCCAAAACGTGCTTTTCGATAGAGCCGGGGATATACATTCCGGGGGAGTTTGGCGTTAGACTTGAGTATGATGTCTATATTCATGAGACGGGTAAGATCCAAGTTACGGGTGGTGTTATAGATAATATGCTTTGTATTTAGGGGTTTTATAAATTAAATTGCCACATATTACCCAAAATTGGTAACATGGGCCTTTCTTGAAGATTGGAAGAGAGTGGCAATGGTATGGTGTGTGACATTTTCAAACCGAGCTGGCAAAGCAGCAAAAAATCTTCCGAAGAATATTAAAGTATTGCTCGACACTCTTGCGCTAGAGATAGAAAAAGAAGGTCCCTATAGAGATGATTGGCCGAATTATGGGCCTCTTAAAAGAAGTGGCAGTGTTCCTTCCGATGCATATCATTGCCATATTAAAAATGGACGTCCTACATATGTGGTTTGTTGGCAAATTGAGAGTAAAAATTTAAAAAAGATTGAGGTGTTTTATGTTGGTACGCACGAGAACGCGCCGTATTAGTCGTCGCAAACTAACCAAGAGAGCTGCTGTTCATAAATTTATGCGCAAAAAAGAAAAAAGCATTCCTTGGCGTGAGGTTGCAAAAGAGAATATTAAAAAATATACCGAATCAGGACTTGCTTTGAGAGGTGCTCGTTTGCGTGCCGAAAAGACTCAAAAAGAGTTGGCAGATGCAATTGGCGCGCAACCTCATCACATTTCTGAGATGGAGCATGGTAAGAGAACGATTGGAAAGGAGATGGCGCATAAGTTGTCTAAGATTTTGAACATGAACTACAGGATGTTTCTCTAATTTTAAAGTTCTATTTGGCAAGGCGTTTGAGAGCTTTGCCATATTTCTTGTTGATTTTTTCTAAAGCGGAAGAGAATTGGTGTTTCTTTGTTTTTTTTCGAAGAAGTGGCGGGTTTCTGCTTGTCTATGGGTATCTTATCTCATTCTGCGGATGAGATCGCAGATGATGTGGATGGCTGTATCAACATCGAGCTGAGTCGTTTGTCTACTCAGAGAGAACCTGAGGCTTGATCTAGCAACAGAGGAAGGTACGCCCATGTTGAGGAGAACGCGGGAGGGCTCAAGGCCTCCGGAGGAGCAGGCAGAGCCGTGGGAGGTTGCACATCCCGCAAGGTCTAGTTGTATGAGGAGAGTTTCAGCTTCGATTCCAGGGAAGGCGATGTGGGCTGTGTTACAGATTCTGGGGCCTTGTCCGTGTATGAGAACGTTGCCGAGTTTAAACATGAGAGAGCTTGCTAAGTGATTGCGGAGGGTTTCCATGCGCTCTGTAGCAGCGGGTAGCTCTTTATGTAGGAGCTCAATTGCTTTTGCAAAGCCTACGATGCCGGCAAGGTTTTCAGAGCCTGCGCGCCTCATATACTCTTGCGAGCCGCCAAAAAGAAGAGGCTCGAACTTAAAGCTAGGTTTTACCCACGCAAGGCCGATTCCTTGAGGTCCATGTAGTTTGTGGGCGCCAAAGGCCATTGCAGAGACGCCATCCGGGATGCGGAAGAGTTCTTTACCAAGGTGGGATACGCCATCTACGATAAAAGGGATGTTGTTTTTTTTGGCAATAGCAGCAATTGCTGCAATATCTGTTTTGACACCTGTTTCATTGTTGACAGACATGAGGACAATCAGTTTTGTCTCAGGAGTGAGAGCTTCTTCTATTTGAGAAGGGCGCACAGCACCCCACAGACCGGCAGGAAGATAGGAGACCTTGGCACCTTTTTTTTCTAGATGTTGGAGTGTGTTATAAACGCACGCGTGTTCAACGTTAGAGGAGAGGATGTGGCAGCCAGGGTTTAGGGCATAGAATCCTTGTAGTAGCATGTTCAGCGCTTCTGTGCCACCCGATGTGAAGATGAGCTCTTGCGGCTTTACATGTAGAAAGTGACTGATCGTATCTTTTGCTTGCAAAAGAAGGGCTTTGGCTTTTTGTCCGAAAAAGTGGATAGAGGAGGGGTTGAAGGGTAGGGGCGAGAGGACTTCTTCCATCGCTTCTTTCACGCGGGGATCGAGGGCTGTCGTTGCATTGTTATCAAAATAAAGGTGTCTCATGAGACTTTTATAATAACAATTGTGATGTTATCATTTCCACCACCATTTTTAGCTTTGTCTACGAGCTGGAGAGCTGCCTGTTTGATGCTGGATTCTTGTCTTAAGGTGGACTCAATGTCAGGGTCTTGGACGCAGTTTGTAAGGCCATCTGTGCACAGGAGGAAGATGTCTCCTTTTTGAATAGATAGGGTCTCTATTTCAGGGCTGACGGTATCAAGTATCCCAATTGCCTGAGTAATGACATTTTTGAACTTAACGATAGGCTCCCCTTTACTATCAAGTTTAGTTGAGACGACCCGCTGCCTTGCAGAGTGATCATTGGTTAGCCTTTCTAATTTCCCCCTAAAGCGGTAGATGCGGCTATCTCCTAGGTGTGTATAGATGACTATATTTTTTAGAAGTAGCACGCAGCAGAGGGTTGTTCCCATGCCTGAGAGTTCTGTATGTTGTTTGGCAAGGCTGCAAACCCACGTGTTTGCTTTAGATATGCCATGTTTAAGTAGTTTAGAAGTGGCATCGACTGTTGGTATAGGCGCCTTGGAAAAGAAGCCATCGACTGCATCGCATAGTTCAAGAACGGCTTCTTTTGCAGCAATTTCTCCTGCCTGATGGCCGCCTATTCCATCTGCTAGCACGTAAAAATTATATGAGGGGAGTTCTGCCCATACATCTTCGTTATTTGCTCTTGCAAGACCAATATCGGAGATGCCATAACTTTCAATTTCAAACTGGGATGACATAAGTTGCATAGGTGTATTTTATAAAAATAAATCTTTTTGAACATCCACGCCAGGAAAATCGCTTTGGAGGGGATTTTTTTATGGTGATATACAAAACCTCCCCACTTAAGTCGAGTGGGGAGGTTTTGTATATTTATCAGTCGGGAAAGAGAAGAATGCGGAGGGTGCTAATGAGGTTAAAGGTCATGTGGAGGCCGATGGAGGCGTAGAGGGACTGCCTTTTTTCATAGATGAAGCCAAGGAAGCAGGCAAGAACAAAGAGAGAAGCAATCAGCGCTATGTTGCCAAGACCTTGAGAGAAAGAGAAGTGGAATAGGGCAAAGCAAAGTGCAGTTAAGAAAATGGCAAATCTTAC
>CANJJB010000031.1 GCA_947474635.1 Parachlamydiales bacterium | reverse complement strand
ACGCCTGTTTTTTCTTTTGTGACATCTGTTCTTTCCATGTCACTTAAGGCAGCTGTCTTTTTCTGATAAGCAACTACTGCAACTTTTTGAGCTGGATCTGTGATCTCTTCAATCAAAGGGTGTTCAGGAGATAGAACAAGGTACGTTGCGCCAAAAAGAGTGTGGGGGCATGTCGTAAAAATAGAAATGACTTCCTTGCCTTTTTGCGTAAAAAAATTAACCTTGGCGCCTTCACTTTTTCCAATCCAGTTAATCTGCAATTTTTTGAGGGATTCGGGCCAGTCAATATCTTTTAAATCTTCCATGAGTCTATCTGCATATGCTGTGATCTTTAAAACCCACTGGCGTAGCGGCCTTCTTTCTACGGGGTAGCCCCCTTCTTTAGATTTGCCGTTATCGACTTCTTCATTAGCTAGAACGGTTCCTAGAGCAGGGCAAAAATTAACAAGCGCGTTTGATTCGTAGGCTAGACCTTTTTCATAGAGTTTTGTGAAAATCCACTGCGTCCACTTGTAATAGGTGGGGTCACTTGTAGCAATCTCTCGATTCCAGTCGTAACTGAAGCCTAAAGATTGGAGCTGACGTCTATAAGTGTTGATGTTTTGCTGCGTTGTGACAGATGGATGCGTTCCTGTGCGGATCGCGTACTGCTCGGCTGGCAGGCCAAAACTGTCCCACCCCATAGGATGGAGAACGTTAAATCCCTTGGTTCTCTTGTATCTCGCTAAAATATCTGTTGCTGTATACCCGGTCACATGGCCTACATGGAGCCCTGCACCTGAAGGGTAAGGAAACATGTCAAGAATGTAGTATTTAGGTTTTGAAAGATCGACTTCTGCTCTGAAAAGGTTCTGTTCCTTCCAAGCCTTTTGCCACTTTTCTTCGATTCTTCTATGGTCGTATTTCATAAAACCTTTTTTTAAAATATGGAGTATACCCTAGAGAGAATTATCTTATAAGAAAAAAATCCTTTTCTCAGGAACTCTTGCTTCAAAACAAAAAAAGCTCTATACTAGCTTATCATGCTAGAAACACATTCATTCAGAAAAAACAAAATTGCCCTCAGTGACTACAATTACAAAAAAGATATTGATAACCGCCTGCTCATGGTGCAGTTCTCCCCTATTGATGTTACCGTTCTTGAAGAGGTTCTTTTTAGCTCTCTTACGGTATCTGCTGAAAAAATTGCAAAAAACATCTCTGAGGGTGAAGAAGACGTTCTTGTTTCTCTTGGGAAACTCGTAGAAGGCGGCCTGTTAAAATCAGAAAATGGCCTCTTTGTCGTCGATAAAGAGATGCGTAAATACTTTGAGACCCAAGCGCCTAAGTTTGATCCTGACTTCAAGCCAGACATGGAGTTTCTTCAAGGGCTGCTCAAAAAAGTGCCCATACACGTCCTTCCCTCATGGTATGCGATTCCAAGACTGTCGAATAATATCTTTAATTCCATTCTTGAAAAATACCTCGTAACACCTCTTACTTTCCAGCGCTACTTGATGGAAATCAACTTTGGAGATGCGACTCTTTCTGCTATTGCGCAAGATGTTTTCAGATCCCCTAACCTCGAGATTCCTTCTAAAGATCTCATTGAAAAATATGGTCTTACACCCGAGCAATTTGAAGAACACATGCTTAACTTAGAATTTCACTTCATGTGCTGTACCTGCTATCAAAAAGTGGGTGATGAGTTCAAGCAAGTTGTCACCCCCTTTCATGAATGGGGCGAGTATTTAAGATTCTTAAATGCCACTCAGACTAAACCCATACGGGATGTCTCTAAAGTTGAGCGCCTAAGACCTTCTGACTACTCTTTCATCCAAGATATGGCAGCTGTGCTAGATGTGATCAAAAAAGAGCCTGTAGAGCTAAATGCCAAAGGATACGCGCACCTTCTATCGCAGTGCGAAGAGCTCACTGAAAACAGCCTCTCCTATCTCAAACAAGTCATTCAAAAACTTTGCATTCTCCAATTTGCTGAAATAAGTAATGGAAAGCTGACAGGCCTTGAATATGCAAACGAGTGGCTCAGTCTAAGACTTGAGAGTAAAGCTCTTTTTCTATATCGTCACCCTTTGAACCGTATTTGCACGCATGAGCTCCCCTCTGACCTCTTGAGTGAAAGACTCATTAGAGAAGCTGAGAAATCGATTCATAGAGCGCTCTACTCCGGATGGGTCGTATTTGATGAATTCATCAAAGGCGTTTTGGTTCCTTTAAATGAGCGCACGACAATTGCGCTTAAAAAAACAGGAAAATCTTGGCGCTATACCCTTCCGGAATATACGCACGACGAAACCCTTTTGATTAAAGCTACCATCTTAGAGTGGCTCTTTGAAATAGGTATTGTAGCAATTGGAACTTATGAACATAAAGACTGCTTCTGCGTTACGCCTTTTGGACAATCTCTATTTGGATAACCATGGCTGAAGATTTAGTTTCTAATCGTAAAGCCTACCACAACTATGAAATTCTCGACACTTTTGAAGCGGGCATCGTCCTTCTTGGCACCGAGATCAAATCGATCCGCAATCACGGCGCAAACATCCAAGATGCTTACGTCATCCTTCACCACGGAGAAGCCTGGCTCAAAAACTCCAGCATAGCGCCCTACCGCTTTGGCAACCTTTTTAACCACGAAGAAAGAAGAGAGCGCAAGCTCCTTCTCCATAAACGGGAAATTGCCAAACTAAAATCCCTCTCTGAAGAAAAAGGGCTGACTGTGATTCCCCTTGCAATGTACATCAAGCACGGTGTTGTCAAAGTGCGCATAGCAACTGCTAAAGGGAAAAAGAGTCATGATAAAAGAGCGGCTATCAAGAAAAGAGAAGACAACCGCTCGATGGATCGCGCCATGAAACAAGGCAAATCTGACTAAAATTCAAATTATTATTATATAATAAATTTGCTTGTACGCATAGTGTTCATCTGTGCTATAATGCTTGCATGAATAGAATTGCTTCGTTCACAGAGTATGGCTTGTTGAACCAGTTTGCGCTTGATTTGCTGGACCCTTCTGACTTCCAGAAGTGTCGCATCCAAACCACAAGCAACTCCGCCTTAGAGGCTCTTGAGAATACACCTATAAATCCTTATTGCCAGCCACAAAGCAAAAGCTACCTGCATCAAGCTGACAAATATCTTTTACTAACTCCCCTAAAAGTAGCTTATAGCGCCTTTGTAACACTGACCCTTTCTCGCTTAGGGGTGATTTTCAATGGCTGCTTAACAGCTTATTCATGTATCCATTACACATACGGAAAGCCGGCAAATGATGAGCAAGCATGGAGCAAGGTAGAGGGCTATGCTTTTGCTTTTTTTGCAGATACGGTTTGTGCTGTAATCGGCTCTATTACAACAAAATTCATTATAGAGTATAGCGTGTATGCCCTGCATTTTGCGCGTGTTAGTTCTTTAATGGGCAAATGTTACATGTCTCCCCTATGGTTGTCTACTGCTTATGTTGTTCTATCAGTAGCGGTAGTTATCCTTAGCTCTATGGGGCTCATCGCCTTACAATCTCCTAACTATGCACCTCAGTTTCTTGCAAAGACCGAAGAAAGGGTCGGCATGTTCTTGTCTTTATCCTTAAGAAAATCCTTGGGTCTTGTTAATCAAAATGGAAGCCTCTTGCCATTTTCCAAAGAAGATGAATTAACCACTGAAAACATAGATAAGCTTGTATCCTATATTGCTAATGCCGAACTTGAGCTTGTTGCAGCTGTCGTAGAATGTAACCGATTCCTTAAGCAGAAAATCTTATTTAAATACCCCTTTAATGGTGATGCAATTGCATCCACTTTTAAAATAGCCCATAGCGGAGCTGGCACACTCTTAACGCGCATCGATGCAGCGCTGCTCTCTTTAAACTACAAGCTCAGATCTCTACAGCTTAAAATCAACTTTTCTAAAAAGCTTTTTGAAACAGCGCAACAGTTAGCTTTTAGTGATTCGCTCCCGGTAGCATTTATAAAGAGCGTTTTTAAGATTCCCGTTGTGAAATTCTCACCTGTCCCAAAACTCTCCTATGTCTTGCAAGAGGGCTACAGAGATACTTTTAATTGCTCCTCTCATACCAACTCCAAAACAAGCCCTGCTCCTGATTCTTTCGCAGCACCGCTTGATGAATTCTGGACAAAACCCATAAAAGAATTCTGGGCATCCATACAGATAGAATCAATAAATCCGAACCAGCAAACAAGACCTACTGAAAATCTTTTCAAGCAGTTTCAATATGATATTGCTGTTAACAAGTGGAAAAGTGAGAACAATCAAGGGGTGAGTGAGAAGGAAGAAATTCTAGCATTATTCCGAGAAATGCTGAATGTAACAAACTTACCATATCCTCAGTACGTTAAACAAAAAAGATGCTACCTCTTAGCAATCCATCCCGACAAACATACAAATCCGCAAGACAAAAAAATAGCTGAAGAACTTTTTAAATGTTTATCAGATAACATCATCAAGCAACTTGATAAAGCTTATGAAAGTGCGCAGTTAAACCCTACCACTGATACCCCCCCGGAGGCTAATACCCCTAGAGAACCGTCTAGGAGCTCTTGGAACAACCCCTTTAAAACCTTCTGGGAATCGGTAAGCAACTGGATCAAAAATATTAGGAGGCTCAGATGAATAGCACCCTGAACGTTTTACAGACAGGTTATGCTATTACAAGATGCGCGCTCGCGTATGGAGAAGCCCATCTCCCTCATTTCGGCCACGCAATCTCTCTAGTAGCGCGTCAAGCCCTCTTTACCTTTGATGTACTTGACACAACCTATGTAGCATGGCAGATCCAAAACAAATTGTATAAGGATAAAAAACCTGCTGACAATAAACGATTCTATATCGATTTGGCGATAAAAAGTATCGCGCTTGTTGCACTCGGAGCTCTTTTCGTAAAAGGAGCAAATAAGCTCTTGCTGCCTAAGCTAAATCCCACGGATCTTTTACAAAGCACCAAAATTCCCGCACAAACACTTCAATACGTTGCTGAAGAATCACTCGAGCATATAACAGCTGTTTGGACAAAACCACTGCTTGAAAATCTAGTCACAGGGCTTTTCTTTACGCGCACAATTCTAGACCTTTATCTTGCTTATTTAACAGCTGCAAAGCAACCTCTTATCAATGCCCTCTTTCATACAGCTACCTTATTTAAAGCTGCCCATTACCGCACCTTAGAAATTAGACACAGCTTTTCATACCTCTTTCATACCATTGACTACGATTATACTTTAGACCCCATCTATACTGAATTAAGTGAGAAATACTTTTCTCTACCTATCAAAAAAGTTGAAGCAATTTTTCATCTAAACATCTCTGGGCTTTCTCGAGAAAACCTTATAGAAAAAATTCAATCGATCTATGACTACTCTACCAACATGTTTGAAAAAAGTGATTGGGACAGAAATTGGATCAGCAGAAAAAGTGAAAGAGAGTATTATGATCAAATCATTATTCCAGCAGATCAAGGCTTCAGAGCTTTTGCAGACAGTCTAGCTAACTACAAACTAGAGTACACTGCCACTCTCGAAGGAATCCTGCCACCAGCTCCCGTGACAGTTCGTTTACTTCACGAAGATACAATATGGCAACCATTCAAAGGCATTTACATATTCCAGTGGATTCCACGCCTCTGGATTCCAGCACAGAAAGTTCCTTATTCTGCTTGGATAAATGTTGATCTCACCCTCCCGCTTTCACGCGCTGATCGATATATCACTAACACCAAGTGGTTTTTGAGACAAGTACTAGAAGCCATGATGCGCCGATAAGGCGCCCTAAGCAAATAACTGTTGTATTTTCCGCAAAGCTGGCAGCGAAGCAGGCCATGTGTAAACACATGGCCGATAGCAGCTGGATGCAAAGGTGAAGATGCCAGCGCAGCGAAAAACATAACAGTTATTTGCTTAGGGCACCTAAGTCTAATTGACACCTTCCTTTTTTTTCAGTATGCTCCCATCTAAAAGGTGCATCTTATGAAATTTACCATTCCCCGTTTAGAACTTGTTTCTCTGATTGGAAAAGCACAAACAATTGTTCCAACAAAACCAACATCTCCTATTCTTGGTCACATCTTGATTGAAGCAAAAGGTGGACAAATTGTCATAAGCGCAACAGATCTAACAACGAGCATACGCGCATTTTTACGAGCTGACATTGAAGAAGAAGGCTCCATTGCAATACCTGCTAAAAAGTTTTTCCAGCTAATTAGAGAAGTTACCGCGCCCCAGGTGGAAGTTAACTGCGCAGCAGATGGCGCTTTTATTAAAGCAGGCACATCCCATTTCAAAATGAGTGGCATGAGCGCAAATGAGTTTCCAACATTTCCTGATTTGTCTTCTGGAACGCAGTTTTCTATCGACAACAAGACTCTCAAAGAGATGCTCACAAGAAGCTCCTTTGCAGCAGCAAGAGATGATAACCGCCAAGTCTTAAACGGCATACTATTTCAAAACACAAGTGCAACGGGAACATTCATTGGAACAGACGGCAAGCGCTTAGCGAAGCTGCGCATGGCAATTACTCAAAAAGAAACAGCAGACGGCTCCTACATTCTTCCCTTAAAAGCCGTAGAAGAAATCATTAAACTACTTGATAAAGATGAAGATAGCTCAACACTTACCCTCATGGCAGACAAAGTCTCCATTGAAGTTGGCTCCATCATCCTAATTTCTAAATTGCTCTTCGGCAAATACCCCGACGTTGAACGCGTCATACCGCAAAAATCTCCAGAGCCCATTTTACTTCATAGAGAAGAGCTCATCTCTATTTTGCGCCAAGTCTCCCTTTTTGTTGCAGACCCTAGCAGCGCCATACGCTTTTCATTTAATCCGGGAGAGCTCAACTTGTCTGCCATCAGCACAGACATCGGCGAGGGCAAAGCTACCATGGCTGTCAACTACGCAGGACCTCAGCTCCAAGTTGCCTTCAATCCCCTCTCTTTCATCGACGTCTTAAGACACAGCAAAGATGAAATCGTCCAATTAACTTTGACAGACTCTTTTAATCCCGGCTTAATCACAGACTCTACAGAAGCCCAGTTTGTCATTATGCCGATGAGATTAGATGGCTGACCATCTACTATCTCTTTACCTCCGTAATTTTCGCAATTACGAAGAAGCAGAAGTCTCATTTAGCCCCCAGATCAATTTCATCCAAGGAGAAAACGCCCAAGGTAAAACAAATCTCCTAGAAGCGCTCTACCTTTTAAGCACAGGCAAATCCTTCCGCACAACGCACCTATCAGAAGTTATCCGAACAGGCGCATCTTTCTTTTATCTCCAAGCCCACTTCCTAAAAGATGGCATCTCTCAAACAGTCACACTCTCTTTTGATGGCACCGTAAAAAAGATGGAGTACAACAACACCTCTTATCCCCACTTCACAAACCTCCTAGGCCTTCTTCCCACCGTCTTACTTGCTCCCGAAGATGTTCAGCTCGTCATCGGCTCGCCAGGCGAGCGCAGGCGCTTTCTTGACATCCACCTAGGCCAGATAGATCCCCTCTACGTCTACCACCTCGGCAGGTATGCTAAAGCGCTCAAGCAGCGCAACTGCCTTTTAAAGCAGCGCAGTCTGCAAGGCATTGAAAGTTGGGAACACATCCTAATACAGTCTTCCATCTACATTCATAAAAAACGGCAAGAGCTCATCGAGTCTCTTAAAGCCCCGACTGCTCAAACGATGCAGTGGATCTCTCGAGACCAAGACACACTTGATCTCACCTACATCCCCTCTCTTACACACGACTACGCGCCTCTGCGCGCAAAAGAACTTGCCTTTGGAATCACGCTATCTGGTCCCCACAGAGATGACATCCTTCTTCTTATCAATCAAAAAGATGCTAAAGCCTTCTCAAGCCAAGGACAAAAAAGATGTGCAGTGATTGCTCTTCGCCTCGGCGAATGGGCCCATTTTAATGAGATCAATGCCAATCCCCCGCTCCTCAGCATCGATGATTTCGGCGTTCATCTCGATGACATTCGAAATGAGCTGCTTCTTTCTAGACTTTCTCAATTTGGGCAGGTCTTTGTGACGTCTCCCTACGAGCTTGATACATCAAAGCATTTTTCTCTCCGCGTTGACAAGGGAGAGATTGTGGAACATTCGATCCAGAGATCTCATTGATGAGTGAGCGCTTTCCATTCAGAAATGTTGCGTTCTTTGGTGTCAAAATTGACTCCGACTAAGATCAGTTTTTTCTTGTGGTCCAAATATTTTTCAAAGTACTTTTTATCGTTGATTTGGCTGAGCGCTTTTTCAGCTGAGGCATCTATCTTAAACTCAAAAATGTAAACCACTTTATCCGTGATGACAACCATATCAATGCGGCCCATATTTGTTTTCACTTCTAGCTGCGTATCTAATCCAATCAATTTTGCTATCACGTAAAAAACGGTCTGATAATATTTTTCCTTGGGTATGCTCATGTCGTAAGGGATATCAGCAAAAAAGACTTTTAGTTTTACAAAAAACTCTTCGAGGAGAAGGTTCTGCAAAGCTAGAGCGCATTCTCTAGCACAGCCACTGGCCTGAGGTATCGACATGTTTGTTATGCCTTCTGCTAAGTACTCGAGGAATGAAACTTTAACTTCTTCGTTGGGATAGTCCAAATAATATAGGCGTGTAGCGCGGTCATAACTTTTAATGGTTAAGTAACCCGTTTGCCACATGAGTGAAATAAGACTGATTTTTTCAAGATCATGGCTGTTGAAAATAGTATCCCCTACTTGGATCCCACTGATTTGGTCTATGGGATAGGTTTGTTTCTTGATCTGATTGATTAAAAATGTAGGAGTAGCAGTTTGGAACCAGTAGTTGTTGATTTCTCCATTTTCTAGGAAAAGAAGCGTAGAAAATGGATTGTAAACAGTTGCTTTTTCCCTGGAAAAACCATAGCCATTATACCAATAGCGCATGAGCGTAATAATTTCTTGGGATGTTTTATTGTATTTTTTTTCTACCTCTGTAAGGTATTCCTTAAAAAACTGAGTGATCTCTTTTTCTGTATAACCAAGTAATGTGGCGTACTTGGGGTTGATCGTCATATCCTTTAAATTATTGAATCCCGAAAATAAAGAGACTTGAGAAAACTTACTGACCCCCGTAACAAAGATAAATCTTAAATGGCGATCAAGCCCCTTTAGAGCTACAAAAAAGTCCCTTAGCAATTTGCGATTAGCTTTAGCAACTTGCATCTGCTCTAAATTATCAATCAAGGGCTTGTCGTACTCATCAACCAAGATAACGACCTTATTTTCTACTGAAAGCTCTTTTACAAGAGCTATTAAACCCGATTTAGCAGAAGAAGGGGTGCCAATAGATTTTCCATATAACTTAGCAGTTGCCATGAGCTCTTGTTTTAGATCTTCTTCTAACTCTTCAGAACTTTTTGTAGAAAACTGAGTAAAATCTAAATAAATGATAGGATGCTTTTGCCAGTCATAATTTGTAGAACAAATCTCGCAGTCTTTGAATAATTCTTTATTCCCACTAAAAATAGCTTTTAGGGTGCTAACAAGCAATGATTTTCCAAAACGTCTAGGACGAGATAAAAAATAATACTTGCTCTCAGTGATAAGCTGAAAAATAAGGGCTGTTTTGTCCACATACACATACCCGCCCTCTATAATTTCTTCAATTGACTGCATCCCGATAGGTAGTTTCTTCAAACTTGATTTTCCCCTTAAACTTTATACCGCACTTGGCGGTTTATATATTGTAAGTCTAACAAGTTTACCAAAAAGATTATAGATTTTTCGATACAGTGAAAAGTATTGGCAAAATATTTTTCCCTTCAAATTAAAATAAATTTTATGTATTCAGTGAATTAAACCAGGAGCCTCATGGACCCGCTTGATTCTCATCCGCACATTCCACAGAAAGACCCTTCCAAAAAAGAAAGTCCGGGCGCCTCACGCACTCCTACGCCTCCTTTATTTGACCCTACAAAAGAAGTTCCACCTCTTGATCCCAAAAGAATAACGCCTCCAGAAGCTGCAAGCGCAGCTGTGCAGAAAAACTCTTCTCCTGATAAAAACACCCTTGATATAAAAATCTCCCATGCATTGCTAGCTTCTATTATCTCCAAGTTAGGTTTTATAAATCGCTTCTTTCAACGATCACCCGATGAGGGCATCTGTTTTGGATGTGCGCATATGGGAATACAGGCTTTTCTTTTAAAAGACATGCAAGCATTTGATGAAAGGCTAAAAAAACTCGATGCATTAAAAACAGATGATATAGATTCCCTGGTGGAGACTATAAAAAAAGATCCTGATCTTTTAGCTTTTTTTGAAGGGATGCTTCTCTACAATGAAGGTTATTTCTATACCGAGTTGTATGAAAAGGATCTGCTTTCTTTCAACGCAGCAAATAAGACATTCATCCCCACAATCTCTCAGCTGCTTCTTCCAGAAAAGCTTCAAGTAAAAGGTGGCTTAGCAACTCTTGTAAGAGAGTCAGGGCTTTATACAGTGGATACCCTCACAAAATATTTAGATTCTATTAAAATGCTTTCTCAAACAGATGCCCCTCCCCTAGCCCTTCAACTTTTAAACCAATCCCATGCGCTATCTATTGGATACGACCCTGATATCAACAGGTGGACGCTGATCGAAGCCGGTACATTAGAAAAGCGCAGAGTAGACACCACCGCAGAACTTGCCCAGTTCATTATATCGATCTTTAGGAATCAAAAAGAAACGCCGATATTGACGACAATGTATGCAACCAAGGAAGAAAGTAAAGAACCTCTCTTTCAAAAGCGCTTTACGGAGTGGAAAACCAGTCAAGACACCACAAGAAAAAACATGCTTAAAGCCGCAAGCTTAAAAAAAATCAGTCTAAGAGGCAAAAAACAATGGCTTTATGCGGCTTGTCGGATGGGAGATTTAGCGGTTATAAAAGCTCTACTGCAATCTGGTATAGACCCTAATGTTGAAAGCTCTATTGGCCAAACATCTACGACTCCCCTTCTCATAGCTATTACAACAAGAGAAAGTCCTACTGTGGAGTATTTACTAACACATGGTGCAAATCCCAATCACTTCTCTGCATCTTGCCCTCCCCCTCTTTGCCAGGCAGCGCATTATGGAGATGTGGCCTCTTGTAAACTTTTACTGGATCACGGAGCAGATGCGAATATGGTAGCTAGTACGACAGAACAGTCACCTCTTTTCTACGCCTTGGTCCATAATAACCCCCTGCTAATTGAGCTATTATTAAAAAAAAAGGCCAATGTCAACAATCGTTGTCATGATATTTCTGCACTTATGTACGCTTTATTAGTCAAAACAGCTCCCGAGGTTATTTACCTACTCATCGAACATGGAGCTGATGTCAATGCCATGGGTGGAGAAGACACCATCCTTGATATTGCGAGGCAAATAGGTTCTAGCAGGGAAGTAATAGATGTGCTCATTGCTGCCGGTGGCAAATCAGCCAGATAAATATATATCTTTACACTTAAAATAAATTTTACTATTTAGTGGATTAAACCAGGAGTCTCATGGACCCGCTTAATCCTAATTCCCCTATTCCACCGAAAGATCCATCTAAAAAAGACACCCTTTCCTCTTCACGCCCTTCTACACCTCCTTTATTTGACCCTACAAAAGAAAAAGCTCTCCCTCTTGATCCCGCAAGAGTAACTCCTCCAAGCGCAGCTGCGCAGAAAAGCTCTCCTTCTAAGGAAGACAACCTTGATATTGCTCTTAATAATCTAATACTAGCCTTCTGTATTCAAAATTTAGGTTTTGAAAATCCTTTCGGAGCAATAATGTCAGCAGGAGGTGTATGTTTTGGAATTTCTCATATGGGGATACAGGCTTTTCTTTTGAAAGACATACAAGCCTTTGATGAAAGATTAAAAAAACTAGATGCCCTCTTCAAAAATCATAATGCATCTAGCGAAGAGGAATTGATAGAGTACGTGCGTGATGGGATAAAAAGCGATCCTGATTTTTTAGCTTTTTTTGAAGGGGTAACTCTTTATCACGAAGGTTTTATGCATACTCAGTTGTTTGAGCAAGGACTGCTGCCTATGACTCAATTTAGTACAGAATTGATTCCTACAGTCTCTCAACTGGTATTGCCAGAAAAGCTTCAAGCCAAAGGTGGCTTAAAGCTGCTTGTAAAAGAAACCGGCCTTTATACACAGAATGCTCTCCTTCAATATTTGGATTCTATCAAAGCGCTCTCTCAAAAGGACGCTCCTCCTCTTGCCCTTCGACTTAGTAATCAAATTCATACTCTATCTATTGGCTATGACTCTGACATCAATAAGTGGGTGCTGATTGATTCTGAGAGTATAAAAAAACGCAGAATACTAGAAACCTCCGATCTTGCCGAGCACATTGTCAAAGCATTTGGCAATCAGGAAGAAACACCCATAACTATGGCAATGTATGCCACAGAGCAAGAAAGTAAGGCTCCTCGCTTTCAAGAGCATTTCAGCAAATGGAAAACCAGTCAAGACACAAAAAGAAAAGAAATGCTTAAGCCCGCAAGCTTAAGTGAAGTCAGCAAAGAAGGGCAAGAAAAATGGCTCTGCAGAGCCTCAATAGAGGGTGACTTCCCAGCCGTGCAAGCTCTAATAGAGTCAGGCACAAACCCAAATGCTGAAGTGGTTTTTGCACAAACCACCACTCCGCTTAATGCAGCTCTTCTATCTGGGCACCTTCCTACAGCTGAGTATTTATTAACGCATGGAGCAAATCCAAACTACTCTTCCACAAATGTTTTAGCCCCTCTTTGTTGTACTATACCTACTAGTAACGTAAGTGGAACGAAGCTTTTGCTGGAGTCTGGAGCAGATCCCAATACTGTTTTCCACATGGGCCCAACACAAGGACTACCAGTTCTTATAACCGCCCTGGCTCTTCAAAACCCCCTTATAATTAAGACTTTATTAGAAAAAGGAGCCAATCCAAATGCTGATTATCAGGGAGGCACCCCATTTGCATTTGCTGTAGCTAGCAAAGTTGACCCAGAGATTATTGCAATGATGATTGAATACAAAGCTGATGTCAATGCCGTTGCTATGGGAGACAGCATCCTTGATATTGCAAACCAAGTAGGCGCAACCAAGGAAGTGATAGAGATGATCATTGCTGCCGGCGGCAAATCAGCGCAATAACTTGAGATAAGCCTCGCCAAGAGGATAACTGTCTCCAGAAGCCCCATGTGTTTTAGCAAATCAACACATTTTTCTCTCCGCTTAGACAAGGAGGAGATTTGCTCATCCAGGCCAGCTTAAAAAAAGCAAATGTTAAGCGCAAGCAGCTCTTGCAATTCCCCGGTTCTGCCTGCTGTGAAGAAGTGCACCATTTTTAATAATAGGTTGTACATGGACATGTTCATGTTCTTCGATCCATAAATCATAGTTTTGTTGTAAGTTAAGCCAAAGCTGAGGGGTCGTATCAAATGCCTCAGCTAAAGAAAAAGCAATAGAAGGGGTAACACTTGCTTCACCCGACCTGATCTTAAATAAAGTATTTCTGGCAATGCCAAGTCTATCAGCCAGCTTTTGTAAATTTAGACAAAGAGGCTTAATATAATCCTCGTCAAGGATCTCGCCTGGGTGAGTCGGTTTTCTTTTTCTTACCATAAATCAAACTCCTTCTAGTGATAGTCTACTAAATCTACATTACTGGCCTCACCATTCTCAAAGCGAAAAATGATTGTCCAATTACCATTGACATGAACCGAATAGAAACCTTACCTTAGCAAAATCATAGTTATAAAGGACATTACGTTCTTCAAATTGTTCAGGGCCATTTTGACGATCATCAAAATAGGTGTAGTCTCCTACAATGATATTAGCAGCTTTAACAAAGTTTTTTAGAAACACAAGCTTCGTATAATCTTTAAGCGGATAGATAGAAGTCGGATCTGGTCCTGTCATGGGCTTTTCATCTCTTTAAGGTAGGCTTCTCCAAGAGGATAACTGTCTCCTGAAGCCCCATGCGTTTTAGCAAATTGCGACATCATCTTGATGGCTAAAACTTTGCCAAGCTGAACGCCCTCTTGATCAAACGAGTTGATATTCCAGATAAAACCTTGAAAGGCAACTTTGTGCTCGTAGTAAGCAAGCAGAAGGCCCATCGTGTAGGGATCAAGACGCTCACCTAATAAGATACGATTCGGGCGGTTACCCGGAAAGAACTTGTTGGGGTTATCGCTTGTTTCTCCTTGCGCAAGCCCAATTGACTGCGCTAGGAGATTAGAGAGAAGCTTTTCTTGGCAGGAAGTTTTTTGCACTTCGATATCTTGCCCATTTTGAGAGTGCATAAAGCCGATGATCTCTAAAGGAACTGTCGTTGTTCCTTGGTGGAGCAGCTGAAAAAAAGAGTGCTGCCCATTTGTTCCAGGCTCTCCCCAGATGATCGGACCTGTCTCAAAATCTACAGCGCGGCCTTCTTTGTCAATTCGTTTACCGTTAGATTCCATATCGAGTTGCTGGAGATGCGCAGGAAATCTTCTGAGCGCATAAGAATAAGGAATGATAGCAACAGTCGGGTAGCACAAAAAGTCTCTATTCCAAATCCCTAAAAGCGCAGAAAGTAGCGGAAGGTTATTTTTCGGATCAGGTGTGAGCGCGTGATGATCCATTGCATGAGCGCCTTTTAAAAACTCCATGAAGTGATCGATGCCAACAAGAAACGCAATTATAGCGCCGCCAACCATTGATGTTACAGAATACCTGCCACCTACGTAGTCCCACATATAAAATGAGGCTAAGTAACGGGAAGGGTCATCCATGGGGCTTGCCTTTTGAGTGACTGCCATGAAATGCTCTTCTGATTTCAGACCTGCCTTTTTAAAGAGATCGCGCGCAAAAGTCTCATTGGTAAGAGTCTCTAAAGTCGAGCCTGATTTTGATACAATGATCACGCCTGTACGAGAAAGATCGAGGTCTTTGAAGACAGAAGAGATTTCATCAGGATCAACATTAGAAACAAAGAAAGCTTGTTTGCCGGTTCTATGGAAAGCACCTAGGCTATTGCAGATCGCTTCAGGTCCAAGAGATGACCCCCCAATACCGATCTGAACAAGTGTTGTGAAGTGATCTATTTTGACAATAAATTTCTTTAATTTATCAACTTCTTGCAGGGCTAAAGTAGAGGCTTTTTTAGATTCTGGGCTACCTTGAGGGTTATCAAAAAAATCTCTCATCGCTGTATGAAGAGCGGGTCTATCCTCAGAGGGATACCCATGAATTACATTTACTTTCTCACCTGCCTGCATGGCAGCCATTTTTTGAATCGCTTTAGCATCATGGGCAAGAGCATAGAGCTCCTGCAAAACCTCATCTGAAACGCGCTCTGTTGCAAAAAATAGCTTAAGACCAAGGGCTTTAGCTAAATAAGTTTGTACGCGTGCAGGCGTAAGAGCAGATTTTAAATCTACGGGCTTCTTAGAAAGCTCCTGGAGCTTCAAATAGGAGGGATATTTTGAGAATGTCATTTCAATATTGTATAGCGAAATTAAGATTTTTACACTAGCTCTTGTTTTAAAAGTGGCTTTGCGATTAGAATTAGCCCCGTTCGGAGCATAGCGCAGTTTGGCTAGCGCAACTGCTTTGGGAGCAGTGGGTCGGGGGTTCAAATCCCTCTGCTCCGAACTTTTCTACTACTCCCCTTCATATTTCATCGCAACATTTCTACCCCAAAAAAAAATCCATTGAATTTTCTTTGCCAGTCGTGTAATGTCTTTGCCTTGTACTGTTTACAGTTTAAAGAGAAGGAGTTTTTACATGGAAGCTATATATAACATACCGGCAGTTGTCAAAAGTGCATGGAGCCAGGTTCCTATATCTCGTGAAACCCCCCAAAACATTATCAATTTTGCTAAGCATTATTTCCAGAATCTGACAATTGCTTCCATCAAAGAAAACAAGTGGACTTATGTTCTCGGCAGCTTTTTGATCGTGGGATTGATTTACAAAATCCACAAGTACATTCTTGAAAAGACAACTCTTCATCTTACAACAAAAAATGCCGATCTGCAAAGCAAGATGGCAGCTGGAAAGCTAGCTTTAGAAACAAAAGAGAAAACGATTGAGAAGTTACAATTACAACTAACCGAGCAAGCTGCAGGACAATCTGGAGACTTAGTAGTTGCGGCTCAAAGGCTGAACGCCGTAACAGACCTCCACGTAAGCGTGCTTAAAAATAAGCATAATGTTGACTTCGATGTAGTGGCTGAGCTGAAACAACAAATTACAAAATTAAGCAACGAGCTAGCTACATATCAACACGAAATTGGACACGCAAGGCGCCTGGAAAAGATGGTTGATCTCCAATTATCCAGATCTAATACACTACAAGATGGCGCTGTGAACGACTCTTCTTCCGAAAGGCTTTGGCTACAAGCAATTGCGGGGGAGGCTGTCAGGTCCCCAGACTTACGCCAAGATGTTAACCCATCATCCGTAGAAAGTGATAATCCTTTAGAAGTGTCAGTAATAATGGATGCTTTAGATTTAGCCGGATCGAGTACTCCTAATAAAAAAGCTACTGCCGCTCGCCTTCTTCTAGGGGAAATTCAAAAATTCTCAGGGTTCAAAAATGCTGCAAAAAAACCACCGACTCGGCCATCTACACCAGCTGGAGACCTAGTGAGCGTTCTAGGCAGGCGACTCGATGTAATGAAAGACACCCCGCAAAAGACGCAAGATGAGCTTAATATATCATCGGCATCGTGGAACGAGACGCCCGTCGATCAGGATAGCGCTGCTAAGACAGAGTCCGTACCGGAAAGTGTACCCACTTGTAACCTCGACGAGGGATCTGTTGAAAACAAGACTCCAGAAGACGCAATAGCTTAATAACTTTTCTCGAGCCTAGAAGGTTCAAATCCCTCTGCTCCAAAGTTGATCACTTCTCCCCCCGTCGCTAAAAAGCCCAGGATTTTTCTTTTTCCTTGAGGGCTGACGGATTCCTCAATAATCATTAACTGATCTAGACCCTGCCACATCTCCACAAGGCGCCCTTCGGGTATCACTCTATACTTTTGCCCTTCTAAAGAGGCTAGTAGCTGCTCTAGACGTATTTGTATAGCGAGGGTGCAAAAGTCATCTTCGGGAAGCAGCAATCCTTGGAGGAACTCCTCAGGCTCTTGTAAAGAGAGCTCTAGATGCCAAAATCTATCTTTCGATGTGAGCTGTAAAAAACGTGCCTTAGAAAAAAAGTGGGCTCCCTCAAAAAGGCAGAAAGGCTTTATCTCTTCAGGAAGAAAAGAAGCGAGCCTGTGAAAATACTCTGCAAAAATAGTGGCGGCAATCAGCTCTTGATCCCCCTCTTCTGTGACTAATATGCGTAAGAAAATATCGGGAGATCCTCTGTATAAAACAGCACCTGTAGATCTCTCTTTAAACTCTTGATAAAGCGTTTTAACAAATTGCTCGAGGGCAAGTGTATAAGAGAAAAAAATGCCTGCATCATTGAGGGAAATATTTTTGGAAGGAAAGCCAAAATCAAACTCCCATAAAATAGGGCCCTCTGATTGCGTGGCAAGCTCTCTTGCGTATGTCCAATCAAGATCAGAATCTAAAGAAGCATGGAGTATAATGGATGTCATAGACGCTCAAATTGAAAATAGTGGATGTTTTTTCCTTGCGCTCTCCAAAGAGAATCGAAATAAGAACCTCCATAACCTGGCCACTCAGTTGTGTAATAAGGCGATGCAAATTTGGATGTGAAGGAGAGGTTGCCTGTGATTTTTTCTCCAATCTGTTTGGAGTAATCTGGATCATCTGTTGCAACGATAATTTTGCCTGTAGTTTGTAAGATGCGCGCAAGCTCTTCAATAAACGTCTCTTGGAAAAGGCGGTGCTTTGCATGTCTTTCTTTGGGCCAAGGATCAGGGAAATTGACATAGACTTCCGAAACGGAGCTAGGAGGGATATATTCCCTGGTAAAGGTTAGAGCTTCTCCTGCAATAATGAGCATGTTGGAGAGATTTT
>CANJJB010000030.1 GCA_947474635.1 Parachlamydiales bacterium | reverse complement strand
TTGGCAGATATTAAATCGGCTGCACCCTTCCATGTGGGCTCTGCTACAATCTTATGGAATTCTGCTTGCATCTCAGGTGAAAGATCTTTGATCTCTTCTACCGAGCGAACATGCGCCTCTTCGTAAAATATTTCCAAGTCTGCGAAATATTTAGGATAATCAAAGAGCATCTCTTTTTGCAAAGGTGTCATACCTAGTTGCAAAGCGATCACGCCTTTATTTTTTTCAAGAGAGTATTGCTGCAGAGCATTGATAAAAAATAAAAATGAACATAAAAAAATAATCAGGAAAGTTAACGTCATCCCTTTTTTGGGCTGTTTTTTGACAGGATCTATTTTTACGTGCCATTTTGAAGATGAGGCCGAAGACGCAGGAGGTACTTGCTTTACTAGGCGAAAACGAGAGTCATCGGGATTGTTTTGGTAGATATTCAGCCATTCTAAAGCAGCTGGAAGAGCATCCTCGTCTATGATCCAAATATGATAGGTTGTTTCTTTTGTAACGGAATCAAGCGCAGCATCACACTTATTCTCAATCCCTTCCTGGAGTAGAAAGTGATGCAACCCATAGGCTAGTTTCTCATCTTTAAAATAACCAATTACACGCATATTTCACTAATCTTTTTGAGAATATTCGAGGTTGATAACCCTGGTATGAGTTCTGCTATATAAATGCGTCCCCCGTACATTTTGATGGTTTCTGCTTCAATGCAATTCTCACCATATTCCGATCCATTAACGTGCACATTTGGCTTGATCTTTGTTAAAATGTCTATCGGTGCCACCTCATCAAAAGAAGTGACATAATCAACAAACGCAAGGGCTGCCATCATCTGCAGTCTGTATTCCAAAGGAATGATCGGCCTTAAAAGACTTTTATATTTTTTGATAGAGCTGTCAGAATTTAGGGCCACAATTAACACGTCCGCTTGCTGGGATGCCGCATAGATAATGCTTAAATGCCCTGCATGCAATAAATCAAACGAGCCATTCAGTGTTGCAATTGTTTTTCCTGCATTTTTCAACTCTAAACTTTTTTGCTCGATATCTTTTGGGTTAATCCATTTATGCGCAAAAAAATCTGCAAGAGAAGAATTATTTTTTGGGGAATGCGACACGGTATACCTCCTCATAATATTCTACAAAATGCACAACTAGCCCCTTCTTGATATATTTGGGCAGCTCATCATAATCGCGCTTGTTATCTGTAGGGAAAATCAAAACTTTTGCGCCCGAGCGTTTGGCTGCAATCAGCTTTTCTTTCACACCTCCGATCGGCAAAACTTTTCCTGTTAATGTTAACTCACCCGTCATTGCCAAATCTTCTAAAACAGCTTCCCCTTTTAAAAGTGAGAGAAGTGATGTCATCATGGTCACGCCTGCAGAAGGGCCATCTTTTGGTGTAGCACCCTCTGGAATATGGAGATGGACTTGCGTCTTTTCAAAGAAGGGAATACCTTGCGTATATTTTTGGTAAGAACTTTGGAGGTAGCTCCATGCAATTTGGGAAGACTCCTTCATCACATCGCCTGCCTGTCCTGTAAGCTTCATCTCTGTTTTTTCTGCTGGGCATTTAATTGCTTCCACATAAAGAGTCGCTCCTCCCATGGAGGTCCATGCAAGGCCCATACAAACACCTACAGGCGTTTTAGGATAATAGCGATCGCTTGTAAAAATAGGCTTACCGACAAACTTACTAAGATTCTCTTCTGTGATGTGCTGAGACTCAAAGGTTGTTTTCTTTTTCTTAGTTGCGCTCTCACCTGCTTTTACAAGTTTAAAGGCTACTTTACGTAAGATTTTTTTGATGTAGTTTTCTAAACTTCTTACGCCTGCTTCTCTTGCATATCCATTGATAAGTTGCTTGAGAGCTGTAGTAGAAAATGTCACATCTTCAACTTTTAGCCCCATGTTTTTTCGGTTGCGAGGGATGAGATATTTTTGAGCAATCTTGATCTTCTCTTCCATGATGTATCCAGAAAGACGTAAAATATCCATCCTGTCTTTGAGGGCCTCTGGAATCGTATCTAAGACGTTTGCTGTGACGATGAATAACACATTGGAAAGATCACACCGCACATCGAGATAATGATCTAAAAAGTCTTTGTTTTGCTCAGGATCTAATACCTCTAATAAAGCAGAGGCTGGATCTCCCTGGTAGCTATTACCTAACTTATCAATTTCATCGAGCATGATCACGGCATTCATTGCTTGTGTAAATTTCAGAGCTTGGATCAACTTGCCCGGCATAGCACCGATATAGGTACGTCTATGGCCTTTAATCTCTGCTTCATCTCGCATGCCGCCTACAGAAAAGCGATAAAACTGGCGATTGAGAGCTCTTGCAATACTTTTGCCAATACTTGTCTTACCAACGCCGGGGGGCCCCACAAAACAGATGATGCTTCCTTTGACACCGCCCGAAAGCTTTCCAACGCTGATGAATTCTAAAATACGCTCTTTAATATCCTCAAGCCCGTAATGATCTTCTTCTAAAATTTTTTGAGCCTTGGATAATTCATAAGCTCCTTCATTAAAAATGCCCCAGGGCATAATAGTGAGCCAGTCTAAGTAGTTGCGGCACACAGCATACTCAGCTGATTGCAATTCTAAGACAGAGAGCTTATCCATCTCTTCTTTGATCACTGTCATGACACTTTCAGGAACAACCCTTTTTTTGAGCCTTTCTTCAAATTTTTGCAGATCAATTGACTTGTCATCTTTTTCAAGACCGAGCTCTTTTTTAATTGTTTTAAGCTGCTCTCTTAAAAAAAATTCGCGCTGCGATTTGGATATCGATTGCTCCATCTTTTGATTGATAGAACTTTGCAACTTACTTAAATCGAGCTCTTTTTTGAGCAGTACTAAAGCTTTGCTAATCCGGTCATGCAATCCGACTGTTTGTAATACATCTTGGAGCTCTTCTCTTGTAGCTGTTGTAAGAGCTACTGCAAAATCAGCTAATTTTCCCGGCTCTGTAAAATCAGAATGGGAAAGAAAAATCTGCAGCTCTTCTTTAAAAAGAGGGTTTAGCTTCAAGAGGTCTTTAATGGTCGTAATAATACTAATAGAGTAGGCTTTCAGCTCTTTTGAAAGCTTTTTATTCGCATCTTCGTAATATTTTACTTTGGCGCGTAAATTTTTGCCTTTTTTGATAGGCTTATCAATTGAAATACGCTTTTCCATGTTCAGAATGACTTGCGCGCCACCCTGCTCCATAGGAATAATACGTAAGATCCGAGCAAGGACTCCAAAGTTATAAAGATCTTCAAAACCCACTTTATAAACATTGGCATCTTCTTTTTTTGTTAAAAAAAGACCCATGCACTTATGCTCTGTTTTGGCAACAACTTTTAACACTTCATAAAAAGGACCTGGTTCAATGACAACAGGTGCTGCCATCCCTGGGAAAAAGGGACGTCTATTCAAGGGGATAATAAAAACTTGATCAGGACCTTTAACGTTATCTTGCTCTTCTTTTTTAGCATCAAGAGAATCTTTTACAGAATCCATGATCGCATCTTCTATACTCTCGTCGTCGGTAAGATTATCCATTGTATCGTCTAAGTAGTCCAACATCCCTCTCCATCGATATAGTGCAAGCAGCCCAGCATAACACCTCTTTTAAAATATGGCAATCAAAGGTATACTGGTTCTCACATATGTCAAAGACAGCGTTGATTATCGATACTAGTTCTTGCCAAGCCTTTCTTGCTATTTCTCTTGGCGGAGTGATTCAAAAAAAACACATCATTCAAGATGGCAAGCAGCTATCCAAATGTTTGTTACCTGCACTCCAGCTTCTTATAGGCACAGACAAACTGGACTACATCGCACTAGGCATTGGACCTGGCTCCTTTACAGGAACAAGAATTGGGGCAGTTGTCGCTAAAACCTTAAGCTTTGCCCTTAATATCCCCGTTTTCACCTTTCCTTCAACCCTCCTTCCTGATTTAGATAACATTGGGAGCTTTTCCTATGAAAAATCGCAAAAATACCCCCCTGATGCTCAAATAGAACTTGTCTATTTTTCCCCGACACCTTAAGATGAACATACCTAACGTGAGTTCACGTTACGCAAAGTAAAGGGGAAAACGTAGATGTCTAGTGTGAAGGTCCGCGCGGGAGAGCCTATTGACAAAGCCCTCCGAGCTCTCAAAAAGAAACTTGATAGAGAAGGAATCATGAAATCGGCAAAAGCCCATCGTTTCTACGATAAGCCTTCTGTCAAAAGCAGGGCTAAATCTAAAGCCGCTCTCAAGTATCGTAAACCAAAAAATTATACTAGACCGCAATATTAGTAGTTCTTAGCACTTAGCTTTTTTAATTGCTAAAAAAAGCACTAAGCCATTAAAATTGAGTCTTAATTAATTGCAGAGGGTTGAAAAATCCTCTCCATTACCCCTTAAGTATAACCATGTCTGATTATTATAAAGTTCTCGGCATCTCAAAAGAAGCCTCTCAAGAAGATATCAAAAAAGCTTATCGCAAAAACGCCATCAAGTACCATCCTGATAAGAATTCTGGCGATCCTACTGCTGAAAAAAAGTTCAAAGAAATCTCCGAAGCTTATGAAGTTCTCAGCGATGAAAAAAAACGCCAAATCTATGATCAGTATGGGGCAGACGCTGTCAATGCTGGAGCAGGTATGGGTGGCGCTGGCGCTGGCGGATTTTCTTCTATGGAAGAAGCTCTACGCACTTTCATGGGAGCGTTTGGAGGCTCTCAGGGTGGTGGTGGTGGTGGTGGAATGTTTGATTCGTTCTTTGGCGGTGGTGGCGGCTTTGAAGGACAACAAGATAACGGTGCCCGTCAAGGCGCTAGCAAGAAAATGCAAATCACCATTCCTTTTGAAGAAGCTGTCAAAGGCGTTGAAAAAGAAGCCTCGATTACCAATTACGCCTTATGCGAAAAGTGCGATGGATCAGGCGCTGCGTCTTCCTCTGCTATCAAAAAATGTACCCGCTGTCACGGAAGTGGCCAAATCCACCAAAGTCGTGGATTTTTTAGCATGGCCTCTGTCTGCTCTACCTGCCATGGTGCAGGTAAAACGATCACAGATCCTTGCACGGAGTGCAGGGGCGCTGGCCGTCTTAAAAAGAAACAACAAGTTACTATCAAAATCCCTGCCGGTATCGACAATGGAATGCGTCTACGCTTAGCTGGCCATGGCGACGCAGGTGAAGGTGGAGGACCTCCTGGTGATCTTTACGTCTATGTTTCTGTAGAACCCCACCATTTCTTCCAACGCCAAGGCGATGATGTTTTCGTTGAACTCCCTATAGGATTTACAGAAGCTGCCCTAGGATGTAAAAAAGAGATTCCTACACCCCTTGGAGAAACTGCTAGAGTAAACATCCCCGAAGGAACACAGACAGATAAAATGCTCCGCGTCAAGGGTGAAGGCATTACAAACGTGCATGGTCAAGGCAAAGGCGATCTTCTTATCAAAGTGATTGTCGAAACACCTGTCCGCCTCAGCGATGAGCAAAAAGAGATCTTAAAATCTTTTGCTGCCCTTGAAAAAGAACAGAACTCTCCTCGCAAAAAGAATTTCTTCGAAAAGATCAAAAGTCTTTTTGTATAATCTTGACTTTGTAACTTTTTAGGATCGAAGGCCGCGAGATATTTGTTCTTCTTGAGGAGTTAATTTAATTGGGAAGGGGTTAAAAACCCCTTCCCAATTAAATTAATCTCCTAATTTGCCCGAGGGCAAACGTCAGAGGACAAATAGACGAGGCAGGCGATCCTAAAAAATTACAAAGTTGAGATAAAAGCTGTTAAATTTGTATGAGCGATTCTCTCTATATCAGATGGATGGAGTTGCTCTTTCAAAAGAGTAAGCAGTTTAGGGTAACACGCAGACGTATCAAACCCAGGGTTAAAGAGCGGCCTTAAATCATCATATTCAGGAGGGAAATCCCGATCATCGAAAAAGTCTGCCCCTAGACACATATGATTTATAAGTCCCAAATTCTGAGCAAACTCCACCTGCTCTAAAAAGTCTTTTTCTCCTTGAGTGCCTAGAAAGCGACGCACAAAATTAAGTCCAATAATCCCTTTTCTCTCTGCTATTTCTTTGGCAATCGCATCAGGAAGATTACGCTCATGATTAGATACAGAACGAAAGTTAGAGTGACTTGCAATAGGTGTGATTTGGAGGCGCCTTTTGTCAATGTAGTGAAAAATATCATGGGCTAGTTTGTCAGAAGTATGACTAAAGTCGATGGCAATACCCTTACCACTCATCCACTCAAGCAATTGCTCTCCATCAGGCTTTAGGCCTACCTTTGAGCCCGAACCCCCTCCAAATCTATTTTCTCCATTCCATGTAAGGCTGATATAGGCAATCTGCCCAGCTTTTTTTAGCCAGTAAGCAAGACGTTTGATCCCTTCTTTTAAATGCGTACCCTCTTCACAAAAACTCGAGGCATTCTCAATTGCTAAAACAAGCTTTATTTGGCTCCCAAAAACAGTAGGATATTTTTTCGGCAAATCGAGAAAAATCTGGAACTGTTTTTCTCCAGATGCTTCAGACCCCGGCTTTGTTTTTGTAAACATAGCAAGCGTCTGTAAAACAACACCCCCCTCTATTAAAAAAGGGATCGAAGCCCTCGATTCAGGATCGTAGGCAGTTCTTGTCGCATCTTCTGCTAAATAAGAAAGCAGATCACAGTGAAAATCAACAACCGGCGTTAGTTTTTGCATGCCATCCTCTAATTTATTCAAGTTCAGATTCATTTCAATGTAAATACTTTACATAAAAAAATCTACCCCTCCTTTCACAAAAAAGTAAAAAAATATTTTAATATTTTAGGCAAACGTGTAAAGTAATCATTAGGGAGTACAAGAGCATACGTTCTCTGCCCCCGGGTTTTTTATACCCAGAGAATGACAAGTTCACTAAATTTAGGAGAAAAAAATGGACAAGCAAGCAAACCAACAACATCCAGGCCAGAAACCACAGAATCCAGGCCAAAAGCCTAATCCACATCCTGGACAAAAGCCTCACAATCCAGGTCAAAAACCACAGTGGCCAACAAAAAACCCACGTCATTAATCGATTTTCCTACATGGAAAATCTGTTTTTGCTCAAACACACTCTATTTTAGGGTGTGTTTGTTCTTTTGAAAAAGTCATAAATGAAGCTAGATAGCTCATTTACAGCGACTCTATCCTGTTTCATGGAATCCCTATCTCTTACCGTAACTGTCTCTACAGCACCCTCAAATGTATCAAAATCGACCGTAATACAAAGAGGTGTCCCTACTTCATCGTGACGACGGTACGCTTTTCCAACATTACCCGTATCTTCATATTTAATCCGGCCAAGACCTAGCTTCTGCAATGATGCTTTAATCTCTTTAGCTTTTGAAACAATGCGCTCATTGTTTCGAGCCAAAGGCACAACAGCTACTTTAATAGGAGCCAGGTGTGGTTTCAACTTAAGCACAATCCTCTGCTGATCCTTATCCAACGTCTCCTTTGTATAAGCCTCGACAAGTAAAGCCAGCACTCCCCTATCAAGTCCAGCAGATGGCTCTATCACAAAAGGAACGAAATAGCTTTTGTTTTCAATATCTTGTATGGCTAGCATCGTCGTGGAATCACTATTAGGTCTTACTTTTGCAAATAATTTTAAATCTTCCTGCCCCTTCGAATGAGAGCCTAGATCAAAATCCGTTCTATTGGCAATCCCTTCGAGCTCTTCAAAGCCAAAAGGAAATTTATAAAGAATGTCGGTCGTTGCTTTTGCATAGTGAGCAAGCTCCTCTTTAGCTTGGGGCTGCAGTTGGAGATTGCTTGAGTTCAGGCCCTGCTCTTTCCACCAGTTCATCCTAGTCTCAACCCACGCTTCATGCCACTTCTCATCTGTCCCAGGAAGCACAAAAAATTCTAGCTCCATCTGTTCAAATTCACGCACTCTAAAAATAAAATTCCGAGGCGTTACTTCATTACGAAAGGCTTTTCCTATCTGGGCAATACCAAATGGAAGTTTACGTGATGTAGAGTCGAGCACATTCTTGAAATTAGTAAAAATCCCCTGCGCTGTTTCAGGTCTTAGATAAGCGATATTTGTTCCATCATCAACAGGCCCTAATGTGGTGCGAAGCATCAGGTTAAAATTACGCGGCTCTGTTAAATCTTTAGAACCACAATGGTCACATTTGTGCTCTATGATATGATCTGCGCGCATACGGTGCTTACAAGCCTTGCAATCGACCATCGGATCAGAAAATGTATCTTCATGCCCTGAATATTTAAGCGCCAAACGATGGGTAATAATAGATGTGTCTAATCCTTCGACATCATCTCTCTCATAAACCATCGCCTTCCACCAGGCAGATTTCAAATTGTTTTTAAGCTCTACGCCTAGGGGGCCGTAATCATAAATTCCCTGTAATCCTCCATAGACATCTGCACTTTGAAATAAAAATCCACGCCTTTTACAGAGCGATATGATCTCATCCATGGTCACTTGATTTTCCATTGCCTCTCCACGTAAATATCTGGCTATTATAGAGATTCATTTTTTTCATTGCAATTAAATGCACATTTTTAGCATACCTGCTTGAGTGATTTTCTTAGGAGGCACCCATGTCAAAAGCGAATGTCAGAACAAATACTGCTGCTAGTCCACTGAGAGGTTGGGTCATTTGGCTCCTCAGCGCCTTATTTATGTTTTATAAGTACGCCCTTGAAGTCTCCCCTAGCGTGATGACCTCTACCTTGATGAGCACCTTTCAGATCGGCGGAACAGAGCTTGGAAACCTTACTGCTTGTTACTTCTATGCCTACCTATTCCTGCAAATCCCCGCAGGCCTTCTCATAGATAAAATCGGACCTCGTAAAGTCACAACTATAGCGATTGCCTTATGCGCTTTGGGATGCCTTATTTTTGCAAAATCTGACTCTTTCTTCTTTGCAGGCGTCGGCAGATTTTTAACAGGAGCGGGAGCTGCTTTTGCAGCCGTTAACTGCCTAAAACTTATTTTAAATTGGTTCCCTTCCAGACGCTTTGCCTTTATGACAGGGCTCATGATGACCGTTGCTATGCTAGGCGCAGCAGGAGGACAAGCTCCTCTTTCTTGCTTTATCAAAGCTGCTGGCAACTGGCGCCATGCCATGGAAACAATTGGCTTAGTAGGCCTTATTTTAGCCGTTATCTTTTGGATTGTTGTAAAAGATAAGCCCGATAGCCATGAAAGAGAAAAACACATCGTGGCCCCAAGGCTCTCTATCTACAACAGTCTTAAACAAATTTTAACCAACTCCCAGTCATGGTGGCTATCTATCTATAGCGGTCTTGCCTTTGCACCCGTTATGATCTTTGGCGGGCTATGGGGCGTCTCATTTATTTCAGAAGCCTTTAATTTAGCTCATTATACAGCCGCACAATCAGTATCTCTTATTTTTATCGGGTTTGCAGTCGGAGCTCCTCTCTTCGGATGGCTATCTGACTTACTAGGGCGTAGATGGATTGTGATGTTCTGGGGCACTATTTTTGCGCTCCTATCGATCACCCTAATCATCTATGACTCGAACCTTTCCAACTTTTGGCTTGCCTCTCTGCTATTTTTCTTTGGCTTCTCCATCAGCAGCTTCCTCCTCTGCTTTACGATGATGCGAGAAATTAACCTCCCCGGTCTTGTAGCAACAGCCATTGGCTTTATGAACGCCTTCGATGCCCTCTGTGGAGCGGTCTCTGATCCTTTAACAGGTTGGTTCTTAGATCTGAAATGGGACGGAAAAGTCCTCGAAGGAGCCCGGATATTCTCTGTTACAAACTATAAGATTGCGTTCATTACAATCCCGGTTTACTTGATTCTCTCCCTCTTTATCCTCTCACGCATTAAGGAAACCCGCTGCAAGCCTTCGGTGCCCTCCCCATTGCCTTAAGGAATCAGCCCAATCATCCGAGTAGGAGCTTCCGTTGCATCTTTTGCGTATAGCGGAAGCGCAATGACATACCCCCCTTTGGGTGGCATGTTCTTACAATCTGCAATATTTTCAATGATGTACTTGCCCGACCCTAGCATGAGTTTATGCACAGGATATGTCAGATCTAAACAGTCAGGAGAAAGCGTATCAATCGCAATACCTGCGATATCTCTTTTCAACAACAGTTCTACCGCCTTACTTGAAAAAGCTGGAAAGTGCATCTGGCCACTACTATCCACATTTCTATAAGCTTCTGGATCTTTCCAAAATCTGCTCCAGCCTGTATAAGCAATCACGAGCGCATTCTTAGGAATCTTTCCATGACTTTTCTCATACACCTCAATATCCTGAAGTGACACTTCATAATCTCCATGGACCCGTGATGATACATCCACCACGCACGCAGGCACAATCAGCTGCTTTAGAGGAATATCTGCAATAGATCCTCCTCCCGGAACGCAATGAGAAGGAGCGTCCATATGCGTGCCAACTCCAGCATGCATTTTTATCTGCTGGACGCGAAATATTCTATCGTAGTCTTTTTTGATTTCTAAACAAAAGCCGCACGACCCATTCCACGTCGGAGCCTCAGGAAAAAGTAGATGTGTCAACTCAACTAATTTAAAATCTTCTAATAGCATCTTTTCAGTCTATTCGATTTCGTTATAAGTTCCAACTGTGCGCTTTTTCCGTACAGTTGATTTTGATCTTGCTAGCATCTCTAAACTTTTTTCTGAATATCCTTTAACTCAATTGCGTAAAAGCAACGCTCTGATCCAAATTTTTCCTCTATACCAGTCTGCCTCATCCCCACTTTCTCTAGAATTTTACAAGAGCCTGTATTGTCAGTTCTTGCTGTTGCAACTATTTTGGTAAGAGGCTCGCCGCCTAATGTATAACCTTTTGCAACCGTTGCAGGTGCATATTCTCGTACTACCGATGTAACCGCTTCCGTACCAAATCCTTGCTTCCAACAGTTTTTCATGAAGAGATAAGCAATCTCAGACTCTCCTGGGTTATCTCCATGCCCTAATACAACATGCCCTGCAAACTCATCTGTATCATTTTTAAATACAGCCAGTGCGCTATAGGGATCGTTCTCTTTCCACCTTTTAGCCCACCTGGTATCGATAGAAGTTTTTATTTGCTCTTTAGTTCTTGTAGTCCCATCAGCAAACGTACGCATCACATCTCGATCTCCAAAAAGAGCCGCATAAGAGGTGTGATCGTGTGGGGTAGATTCAACTGATCTTATATGGAGCCTTTCTGTATCAATTGTAACAGACAGCCCACCGTCCTCAGCTACATCAAAATATACATCAGTCTTTCCAGTATATGCGTGCAACACAGGTGATACTAAAGATGCCATTGTTTTTCTCCTTTAAAGAGGTTGAGTTGTGATTGAAGATTCAGGGAGTATAATCTAGGGCAAGACATTAAGCAAATTAATGTTACAGTTTAAAAAAACCTATTTTGCGCTAGCTAGAAGAAAGAAGACCCTTAACACCATTTTGTCGGCACCGACAAAATGGTTGCTCAAAGACATGGTGTTTGTCATGATTCTATCGGATAGAAAAAGCAGAAGTTTAGGCTTTCTGCATAGGCAGTGTTTTTGCGGACCCTTCAAATTAAAAACACGTGAATCATTAGATCTGCTACAAAGTGAGCAGCTATTGCTGTCCACAGTCCTCTAGACCAGTAGAGCCACCCAAAAACAATACCCGCTATTCCGTTTAGAAAAAGAATCCTGGAGATTTCAAAAGCAGAAGGAGATGTTAACTTAAAAGCCGCAGGTAGATGGCCTAATCCAAAAACAAGAGCCACCAAAATATTAACAGTCCACAGCGCATATATTTTTTTATGCACGCCAAATTTAATACATTTGCGAAGAAGAAAATAGAGAAGCGTAAATAAAAAAAGTCTGAGCAAAACCTCTTCATTGAAAGCGCCATAAATGGAGGCTAAAACACCCGACCAAAAGGGAGGATGAGCTCCTGAAAGAAGTGAACTATGAAAAATGGTTTTATCAAAAAGAAAAATTGCAAACCCAACTACTATTCCAGCGATGATCGCAGGATAAGCAATTTGTTTAAAAGTGTGTTTAAGAAAAGGACGTAGGTCTGTTTTTGGTATAATCTTGTAACTCAGCCAGCAAATCACTCCGAAAAAAAGAGATGCCTGCACTGTAGTGAGAATAAAAATTTTTAACAGTGGAATGGAAGAAGGCACTATGCCTGCATATCGAATATAAGGAAGGATAGCCCATGCACCAATAATGCAAAAAATCCATAGAGAAAAGAATGTCTTTTTGTTAACAGGACTACTCTGAAATAGCATTTACCCCTCCTTATTATCTGTTATAACCTAACACTTGATTGCTTTGCCTGTGGAATGGGCAATTATATTACCTGATTTATCACAGAGGGAAGCTTTCATTTCAACGATTTTACGAGACTCAGCAAGAATTTCTCCTCGAATAAACAATGTTTCTCCAATGCGGGCAGGAATTACATAACGCACTGTCATCTCCGCGGTGAGAGCGCCTCTACACACTACCCAAGCAAGACGGGTCATGGCTTCATCTAAAAGCGTTGCAATGATGCCACCGTGCACAATCCCTTTCCAACCTTGATATTTCCGATCAGGCGTAAACTCTGCTGTCGTGGAAGAGCCTTCGATTTTCCATTCGATGCGCAGGCCATCTGGATTATTCATCCCGCACGCAAAACAATAATGGTCATCTTCTAGTAATAGCTTTTGCATCCTATAGCCTCTTTGGGATCACTGCAATAGCATCGGATACTCTGCGCACGGTCTTTTGACCCGCTCCTTCATCTTCGTCTCCATGAGGAGAATTTTTAATAGAGCCTTCGCATACAATGGTAGCACTTCCTCCGCCGTCTAAATTGAGTGCATGAATACATCCTAACTTTTCCATGAACTCTGTGAGTTCATTCATCGTCATTCCATCAAAAAGGCTTGTTTTATCAACAACGACAAATATCCAATGGCCACTAGGTAAAATGCCGACAGCCGTGCGCGCATGTTTATTCGATAGAAAAGTAGGAATAGTCTGCTCAGGAGTAAAATCTATGATTTTGGCACCGTTATAAAGAAGCAGTGGAGTTCCCCCAACAATGTAATCAAGAGCCTCCCATGCTTCAGAACAAGTGTTGCCTGTAAGGGGGGTGATTTGTGTAGAGAAAGTAAGAGGCATGCCGATTGCAAAGGTGTTAAAAAGGGGATGATTTTTTTGAATAGATAAAACCTGCCCGCCCGGAGGGATTTTTGTGCTACCACCTTGAGTGATGGACTGGATAATACCATTTACAACAACTACTTCTTGCCCATCGGGATTGGTTAAAGTGGTTCTGTGAAAGGGTGATGTAAAAAGAATGATTTCGCCTTCTTTACGCGCTCTATTCAGGCCATCTAGCGGCAGGTCATTCAGATTATAACTTGCGTGCATTTTTACTAATAACCGATCCATGATGGGCAACGGATTCTCAAGCGACCAGCCGATACAGCCTCTTGGCTTAACAGGTAGGGCATACCAATCATCGATTTTTAGAGCGCCGCATGCTCTGCCATCAAAGGTTCCGCCTATGGAGAAAAAGCCCCCATTAATGGATGCAATAGCTCCATAGCGGGTAGCAATGGATAGAACGGTCTCTCGTCCTATACCATTATCTAAGGCTTTAATCGGCTTTATGTCATAGAGAGATGGATCTATCTCAATAATATGAATCGATTGTGATCCTGTGAGGTAGCTGAAATAAAAAGAGTTGGGGATTTCTAGATGAGTATATCTAACGCCTTGCGCCGAAAAGAGAGAAATAAAGGAAAAAAAAACGAGTAGATAAAAAAATCTCAACAAAATACCCTCACATAAAGTGCTTAGGCTGATTTACGGAGCTTGCCACCAACGATATTGCCAGTAATTGTGCAGTTAGAGCCTAAAATCACTTCCCCATTGCCACGTTCAAAAATGATAGAACCGTTAACAGTTGTGTTATCTTTCAGCTCCACAACTTGAGTGTTTTTAAAACCTTTTGTCTCTATAACCCGCAGAGAACTTAAAGAGCAGGAAGAAAAAACTATTCTGTCGGAGGCAACGGTTAATTCTTCTAAAAATTTAGACGAGCCTGCCACTAAAAAACCGGTAATGGTACTTTTTTTGCTGATGGAGCAATCACTTAAGTCAGCTTTTCCATAAACTTCCATACTTCCTATAGAGCAGCGGTCTAATGAGGTTTTTCCATGGATTTCCATTGTGTCTACAACGCAGCCATTTAGGGAAGTTTTTCCATGTATATCCATGGCTTTGATGTGAGCATCTTTTGCATCGAGCGTGCCACTAACTTGCAAACGAGTGGTAACTGTCGTGCCATCCAATTCTGCCTTGCCATTGATGACTATCTGGTCGATGGTTTCTTTGCCATAATGGGCACTTCCATTCATAACGCTTGTAAAAGCCTGTGGCATAACATCCCCTGCTTGTAACTGCATAGAGCACAACAAAGTAGCGATCATTAGAAATATGTTTTTTTGCATCAAGAGTTTTCTCTTAAAAAATTGCTCGGAACAGGAGTCGAACCTGCACCCGCTATAAACGGAGGGGATTTTAAGTCCCCAGTGTCTACCATTCCACCATCCGAGCAAGGAGTAGACTTCGAGAAAGGAAGTCTACTCTGATAGAGGATTTTGATTCAAGGTTGAATTAAAATCCTGTCCAACTAGAAAGAGTGGAAAAGAAGGTAGAAGTTGCTTGCAAAGCTTCCGGCTGAACCGTTACTCGGCTAACGCTACTAGGATCGCCTTCATCTCGTGGCTCTTTTGGTTTTTCTGGAGCAGGAGACGCTTCTGTTTGCATATCTTTGTATTTCTTAATGCTGTCAGAAATTAACGTTTTAGGAGGCGGTATGAGCGAGGTAAAGTGGTTAACTTGACCCTCTTCCCTCTGCTTAGGAGCTGGAGGTGCTTCTCTCGGAGCGGCATTTTCCTGAGCATCGCTCTCTTCTACGGGGCGAGGAGCAGGCGCATCTCTTTCATCTTGAGGGCGACGTCTACTGCGGTGGCGGCGTCTAGGATCACGTTTACGGTCAAAGCGGCTGCCGCCTTGAGCCTCTTCTTGGGTTTCATCTGCATCATCGCTTTCATCTTCTGGTTTTTCAACGGCTTCTCTACGGATAGGAGCTTCTCTGCCTCCTCCAATTTTAATGGTGCGCTCAAATGAGGCGTTTTTAAGAACAACTCTTGTTTCTTTAACTTCAACAACTTCATAGTCTCCTACGGGGACTAAAAAAGATTTTGGTTTTTCTGTTGATCTGAGAAAAAGAGCTGAGCCAAAAGATACAACTTCTACGGCATCAACGGTATATTCTTCTTGTCCTTCGCTTTTGCTGCTGCGGACTACAAGTTTACACCCATCTTTAGGTGTAATGATAGTTTCAATAATGGGTTCTCGAGTAAAATTCACGGTGTTTTTCCTTTTTTCAATCCCATGGCTGCCGATGTTAAGCGTTTAAATTTTACAAAAAAAGACAAAAATAAAGCATGAGCTTTGAAAAGAGGCAGGTCGCAAGTTTTATCATTTGAGTGTGTAAACGCAAAAAATCGGCAGCAATAGGCATGCGCAAACAAACAAGTAGGTGGGGAGTATTCCCCTAACGCTTTAATCTGTTTGAGCATAGTGTTCATGTTAGTTCCTTAGACGCCATGTAATTCATTAAGTCTACAACGCGATGAGAATATCCCATCTCGTTGTCATACCAGGCGATTAATTTATAAAAACGGTTATTCAATGCTATCCCTGCACCTTTATCAAAAATGCAAGAATAGGAAGTTCCGATAAAATCGGATGAAACAGCTTCTTCCTCAGAAAACATTAGGTATCCTTTCATTGTTCCTTCAGAAGCTTTTTTTACTGCTTCACAAATCTCTTCGTACGTCGTCTCTTTTTTCAGACGTACATTTAAATCCACAACTGATACATCAGCTGTTGGTACCCGAAAGGCCATCCCGGTTAACTTTCCTTTTACCTCGGGAAGGCACAGTTCCACGGCTTTTGCAGCTCCTGTAGAAGCTGGAATAATATTTAGGCTAGCAGCTCTTCCTCCGCGCCAATCTTTCTTAGAAGGGCCATCTACGGTAGGCTGAGAAGCTGTTAAAGAATGGACTGTTGTCATGAGCCCTTCTTCTATACCAAAATTGTCCAAAAGGACCTTTGTTAACAGAGCCAAGCAATTTGTCGTACAAGAAGCGTTAGAGACGATCCTATCTTTATCAGGACGGTACTCGGTGTGATTGACTCCCATTACTAAGGTGGGTAAATCCCCCTTAGCTGGAGCTGTAATAATCACTCTTCTAGCGCCTGCATCTAAATGCTTTTTAGCATCGTCTGCATGGGTAAATTGACCTGTTGCTTCAATCACATAATCGATGCCATATTTTTTCCATGGCAACTTTGTAATATCTCTTTCTGCAAAAACGGTGACTTTTTGTCCGTTGACAATCAGCCCCTCTTTATCTGCTTTAACATCAAAGCTTGCTTGCCTGTGAACGCTGTCATATTTTAGCAGATAAGCTAAATTATCGGGAGGGACAAGATCGTTAATGGCCACTATTTCAATCTTTTTTGCATAATAATCGGTAATTATACGAAAAACAAGCCTTCCGATCCGCCCGAAACCATTGATTGCCACTTTAATAGGCATAAATAATCTTTTAACTCAAGTAGCGCAAAAGCGCCTTTTCTTTGTATGATAAACAAGAAACTATAGATTGTAAAGGAAAACAAGACGGGTGATTTTTGAAAAAATCACCCGTTTGAATAATTAAGAAATGAACTCAAGGATACAGGTAGGAGCATTGTCGCCCACGCGATCAGCTCCCTTGATTACACGTGTATATCCACCGTTACGCTCAGCAAAACGCGCTGAAAGAGGGCCAAACAACTTCGTAATGAGAGTATGTCTAGCTTCAGGCTCTGCTTTGTCTCCAGCTGCTTTTTTCTTTGCAAGACGAGCATCTTTTGAGGCTGCTGTATGGGTAATCATCAATTCACCAATTGCTTGGCGCTTGCTAGCTAAGGTATTTTTCTTGGCTAGAGTGATGATACGATCAGCATGTCTTTTCAGTTCTTTAGCTTTTGCAACCGATGTCACTATCCGCTCATGTTCAATGAGAGATTTTAACATGTTTGCAATCAGGCATCTTCTATGAGAAGCGGTTCTGCCTATTTTAAATGTGTGTTTTCCATGTCTCATACTTCAGTACCTGCTTTTTGAGAAAGATATTCAGTGATCACTTCTTTAACGTTGTCTCTTGTGATGCCAAAACGAGATAAATCCATGCCTAAAGATAAACCCATTTCCTCTAATTTCGCTTTGATCTCGTTGAGAGATTTTTTGCCGAAATTACGGAATTTTAACATCTCAGGCTCTGGCATAATGACGAGTTCTGCAATTGTTTCAATACTTGCACCTGAAAGGCAATTTGTCGATCTAACGGATAGTTCGATTTCATTGATCTTGAGAGCGAGTTTTTGCATGACAGCATCTTTATCTGAATTTGACTCCACTTCACCTTGATCAAAAGAGAGCTTATGCAGCGCAATCTCATCAAAGATCTGGAAGTGCAATATACCAATTTGCGTAGCAAATGTTAATGCTTCTTCAGGAGTAATCCGACCATCTGTCGTCACTTCTAAGATCAAGCGGTCAAAGTCTGTATCTTGTCCAACACGTGTATTCTCAATGAAGTAATTCACAGTTCTTACAGGAGAGAATGCAGAGTCTACGATAATCTCGTCGACAACTTTGTCTTTGATGTCATGTCGTTCTGAAGGAGTATACCCTCTTCCGAATGCGACTCTTAAATCGACGCGTTTCATCATCGGTTTTGTAACAGTAAAGATCAAAAGGTCTTGGTTAACAACATCAAAATCAGCAGGGCTGATTAAATCTTTGAGGGTAACTGGATACTGCCCACCATTTTTATCAAGCATATCCCCTGTGATATCAAGGAGTTTCGTGAGCGTTTTTGGTTCACGAGAAATTCCTTCTTCGTCTGTTGGTAGTTTTCTTAAAAGGGCTCCTTTTAAGTTAAGGATAATGTGTGTCATATCCTCAACAATTCCTTCAATTGCTGTATATTCATGAGGAACGCCTTCTATACG
>CANJJB010000029.1 GCA_947474635.1 Parachlamydiales bacterium | reverse complement strand
TTCTCTCCCACTATTTTCAAGACTTACTCCATAATAAGTTCCCCGAACTTGAAAAAAAATTGCGCATACCTCACCACACCTTAAAAAAGTCACTCCACAAAGAGCTATTCTCTCTTGATTTTCAGCCAGGCGCCAAATTTACTTCCCATTTTGCCCCTACATTTATCCCTGATATCTTTGTCTATAAGATAGGAGAAGAATGGCGCATAGAAATCAATAAAACCCACCTTCCACAAATAGCTATTGCAGAAACGGGGGAGAGCTCCATTGCTTCCCATGAAAAAGAATATGTCCAGTTGCATAGAGCCAAAGGCAAATGGCTATTGCACATCATCCGTAGACGCAACACGACTTTAAAAAAAATCACCCAGTACCTGCTTAAATACCAACAAAGTTTCTTCAACGGCGATCTAAACGAGCTTGTCCCTCTTAGCATGCAAGATGCAGCAAAAGAGCTCGGCTTCAATGCTTCAACGATTGCTCGAGCCACATCACAAAAATACATCTCAGCGCCTCACGGAACTTTTTCTCTCAGAAACTTTTTCTCTCATGCCTTTAATACATCTCAGGGTAAGAACATTTCTCACCACACTGTCAAAAACCTTCTCTTAGACCTCATAGACAAAGAAAATAAAAGCGCCCCTCTTTCCGATGGCCGCATTGTCTCTCTCCTATCCTCCAAAGGCATTCTCTGCGCGCGTAGGACAATCACTAAATATCGTAAAGCTCTCCGCATCCCTTCTTCTCAGCAAAGAAGAGATTAGACTTCTTTCGAAACCCCATTTGCTCGTTAAAATTGCTATTTTTTGCATCTTTCAAATAAAATTTATCGCCCATATGTATACACATGCTCTCAAAATTTAATTGGAAATCTGCAAAAAATAGCAATTTTTCCAAGCAAAGCGAGTCTCGAAAGAAGTCTATTGAATTATCTTGCTGTTCTCTGATTTTCTACGTAGTCTCTTTAGTCATGGATGTAGGAAGCTTGCATCCACATTAAAAACCGTTGAAGGTTTGTATGGCATTCAACTCGAAAATAATCTCAGTAAGGTCAAAAAATAAGCTCCCAGCTGGCCAAAATTAAAAAAAAGCCATCGATAAGATGTAGCCTCATAATAAGGCCGAGAGGTCTCTTGGCCTTTTTCTAAAATTTAGAAGATTTTATGAAAACAATTATGAGTCATCTCTAATAGCTTCCCAAACGAGAGATATTTTAGCAGAACCACCACCGTTATAAAATAGAGAATCGTGGAGACATATCCTGCTATTATATAAATACCATCATCATTAAGTAGGCCAATAGTAGTCAAAAAAATGGCGACAAAAGAAAGAATGCCAACGACAGGTAAAGGGGGGCACAGCGCAATAGAAAGTCCTACTAAAGCAATCATAAGACCCGTAGTAACATGTAGAGCAGGATTTTGCATCATCCACACATACCGAGGCCGGGACCAGCGGCGCATAAATTTTAAAAAATATAAAATTTGGTTAATGACTTTGATGAGAAGATAGGAAGGAATTTTCTTATTTAAAAGTGCTTTAGGCATCCAGATAAAACTTCTCGTCATTGCAATTCTCAATCCCAAGTAGCAAATCAACAATCCAAAAAAAATGGCAATACCCGGAATTTGGCTAAATCCCAAAGAAATAAAAATAAGCAATAGCACTTTACCCTTACCGGATAAAGTTGTCAGAAACGTCTTTAGTGACAGGGGGCCTGCTTTTGCTTTTTTTAGCAAAAGACGAAAAGTCTCCTCAAAATTCATATAGGGCTGCTTTAGTTTTTTTTTCATCGTATCCTCTTATTTTTAATTGTTCAGTAGAAAGCACAATAATTACTATCTTTTTAAAGCAATGCTGAAAAAGTTTTCAGAAAAATTTGATAGCTAGGCCTTTTTTTCTCTAGCTGCCATCGGTATATAATATGGGTCATTGATAAATTAATTATCTTTTGTATACGCTTATGACTTGCCATTGCTAAACGGGGAATCGGTTTTAGTGAAACTATCAGATTACGTAACCATTGTGATTGCTGTACCTGAAACGCATGCAAATGCTATGCGAGAAGCTATGGGAAATGCAGGAGCTGGCAAAATTGGTAATTATTCTCATTGTAGTTATTCAACAAAAGGAATCGGACGGTTCATGCCAGACAAAGGATCGAAGCCCTATTTAGGAAAAGAAAATGTACTAGAAGAAGTTCCAGAAGAGCGCATTGAAACGGTTTGCGCGCGTCCCATGCTTGAGACGGTCATTGAAGCCATCAAAAAAGCGCATCCTTACGAAGAGGTCATTATGGATATCCATCCTATCTACGAAATCGGCCGGAAAAAAGCAAAATAGACAACTTGCTTCTTATTCCTTCTTGCTTATCTAAATAAGCTGCAATTTCCTGAGGCGATAGCTTAGAAAATAGTATGATTTCTGCATCTGTAAGGCACAGCATAAAGGGAAGGGATGTTTTCTTAAGACATTTAGAAAAAATATGCTGATTGCGCATGAGGCGGAATATAAAATACCCCAACATAGAAAGCGGCAATAAATAGATAATCCATGGAAAAAACCATCCACAAAAAAGCACTCCCGCAAATATCGCCATGAACAAACTGCTCTCTTTCGATGAACGAAAAAGAGGCCCCCAAAATCTGCGAAAACAATTTTTAGAGGTTTGATAGGCTAGGATCTCTTCAAACTGCGGCTCTTCAAAAAGCAACCGTGCCGCATGCACAGATTCATGCGCTAAAAATTCGCCCTGATCTTTTTGAAATAGTTGTGTTTTGAAAAAATGCTTGCGCAGCTGAATGTGGGGGATTTCTCCTTCACTTATCCATATGGCAGCTCCCTCCCAAGGAAGAAGCTTTTTATTCGAAAAGAAAACAGGCACCCACTCTATTGAAAAACCAAACAGTTCTTGTGTTACCGGAGAGAGGTTCTGCCGATTGAGAGCTGAAGCTGTTTCTACTCTTTTAAGGAAAGAGGTTGCATCTTCTTGAGGACCTGGAATGAGTCCTTGTTCATAAAATTTAGCAAGATCTATCACGTCTATTCTTTCTATACTTAAGGAGCAAGAATGAAAATCCTGCTACGTTGATGAACGTCATCACGCCAAAGAAAAGAAGCAGTTTATTTGTTTTCTTTGTGATCGTGACAAGCCTTTTTCTGACAGATTGCTCAAAGAGAGTTTCATTTTCAAACCAGGTTCCTTTGAACTGATGGCGAGAAAAAATTGCAGGAGTTCCCTTGGGAGCATTAAAATAAAAAGCGGGAAACACAATGTCCCTGCTGCCGCCTTGGGCCCCTACTTGCTGCACTGATTCTCCTAAGACAACAAACGTCCTATGCGCAACCCGGCTAATCATAGAATCTCTATCACTTCCAGGGTACTGCTCTTCAATTCTATCCCAATTCTCTGCAATCACATCCAAACATCTCTTCATGACAGGGTGGCCTGCTTTGATCCCAATCAGATTATTTGTGGGAACAACAGAAGAGGACAGAAATGTCGTATCTGGCATCTGCATACCGATGTACATATCGTAGGTGTTATTAAGCACGTCAAAAGATTTCACACATTCTACATCGTGATCTGCGTAAACACCGCCCTCTTGATATAAAATCTCATAGCGCAAAAGATCTGATTTTTCCCCGTAATTTTCTGATTTTTTATAACACTGCGCAAGTTTTAAAAAATGAAAATCTTGCACCCTACATAGTTCCATATGTTCATCAGGAAGAGGTCTTTCTCGGTCTGTCCAAAATTTCACTTTCCAGTCGGGATTGTGCGCTATCCAAGAACGTATATTTTTTGTAGATTCTGCTGGAAAAGGCTTCGGGCCCACCCAAATAAAATGGAGCACTTTAGGAACGTGTACATTTTCTGAGTTAAGCGCCATTAGGAGCACGTTTTTATCATAAAGAGATTTGAAAAAGTTTAAATTCTCATGGTCTTCTTTTGTCTTTACATAACTCCAAGCAGGGAGGTTTTTGCCCATGAGTTCTTCAAAGTCAGTCGATTGTTTTTTCACCTCTTGTTTTGAGCATCCGAATAAGAAAATAACGCTAAGTAGCCAAAGATATTTCATGCTTTCCTTCTTCTAACTTGAAAAAAATATAATGAAGCGCTCATGAGAATAACGTTCAACACCACAATTGCCGTACAGAAAAGCAAGTTGTTAGTTGTCTTCTGTTCAATTTTATGCAGAGCGCTCTTTGTAGATTTTTCAAAGGCTGCTCTTTCATTAACACCTCCTGCCCAAGAATTAGCAAAAAAATGCTTAGAATAAACCGGTTTGACACCTGTTTTTGCAAAAAAATAGGCAGCTGGCAAAATTATGTCGTGGGTAGGAGTCTTTTCCACAATGTCTTTCATAACAAGTGTTAGAGCAAGATATGTTCTTTCTATCACGACCTCTGCTCTAGAAAAGGCATCTCTTTCTTCAAATTTCTTCTCCAGTTCATCCCATCTAGATAAAATCGTCTCCATGACTTTCTTAATAGCAGGGTGCTGAGGCATAGATCCTATCACTCCATTTCCCAGCGTGATCGTATACCCTCCCATAGGAAGGTGGGGCATCTCTAAACCACAATATAAATCATAAGCTTTATGGAGCCCTTCAAAAGACTTAAGGCAGTTAGCATCATGATCTACATAGACACCCCCTTCTTGGTAGAGGATCTCAAAACGGAGACAGTCTGACTTCTCTCCCCAGTTTTCTGAAGCGTCATAGCAGGTTTTCAGATAAGAAAAGGGGTATTCTTTGATGACAACTGTTTCCATTCCCTTGCAAGGCGCCTCTCTTTCTCTGTCTGTCCAAAATTTAAATGTCCAATCAGGGTTTTGCGCCATCCATGTACGGATATTTTCTACAGATGCCGGAGGGTATTGCTTTGGACCTAGCCAAATAAAATGGACAACTTTAGGAATTCTTACGGTCTCTGTTTTTACAAGCTGAAGAGGTTTCTGAGACTCATATATTTCTTTAAAACGCGCAAGCATCCTTGCATCTTCAAGATTATTGAGATGGTTCCAATGATGCGTGTTTTTTCCCATGAGTAGATCAAACTCATCTGTATCAGCAGCGCAGATGGAAGAAAAAAACAAAAGACATATACATAAAACTCTAATCATCATTCCTTCCTATAAAAGCAACTTCGTATTCCATGTGCGGTGAGTTGTTTTTAACCTGATGAAAAGGGGTGATATCGATCTTTAATCCATCTAAAAATCGTTTGAGCAAGTCTTCTCTAGAATAACTATGGATCGCTCGATTGGGTGATAGCTCCGTTAAATTCAGAGGAATATTCACAACTTTAGAATGAGCAAAGCACAATCCCACTTTTTTCTTTGTGTTACCTTTTTCTGCCCATCTCTCTTCTAAAGTCTTAGGATTGTAAAACTCTAATTTTCCCACTCTCTTATTCACTTCATCTTTTCTATAAATAGTAAAATCTACACTGTTGGGATATTTCCAGTCTAACTCGCCCGATCCAAACTGCCAAGCAAACGCCTCTCCCACCTGGGTAAGAGGGGGAATGTTCTGAGGCGAACCTAACATGTAACAATGATCTACATGGGAACCTAATCGTAGATAAAAACCATACGCCTTTGTCTCTTCCATTGCCTCAATGCATACCTTTAAATCGACAGCGTCTTTCACAATGACATCATCTACGACAAAGGCGACATGATCTGATTTCCCGCTGCTTAACGCCTGCATAACAAGCGGCTTGAAATCTCTCCGTGGCTCTTGCCCTTGCTCTAAAAATTTAACTTCTGGGAATTGATTTTTAACGCTTTCATATCCTTGAGAAAACTCTGGCATAGAAGATCTGTAAATAACACTAATCTCTCCCATGTTTTCAACATATTTATAGGCAGACTCTAAAAGAGCATAGAGTTGCATAGGACCATCAAAAGAAAAAATGATAAGATCTGATTTATCCGGCAGTGATTTTTGCTCAAAAGAAGCTAGGGGCGTATATTTTGGAAGAGCGCGGATATACTCTTGAGTAGTTAGCTGATCCTTCCAACGCTGTGCATCATCATTCAGAGGGTTTGCGTGGTTATAAATGTAGAAAATATCTTTTTTGATAAAGAAAATTCTTTTCCCCGCCATTTCTAACATAGGTATCATCATAGCAACATCACAAGAAGTTGCTACAAACTTGCCATCCTTGAATAAATCTTGGAGCTTGATTTGTTTAAATAAGCCCGCATAAAAAGTTCTGATGTGAGAGGTTTGCCATGGATGATTGCGGAAGTTGTTATGATTAATGACCCAGCTGGAAAACTTTTTTGAATAACACCCCTTGTTATAGGAAGGGTATTCTCTATATCCTCCATAAGCAAGCCACACATCTGGATGGGCATAAAATTCGTTTAAGCGCTCTAACACTTTATCGTGCGCTAGCCAATCGTCCCCATCTAAGCACACCACGATTTCCTGATCGGAACAAGAATGGACTGCATGGTAAAAATTTTCCATTGCGCCCTTATTAACCTTGTTACGGATGAGCTGAACTTTATCTGCTTTCCAAAGTCTATTGATAATCTCTTGAACCTTGTCTGCCGTTCCATCTGTTGAGCAATCATCTATATAGATCAACCTGTAGTTATCATATGTTTGCTCAAATACACTGGCTAAGTTTTTTTCACACCACTTACTGTTATTAAAGGAGGGAGTAATGATAACAAAAGGTTTCTGCTCAGTGACAACAAAAGTTTTTTCAGCTTTTGAAAAGCTACGTTTTATCTTTTGCCCAAAAAGCCCCCATACCAACCCGAGAGCCAAAATAGTTAACAAAAAGATCCGTTTCATCACCTACCCCTCTATAAAAAAAACCATTCAAAGGGTACCCCTATTTTTCTATTTCGTCAACTGTTGCTTGTCTAAAATCCTGGGAGATGCTATCAACTTTTTAGACCTAATAGGTTGTTAAAAAATACTACATAATGAAAAAAGCTTTAATTATTGTTGAGTCTCCTTCGAAAATCAAAACTCTAAAAAAGTTTTTGGGAACGAAGTATCATGTTGAGTCCTCGGTTGGGCACATCCGCGACCTTCCAAAAAAAGGTTTTGGGATAGATATAGAAAATAATTTTGAGCCTACTTACGCAACTCTTGAAGACAAAAAAGAAGTCATACAAAAATTAAAAAAATCTGCCAAAGAATCTTCGATTGTCTATCTCGCGCCCGATCCCGATAGAGAAGGAGAAGCTATTGCTTGGCATATTGCATCCATACTTCCTTCTGGAACAAAATTTCAACGCGTCACCTTTAACGAGATCACTAAAGAAGCCGTTTTATCAGCTCTTGAAAATCCACGGGCTATCGATCAGGCGCTTGTTGATGCTCAACAAGCAAGAAGGCTTCTAGACCGCATCGTAGGCTATAAGATCTCTCCTATTCTAACACGCAGAGTGCAAGGGTCAAGAGATGGAGGCCTATCCGCAGGACGCGTCCAATCTGTCGCTTTAAAGCTTGTCGTTGACAGAGAAAAAGAAATCGATGCATTCATTCCTGTCGAGTATTGGACTATTCTCTCCCAGGTCATTGGCAATAAAAATGATAAATCATTTATAGCGACTCTTTTTTCTGTTAACGGCAAAAAAATAGAAAAAGAACTCATCGAAGGAAAAGATGTTTTCCTCATACCCAATGAAAAAACAGCAAGCGATCTCGTTCTAAAACTAAAAAGCGCAACTTACACCGTTGACACCGTTGATAAAAAAGAAAAAAAACGCAACCCAGTAGCCCCCTTTATTACCTCTACTCTTCAACAAGAAGCAAGCAGGCACTTTGGGTTCTCAGCAGTAAGAACGATGCGCGCAGCGCAAGATCTCTACGAAGGTATCGATTTTGGCCATGATGGCGCAGAAGGTCTTATCACCTACATGCGTACAGACTCTGTCCGTATTTCTCCTGAAGCAATCGCAGGACTTAGAAAATACATCTTAAAAGAATACGGCCCGAGTTTCCTTCCAGAAGAGCCTAAGCATTATAGCACAAAAAAAAGCGCCCAAGATGCTCACGAAGCCATACGCCCAACAAGCCTTAGCAGATCTCCTGAAGCCATTAAAAACCATCTAACACCCGATCAGTTTAAACTCTACACCCTCATCTGGCGCCGTTTCATTGCTTCTCAAATGAACCCTGCTATTTATGACACTGTCTCTTGTGACATCGTTACCAATAACAACCTCCTATTAAGAGCCTCTGGCTCGGTGATCAAATTCTCTGGCTTTTTAGCTGTATATGAAGAGAAACAAGATAGAGAAGGCATGCAGGAAAAAGAAGAAGATGAAAGTAGACTTCTTCCTCCTTTAACCGTAGGTCAAGTTCTCTCTCTCATGCAAGTTACCCCTGAACAGTCATTTACAAAACCGCCTCCACGCTTCACAGAAGCCTCTCTTGTAAAAGAACTGGAAAAATCGGGTATCGGCAGACCTTCGACATTTGCCTCTATCATGCAGAAAATTCAAAGTAGAGACTACACCGTCAAAGAAAAAGGCACGCTCCGTCCTACAGAGCTAGGAAAAGTGATTGCAAAAATGCTTGAAGACAGCTTCAAACTCATCATGGATATTGGGTTTACAGCCACCATGGAAGATAACTTAGAGCTGATTGCTGAAAATAAACTTCCTTGGAAAGAACTCATCTCAGAGTTTTGGAAAGAGTTTATCCCGACTGTTCAAATTGCTGAAAAAGAAGCCTTTGTTCCCAAAGTCCTCACAGAACTAGACTGCCCTCAGTGTAAACACAAACTCCAAAAAATCTGGTCTCGCAATAAATATTTCTATGGATGCTCTAATTACCCCGAATGCAAATATACAACTTCGATGGACGCCCTAGACTTTAAAAAAGAAGACTACGCCCCCAATTTTGATTGGGATCAATCTTGCCCTAAATGCAGCGGCCCTATGCAGATGCGCTTTGGAAGGTTTGGAGCCTTCCTTGGCTGCACAAAATATCCCGAATGCAAAGGCATCGTTAACATTCCTAAAAAAGATGACGTCCTCAGAGAAGATCTACCCTCTTGCCCTGCTATCGGCTGTGATGGAAAACTCGCTCAAAGACGCTCTCGCTTTGGTAAGCCCTTTTTCTCCTGTTCTAACTATCCCGACTGCGATGTCATTGTCTCTGACCTCGAAGATCTTCCAAACAAATACATCGATCACCCCAAAACACCCTACGTCAAAAAAAGTAAATTTGGAAAAAAAGAAGATAAAGCAAAACCCACTAAAGAAAAGAAGAAAAAAACTACCCGCGTCCAACCTGCTTATAAGCTCTCTAAAGAGCTCCAAGAGATTGTCGGCGCAAGCTCTCTTTCTCGCCCCGACGTCACAAAAAAAGTCTGGGAATATATCAAAGCTAACAAGCTTCAAGATGCCAAGAATAAAAGACTCATCGTCCCCGATGCCAAACTCGCCAAAATCTTTGGCAACAAACAACCGCTCGACATGATGCAACTTGCCAGGGTTTTGAATAAGCACATCGATTAAAAAGTGACAGAATTGTCATTTTTTGTGCATAAAAAGTGACAATTCTGTCACTTTTTGTATGTTTTCTAGCGGGGAAATTTCCACTTTCTTAGGTAGCCAAGAAGCAAGATAAAGCAAAATGACAAACCACGTGAGATGATGATTCAGATTGTGGTTTGTAAGCGCAAACCACAAGATGTGCATCATTCCCATCATTCGAACTCGTTTGATAAACAGATCCTCAGATGTCAGCTCTTGCTGAGGGAGCAAGAAAAACACTTTCCTTTTAAAAAAAGCGCACATAAGAGCTCCAAGGAGAAGAAATACTCCTACAAGACCTAGCTCAGCTAGAAGCTGAAAATAGACATTATGTAGATCTGCAAAGGCAGCAAATCCTTTTCCCCATAAAGCCCGAGATGAAAATTCTTCCCATGCTTTATCCCACAGAACCAATCTACTCCCCATAGAGCCTTGGCTTACTTGCATCCAATCAAACCCAACAAGGATGAACCGAATAACGCTGATATTGAATGCCTTTAAAATGCCTAGCACGCTAAGACTCAAAAGAGATACCCAAAGGAGCACTTTTTTTCTGATCCAAGAAATATAGAAAACACTTAGAAAGCACGCAACATAGGCGCTTCTTGTCGTTGTCAAAAGAAGTGCGATACACGTTAACCCAAGAAAAATAATGGTTGTTACCCTTGAAAATGGAAGAGGTATGCTCTCTTTTTTATCTTGAGAAATCCATAACAGCAAAGCTGCAAAAGCAAAACTTGCCACAATGCCATATTCATTAGGATAAGATCCGATGGAAAAGCGCAAAAGCCCATATGCAAACTGCCCTAATACAGAAAATCTCTCAATAGTCGTAAAAGAAAAAGCCTTTAAGTAAAACCCTAGAAAAAATATATACCCCATGATCAATGAAACAAAAAAAGCTTTCAGATAGAGGGTAAGCGCATCCTTTTGATTTTGCACATAAGAAGCTGCTCCTAAAACAAAAAGAAACTGAAAAAACAATAAAAAAAATCGCTGCAACGTATTTATCACCCCTTCATCTACCCACATGCTTGACAAAAGAGAGTAGAGAAAAAAAGGAAGTAATAAGAAAAACAGTTTATGTTGTTTTTTGTCTATCCGGTTGAAAAAAAGGGGGAACCCTAAAAGGACAAAGTAATACGAGCGAAATGCATTAGGAAAAGCGCCCGGTGTTAGTAGATTCCCAAGAGGCCCCAGAAAGATAAATAAACTGATGAGCCACTTTCTCACACGTCTTGCTCTCTTTTTTGTTTTTTTAGCTCTTCTACAACCATTTTAACTCTCTGGCTTTCCCCTCTTTTCCCGATAAAGAGAATGTCGTCTGTTTCAATGATCACCATGTCTTCTAAACCAACTGTTGAAATCAGTTTTTTCCCGCCGATGATCAAGCTATTTTTCGTGTCGATGTCTAACACATTGCCTATTTTGACATTGGAGTTGCTATCTTTTTCACTAACCTCAAAAACACTATCCCATGACCCAATGTCTAACCACACAAGATCAAGAACAACAGCTGCACTATTTTTTGTCTTTTCCATAAGGGCATAATCAATGGAAATACTAGGCAAGCTAGAAAATACCTGCACGAGCTCCTGATAAGATAAAGAGGCTAAAAGAGGATAATGTATCTTAAGCTCTTTCCAGAAAGTCTCTATCTTGAATACAAAAATCCCGCAGTTCCACAGATAAGATCCATCTTTTATAAAGCCTTGTGCTAATTCCTTCGAAGGCTTTTCTACAAAAGCTTCCACATCTCCTGTCTTATTTATCTTGATGTAGCCATAGCCTGTCTCTGGTTTAGTCGGGCGTGCTGCTAACATCACAAGCTTTCCTTGGTAAGCCAGCTGCCTTGCCACCATTACCTTTTCTAAAAACTGCTTTTCATCTGATAGGAAATGATCAGAGGATGCAACAAGCACCACTTCTTCCTGACTTACTTTTTTCTCTTCCAAAAATTTTAAGGCTAAAACAATTGCTGGCGCTGTATTTTTGCGCTCTGGTTCTAGAATCATTTGCGATTCTAAAGAAGGATCGATCTCTCTTAGTTGCTCTTGCAAAATAGCGGCATATTTTTCATGCGTGATAGACCAGATGTCTTCTTTAGAAGCCAGCGGTAAAAAACGTCTGACTGTTTTTTGAAAAAAAGAGGAATTGTCGCCTTCTTTTCCCAATTTTAAAAACTGCTTGGGGCTAGATTCTCTGGAAGTGGGCCAAAGGCGCGTTCCACTACCGCCGGCAAGAATAAGAATCTTCACAAAATACCTCCCATTTTTTTTCTACAAAGGCTTGAAAACTTTTACAAAACCTCTCCTTACCAAACTGCTCTGCATGCGTTTTGATAAATAGAGGATCAAATTCCATCTGCTCAAATCTTTCGATAGCACCTATTAAACTTTGGATTGTTTGCTCCTGAAAAAATACACCTGTCTTTCCTTCGATGACTGTTTCCAAAACGCCCCCTCTTCCATAGGCAATGACAGGGCTGCCTGCTGCCTGCGCCTCCACAGGTGCAATCCCAAAGTCTTCTTCAGCAGCAAACACGAATCCCTTGGCTCTTGCCAAAAGATCGCGCACGACATGATCTTCTTGGTATCCGAGCAATTCTACATTCTTTCCTGCTTTTTCTTGGACCCTTTTCCACTCAGGGCCTTCTCCTACCACAACCAAACGCTTATCTGGTAAAAATGAAAATGCCTCTACAATAAGATCTATTTTTTTGTAGGGGACTAAGTGAGATACTGTCAGATAAAAATCTTCTTTTTGTTTACTCTCGAAGAGATGCGTCATTACCGGTGGATAAATAACCTCTGCATCTCTTCCATAAACCCTTTGAATACGCTTACGGATAAACTGAGAGTTGGCAATAAAGTAATCAACGCGTTTGGATACCCGAAAATCCCACGTGCGCATGTACTTAAGACCTGCGCGCGCAGCTATTTTTTTTATACCTCGTAAATTTTGCGTATACTGATCATACAGATCCCACGCATAACGCATCGGAGAGTGGCAATAACAGATGTGCAATTGATCAGGCCATTTGCACACCCCTTTAGCAACAGAATGAGAACTGGAAAGAATAAGATCGTAAGCACTTAAATCGAATCTCTCAATAGCTGTCGGGAACAAGGGGAAATAATTTCTGTAACCTTTTGAAGCAAAAGGAAGGTGCTGAATAAAAGAAGTATGAACAAGATCATTTTCTAGTCCTAGCTGCTGGAGCACCTTTTTGTTTTTGAGCAGGGTATAAACAGGTGAAGGATACAATTCTCCAATTGCCTGTAGAACTTTTTCTCCGCCTCTTAGAGAGACGAGCCAGTCATGGACAATTGCTGTTTTTGGTATCACTAATTAATCTTCCTTTTTCTAAAAGAAGCTCCCGATGGCAATATTTTTTAATCCATTCCCCATGGTGAGAAACACATAAAACGATCTTACCTAGCTTAGAAACCTCTTGAATCTTAGCAAAACACTGATCTTGAAAATGTTTATCTCCAACAGAGAGCACCTCATCGAGAATTAAAATGTCTGTGTCTAAATGCAGAATCACAGAAGATGCTAGGCGCATTGCCATACCCGAAGAATACTTTTTTAGAGGATCATCTAAAAATGCAGAAACACCAGAAAAATCTACGATCTGATCCAATTTTCCTTGTATCTCTTTTCTTTTCATCCCCAAAAGTGCTCCCAAAAAGTAGATATTGTCTCTACCAGATAGTTCAGGGTGTAACCCCATGCCAGCTTCTAATAAAGCTCCCACTTTTCCCCTAATCTCAATAGATCCTTTCGTAGGCTCTGTCACTCTAGCAATTAATTTAAGCAGCGTGCTCTTGCCCGACCCATTATTACCTACAACCCCAACGATCTCACCTGCTTGCAGTGAAAAAGAGACGTCATCTAATGCCCACACAACCTTTTCTGCTTTCTGCAAAGAGAGCATCCTGTGAAGCCTCTCTTTTAAAGACTCTCGCATCCAATATTTTTTGCCTACAGACACAACTTTAATATAAGTCATAACCAGTCCGCAAAATAACGCTCTAGCTGAGTAAATACAGATACCCCGATAACTCCCATTAAAATAGAAACTCCTCCTCCTATCAGAAAACTTTCCATAGGAAAATGCGCAGTATTTAAAAAGCACCACCGAAATGCATCGATAATGCCAACCATCGGGTTTAGTTCATATAAAAGGCGCCACTTCTCTTGCACCACATGGGAAGAATACACAACAGGGGATAGATACATAAACACCTGCAGAAAAAACGGAAGCAAATAAATGACATCGCGGTAATACACTGCTATAGAAGAAAACAAAGCTCCTAGGCCAAGAGTCAGAAAAAAAAGAGGCACCATACATAAAGGAAGCAGCCATATGTGCCAACTAAAAACCCCTCCCAAAATCTTCATTAAAACAGCTAAAATCACCACAAGAATACCCACATCTATCAAAGAGACTGCAGCTACACTCAAAGGAATCAAAAGACGGGGAAAATAGATTCTATTGATAATCGGCCTATCACTTTGAATACCTCCTGCTGTTCTTTGAATACAATGAGAGATAAACGTCCAAGGAATAAGTCCGCAAAAGGCAAACAAAAGATAGGGAACCCCTTCGCTATCCAGATGGAGCCACTTCCCAAAAATAATCGTGAAAAGCCCTCCCATCACAAAGGGCTGCAGCCCCACCCATCCCACGCCCAAAAGGGTTTGCGTATATCTTAGCTTAATATCGCGCGCAATCAGTCTCTTTAAAACCTCGAAGTACGAAAAAAGCTCCCGAAAATCTACCCAAAGCCATTTCCGTGTTGCTTGTATATGTTTTGAGTGCGCCATTCAACCTTCAAATAATATGCATCTCTACTGTACGCAAGCTGCGGAATGTTCGCAATATCACTTTGACTTAAACCACACTCATCTCTTAAAGTTTCGAGCAACATTCCTACTTATCATTTATGACAACACATGTAACTTGTGGATCTTTTGTTCATACTCTTTGCGCTCGAGCAGAGCAAATCTTGGAACAAAACGAGATGACGGGTGATTTCTCTTTGATTGCTAAATCTATAGATTTTTTACAGGCACTTGAAAATGCAAAAATAGCCTTTATGGATGTAAGCAATCATGATCTCACTTCTTTAGATAGCACAACAACAAGAATTACCAAATTAAATACTTCGCTTGCTGAAGTAGAGCGCGGAAACAACGATATTCTCGATACCCTTGCATGGAGCGTAGACATGCTTGTTAATACTCTTCCTGGTGCTAGAGAAAAGCCCAGACTTCTTAGTTCTCAACCACAATACGCGATCAGTAGGCAGCCTTTTACATTGCAACTATCAGGAAAGTTCTTATGTGATTCTCAGGTTTACTTAGATTTTGATCATCGACAATTTGTTCCAGCTATTGCAACAAATAAAATGTTAGAATTCCACATCCCAGAAGGTGTCATATCTTCTACATCCTCTGCAATCACCTTCAAACATGGCACTCTCTTTCTTCCATATGATAAAGAGTTAAGCTCAGCTAAAGCGCCCTTTCATGTCTTAATAAGCGTTTTACCTTCTACTCCTGGCAAAATAACATTAGAATGGCAGGAGGAAAGAATAGAGCGCGTTTTCCGCAACTCTATGTCTGATACATTCCATCTTTGTTCAAGAAGTGAGTGTTGTGGAAGTGCTGATCGAACAGTTGTTTGCAGGCCGGCTCCCTCACGTGAGTGGAATATCGATAAAGACTCTGTGTCCTATCACATAATCCATAAACAAGGAAAGTTCACAGAACCAAAACAAAAAGATGGAATAATAGTTGGATGGACAGTTAAAACTTTTCACAGCAATGAGAAAGGAGTGGCACCCGGTTGTCTAACATTTCAAGTGCGCTTTAACGAATGGAAAGATGTACTTAGAGTAGATAAAAAAGAAAAAGAGATTCCTTTGACATGGGGCAGTAAAAAAGTTTTGTATTGTCCTGCAGGAACATGGAAAATTGTTTTTATGGAGTTTGGGAAAATCAAAAAAGAATTAATAGAAACCGATACTTATAGCTCTGATTATTTGCACATCACAGCTCACGGAAATTGGATTGTTATTGAAGCTAAAAAACCAGATTTTAATATAAAAATATAGGGCTCTAATGAAAAAAAAACACCCGAAATATTTCAGTACCAGTTGGAAGGTAAGAGGTCTACTTGGGTGTTATCACTTTTTTCGTTTTTTCAGGAAAAAACCACCTCTTTTACAATCTGACAAAATCAAAAATATTCTTATTTGTAACTGGGCTCATTTAGGGGATGTGCTTCTCTCGAGCTCTATCATCCCTGCTCTTAAAGAAAGGTGGCCGGAGGCAAAAATTGGTTTTTTAGCCTCTCCTGCATCTAAAATTGTTCTGGACGGCCACCCCCTCATTCATAAAATTCATACAGCCTCTACCTGGAAACAAGGAATGCTCCACCGGTCGATATTTGTTCAAATAGGAATATTTCTACGGAGCCTAATTTTTGTGAATCACTCCCTTATTAAAGAAATCTCGCAGGAGCACTACGATCTTGCTATCGATTTACATCCATTTTTCCCTAACTGCTCTTTTTTCTTAAGAAAAACTAACATCCATTGTTTTGTACAATTTAGCTCCGCAGGCCTTCATCCTTCTAGGTCTTATCTGGTAGATTTTCCAGATCAACTAGGGTACCTTCCTGGAATGTATTCTTTGCTGCTACAAGCATTAAATATTCCGTCTCAATCCCTCAGACCTTGTATTCATTTTACAAACACATCTCCTCTTAAGGGACAAGATTATATTGTCCTACACATGGGAACAACAGCAGTCTCAAAAGAGTGGCCCATTCATCATTGGATCACCCTTGCGAGTAAACTTGTTTCCGAGGGCATGACCATTGTTTTTACAGGCAAGGGAGCAAGAGAAGCAAAAGCGATACAAGAAGTTACCGCCTTTCTCCCTCACTTTATCAACCTATGCGACAAGCTTGATTGGAATGATTTTATCTCCGTCATCCAAGAAGCCCAAACCCTTATCTCTGTAGATACTGTTGCAATACATCTTGCCGCATACCTTAATACTCCAAGTATAGGGCTCTATTTTGCTACACCCCATCCTGAGTTATGGTTTCCTGATTACGGCTCCACACATTTCTTGATCAAAAAAGACCCCTACATCTACTTATCAGACCCATCTTTTTTGAAGAATTTCCCAAATACTACAGAACTAGATGAAATTACCCCTGAGCATGTTTTGGCCTGTTTAGAGTCTAAAAAGAGCAGTCCTCCTCTTATTAACACCCCGTAAATTTCTTAAAAAATAGACATATCTATTTGACAATCAGTATAATAGGTTTACATTGCAGACCTCTTTTAAATTTCCCCCAAAAACGGTAATTGCATGTTTTGGGGGAATTTTGTATCATCATAAAAGCGCCCAAAACGTGCATTTGCAGTTTTTGGGGGAAATGAAAAGGGGTGGTGTACATGACAAAGTTTATTGGTCGTCAAAAAGAACTTGAGTCGCTTAAAGGACTGCTCCGCAAAGATAGTTCTAGCCTTGTTGTGATCCGTGGAAGGCGGCGAATTGGAAAAAGCAGATTAGCTGAAGAATATGCCGCCTCCTTTAGTAAGTCCTACATTTTGTCAGGCATTCCACCAGAGCCCCATGTAACTCCAGAGACGCAACGAGCAGAATTTCTAAAGCAACTACAGAGAAACAAACTACGGATCTATCGCAGCGATGATTGGGGAGATCTATTTTACGATTTAGCCCAAGAGTGTCAAAAAGGGCGCGTACTTGTAGTTCTTGACGAGATCACCTGGATGGGTTCTAAAGACCCTGCATTTCTTCCTAAACTAAAGACAACATGGGATCTCTATTTTAAAAAAAATCCTCAGCTTGTGATGATTATTTCTGGATCTAATTCTGCTTGGATCACTAAAAACATTCTCAGCAGCACGGGGTTTTTTGGCAGAGTTTCTCTGCGCCTTTTGTTAGAAGAGCTCTCATTGCCTGAATGTAATGCCTTTTGGAAAGACCGATCTGGAATAACTTCAGCTTATGAGAAATTTAAAATCTTAGCAGTGACGGGAGGGGTCCCCCGTTATTTAGAAGAATTACGCGATGATCTATCTGCAGAGGCAAATCTTCAGCGCCTATGTTTTGATATAGAAGGATTACTTTTTCGTGAATTTGACCAAATTTTTCACGACCTCTTTCAAAAACAAGGCCCTTTTTATAAGGAAATTGTCGGACATCTTATCGACGCTCCCCTGTCTACTATAGAACTTGCCGCAAAGCTTGGTAAATCACGCGGTGGAGATCTCAGTAAGGCCCTTAAAGAGCTCATGGAATCTGGTTTTATAGCGCGAAACTACACCTGGGCACTAGCAACAGGGAAACGATTAGGCTCTAGTCGCTATCGTATCAAAGACAACTATTTGAGATTTTATCTAAAATATATTCTGCCTCACAAAGAGCAAATTGAAAACACTAAGTCCCAACGGCTGCCGCAGGGATGGCTATCTATTATGGGAGTGCAGTTTGAGAATTTGGTCGTGAATAATGGACTCCTCGTATGTAAGATTTTAGGAGTCTTACCAGAAGATATACTCGTAGCAAGTCCTTATTTTCAAAAAGCAGGAGCCCGTAAACGGGGATGCCAAATTGATTATCTCATCCAAACACGGTTTTGCTACTTATATGCCTGCGAAGTCAAATTTCAACAAGGAGTTGTGGGAACAGAAGTCATCGAGGAAGTACAAGAAAAACTTAAACGCCTGCAACTTCCCCGTGGATTCTCCTGTCGCCCTGTGCTGATCCATGTGAATGGTGTCTCACGAGAACTTGTCGATAGAAACTACTTTGCACGCATCATTGATTTTTCTGAGCTATTGACAAGTCACATTTGAAGAGCAGGAAGCTCTCTCCTGGCTACCCTACGGTAGAATATCTTTTTAGCCCATTCAACGATGCCTACATAGAAAACTAAAATGATTGCCAAAACGCCATAGAAAGAAGTGGGAAGCGCTTCAAATTCAAAAACAGGAGCAAAAAAGAATAACTGGGGTATGAACAGTGCAAAAAGAATAATAGCAAACACAGTTAAACGCAGTATGTAGCTGGGAAGACTTTTGAAAAAAGAAGTGCGCGTGCGGATAACCACAATGATGAGCGCAGCAGACACAACAGACTCTATAAACCATCCTGTTCGAAATTGGCCGGGCGATGCCCGCAAATAAAACATTAGACATCTTGCGTAATTCCTTTCATTTTAGGCCTGTATTTCATAGTTATAGATCCCTGCAATCAGATTGAATCGCAAGCCAAACCGTTTCCGGCGATTTCTATATCGATCACTCAAAATTTTAAATCTCTTTAAACTGCCAATAA
>CANJJB010000028.1 GCA_947474635.1 Parachlamydiales bacterium | reverse complement strand
TAGCATCTTTAAAATGCTTTACAACCTCGATGATCGTCGGTTTACTAATGACAATAGCAAAGAGCTCTTCCATATCTTCTGTTCCCAGATAGATAGAACCGTGACTCTCATATTTGCCTATGCCAAATCGATTATCTACTAATTGATGCGTACTAGAATCCACTTGCCAAGGAGTTCCATGGATACCATACCCTTTTACTTCAGAGCCTTGTTCAAAAGGAATCCATCTCGTTCCAAAAACATGCATCATCTCTATTTGCTTATCTTGGTAAAGTCCTACAACCCCCGGCTTATAGACAGCTACTTTACTACCCAAAGTGTACCTGCCCAAAGGTGTTAAAGAACCCGAAGGGGAGTTAGAGAGTTTACCAAGACCCACTTTATAAGTTTTAAGTAGAACTCTCTCTTGCGTATCCAAATCAATATAATAAAATCCCATTTTGCAAAGAGATACATCTACTAAAAGATAAAACTGAAAATTGCGATCCTTGCGAAACACATTGAAACGGCTTGTGGGAGATACCTTTTGGTTCTCATAGTCTGGTTTGCCGTTTAAACTGCGCGCAATAAAATGTTTAGAAGTCCCATAATAAGAAGCATAATCTCCGATCCATGCTGGACGCCCTTTTAACCAAGAAACCTGGCTCGTATAAGAAATAGTCTCAACAATTGGAAGTTTGCTAGGGCCTGTTGTAAACAGTTGATAAATTCTATCGATGTCAGGAAAATCGCCAGCTACTTGAAAAGGGACAGAAGAGACATCAGGCAGTTTGGCTACCTTAACTTCTGGCTTTTTCACCTCTGTTTGAGCAACGGGCTTAGACGTTTTTTTTAAAACAGCAAAGACCCCAATAATGGCAAAAAGAGCTATTGCGCCTATAAAAAGAATTCTTGGAAATGACAAGATTTACTCCCTATTTTTTTTATTTGCTTTATGCTCAAGTAGTTAAAAACAGAGCACGCTCCAAAGAGCAGATCCTAAGGGCTTTAATACTAACAACCATTAGATATAAAATCAATTAAAAATAAGGACGGATTCAAAAAATGTTTACTAGCCTAATTTAGGAGGGAAGGAAGGCGTCTGAGGACTCACCTTTGGTGCAGAGGGAAGTTTCTCTATATCCTCGCGCATCTTTTTACCCGGAGTGAACTTAACAACAGCACGTGCTGGAATGACAATAGGAACAGAAGCATTTTTAGGGTTACGGCCAATTTTTTGCTTTCTTTCTACAATTTCAAATACACCAAAATCTCTAAACTCTACACGATCCCCTTTAGATAGATGCTCTGTCATCACATCTAAGAAAGCTTGAATCACATCGCGTACATCATTGGGATGAAGCCCTTTCATCTGAGCAATCACTTGAACGAGTTTCTTTTTGGTAACTGTAGACATAAATTCCCCTTAAGGTCTTGTACTTACCCTTTCCCCGAAAAGAGGAATAAAGGCAAGTCTTTCTTTTACCTCATTGTTGTATCCCGTTGATTTTCAAGCAAGTTCTTTTTAACTCAATGTTCCGTTTTTTTTAGTTCATAGGAGGATTTTTGACAAAGTCAGATCAAAGCGTAGCGGTCCGAATGAGGAGTCCCATAGTGAGTAACTATGGGTGACGAAGAGGATTGATATGATGCAGTCACAAAATTCTCCTATGAACCAAAAAAAACGGAACATTGAGTTTTAATTTAAAGACTAATTTTGATAAGAATTTTTTTCTTTTTGCCAGCTGCAAAAAGAACAAACTCTCCACCGATGAGGTGATCTTGGCTAAGTCTTAGTTGAGGATCGTCGATTTTTTCATTATTGAGGTAAGCTCCCCCCTGACCAATCAGACGAACACCCTCTCCCTTGCTTGGAAGAAGACCGATTTTTAAAGCTACATCCACAAACTTCTGACCCACGACCTCTGCTGATGGCAAAACAACATGCGGCATATCTTTAACAATAGCCTGCAAAGTCGCAGGATCAAGCGTACCACTATGACCAGGAGATGCAGCTTCCGTTACTTTGAGTGCAGCTTGCAGCCCTTCTTCATCGTGCATCAGCTTTGTAATTTCTGCAGCAAGCCTCTTTTGCGCTGTATTAGGTACGTACCCTTCTTGCCCCATCTCTTTTTCATAGCGACGAATCTCCTCCATATCCATGAAAGTCAGCATCCGCATAAGCTTAATCACATCCGTATCTGATACGCGGTAGAGATATTGATAAAACTCGTAAGGAGAGTAGCGATCAGCAGAGAGCCACACAGCGCCATCTTCTGTTTTACCAAATTTCTTCCCATCACTTTTTGTAAGCAGCGGAAACGTCAAACCATAGACAGACTGCCCTGTTAACTTACGCACAAGCTCTATCCCTGCGACAATATTGCCCCACTGATCACTCCCGCCCATTTGCAACACCACACCATTGTTTTTAAAAAGGTGGTAAAAATCATAAGATTGCAGAAGCTGGTAGCTAAACTCTGTAAAGGACATGCCCTCTTCTGAATCTAAGCGCGACTTAACACTATCCTTAGCAAGCATCACATTCACGCGGAAGTGTTTTCCCACATCGCGTAAAAAATCGATAAAACTATACCCTGCAAACCACTCCTCATTATTAAACATCTGAGCGCGCACTTTAGGGTGAAAAAAATCAAGCACTTGTTCAAAGTTAGAGCGGATACGCGCAACATTGAAAGCAATCGCTCCCGCATCAAGAAGAGGCCTTTCATTGCTTTTGCCGGATGGATCCCCAATTCTTCCCGTTGCCCCGCCCAAAACAACAACAGGCGTATGTCCAAACTTCTGGAACCATCTTAGCATGACAATGCCAACGAGACTGCCAATATGTAAACTATCTGCTGTAGGATCAAATCCCGTATACACTTTAATAGGCTGCTGAAGCACTTTCTTGAGGTCTTCACTTGTGACCGACTCAATAAGACCTCTTTCTTGAAGACAACTCAGCACATTTGACATATTTTTCCTTAGTAAACGACGATGGTAATCTTAGCCGCTCTTTTAATTCAACTGCTGCTGAAGCTCTTCCTGAAGTTTTGTAACACCTTTACTTGGCTTAGCGGGATTCTGATTTTTATCGAATAGGGCAAGGTTTTTTTTAACAAAAATTCTCTCGCCAGCTCTCCTATCGATCCACCGCTCAATCGCATTTGTTTTATCTTTTAAAGCTTCCGGCGTCATCTTCTCTTCCATCGCAGATATGCGCTGCTGCAGTTTACACCTAGCTTTTTTTGTCTTTTGACTCTCTTCTACAATTTCCATATTGATCACTTTTCTTTTCTTTATGAAAGCCATACTTCCCCCTGAAACTAAAAACTTTGCTAGCACAATAGAGCATTTGAAATATTTTTTTCAACCAAAAACCCTCGTTGAGTATAATCTACCAAAAATTATACTATCCAAACTATGACCACTATTGAACAGGCAAAAAAAGCTGCCGGACAGAAAGCTACCGAGCTCATCAAGCGCGGCATGATTGTCGGCCTAGGAACAGGCACAACTGCCTACTGGTTTATTGAGAGCCTCATCCCCCTCTGCAAAAAACTCAATATTCAAGCAGTTAGCTCCTCCTCTGCCTCTTTAGAACAAGCCCGCAAAGGAGGCATTCCCCTACTAGACATCAACACCATTACCTCTATTGATATCACCGTCGATGGCGCAGATGAGATCGACCCCGAGCGCAGAATGATCAAAGGAGGCGGTGGGGCTCTCCTAAAAGAAAAGATTATTGCCAGCATGAGTAAAGAAGTTGTTATCATTGTTGATGAAACAAAGCTTGTTCCCAAACTAGGTCAATGCAAGCTTCCCGTAGAGATTGTCCCCTTTGGAGTACAATCCACCATCCATAAGCTTGAAAAGCTAGGCTTTTCAGGCGCCCTCAGAAAAGATAAAAATTCTCTTTACATAACAGAAAATGGCAACTATATCTTTGACATTCGTCTTGATCCCGCTAAGACCCATCCTGCTGAAGATGAGCTACGCATCATCCAAATCCCAGGCGTTGTAGAAACAGGTTTTTTCCTTAATCTAGCCACACAAGTGATCGTAGGATTCCTCGACGGCAGAGTTCAACTCATCTAAAGATCTATTGCATTGATTTTTTTACACGCCCATGTTAACATCTTATTAATTTTTTAACCAAACCGAAAAAAATATAATAAAGAGGCTTACCATGTATACTTTTCCAGTCCAGCAACTTTCTTCTTCTTTTTTTAAAGGCGCGACCAAAGCTTGCAATCTTCTTTGGCAAGGGAGACATGTTGCCATCATAACTGGTCTCAGTGTTTTTGCTCTATGTTATGTAATCTTCACACGCATCATTAATAACCAAGAAATACGTCATCAAAAAAAAGTGAATAACCTGGAACAAGGAATTGATGCACTGGGATATGGCATGAATACACTGACTACACAACTAATACAAACTCAGCCACAATTAGATTCGTCACGTATTAATGACTTATCCGATATACCAAACACTTCACAAACCACTGATGAAAGACAACAAAGCTTCCTTACTCTTCCAGCCCTTCAGCAGAGATTTAGTTTTTCATCTCCTATGACAAGAAATGGTGGTTCTAGCGTAAATGGCACGCAGCAATTCTCTTTAAGGTTTGACGATACACCATGGAAGAAAAAAATCGCCGACTCGCAGGAAAATGCAAGGAAAGTCATTCAAGGATTCAAAGAACTATACAGAACACTCGAATCCCAGCTCAGTGAATCTTTTCAGGGTGAAGTACAAGAAAAATGGGGCAACCTGTACACGCTTGCACAAAGTATAGACACGTCACCCCATCCAACGCTCGAACTCGATGACTCCTCAATGGAAGATGTTGACTAAAGCACTTCAGCAGCAATTGCAGCAAGCTCTGATCTTTCTGTACGCTCTAAGAAGACATGCCCATAAGTAGGATAGTCTCTCATCTTGCCCACTACAAAGGTAAGAGCATTTGAGTCTTTATCCAAGTAGGGGTTATCTATCTGAGTAGGATCTCCCGTTAGGATAACTTTTGTGCCTTTGCCAGCGCGTGAGATGATGGTTTTCACTTCGTGCGGAGTGAGGTTTTGCGCCTCATCGATGATGATGTACATTTTAGGAAGAGATCTTCCTCTAATGTATGTCACAGCTTCCATTTCGAGTTTTTTACTTTCCATGATCCATTGCTGCGCATCTGCACCGTTGCCAACACCTGTTGTCGATTGGCAGAGAAACTCTAAGTTGTCATAGATAGGCTGCATCCAATGGTAGAGCTTTTCTTCTTTTGTTCCTGGAAGGTAACCGATATCTTTACCTAGAGGAATGATCGGGCGGCTTACGAGAATTTTTGTGTAAACACCTTCATCGAATACTTTTTTAAGACCGACAGCAAGAGCTAAAACCGTTTTTCCTGTTCCTGCAGGGCCAAGGAGAGTGACGAGTTTAATGTCGTCTCTGAGGAGAAGATCAAGTGCGCATTTTTGTTCCACGTTCAGTGGCTGAATGCCCCAGATATCTTTAGTGACCTTTAAAAGAGGCTCGAGTCTTTTACTGACAGAGTTGTATTTGCAGACAGCCGATGACATTTCTGGACAAGTTAAGACCGCATATTCGTTAGGAGAAAATTCTTTCCCTGCCGCATCAAGAAACCCATCTTTGTAAAAAAGATCAATCTCTCTTTTAGCCACTTCAATCTTGCGATACCCTTTATAAATTTGATCGTAGGAAAATTTAAGATTTTCATAATCTTCTGCTTCAAGACCGATTGCTTCTGCTTTTACGCGCGTTACAAAATCTTTCGATACAAAGACAACATCTTCCCCTTGTTCTTTAAGGAGAAAGGCATTCATCAGAATTTTATTGGTGTTGCGGTCTAAAGGAAGAGGAAAGTTTTTTTTATCACTCTGTTTATTGTCTAAGTAGATACGAACAACGATGCCATTTTCTATCTCAATACCATTGTAGATATTATTTGATTTGATGTTTTTGATAGAATCGATGTAACGCATCACATGGCGGGCATTTTTTCCTAGCTCATCTGATTGTCTTTTCAACCCATCTAGTTCTTCTAAAACAGCTAGAGGTATGACTACATCATTGCCTTTAAATTTTCGGATAGCATCAGGATCATGCAATAAGACATTCGTATCGATGACAAAAATTTTTCGTTTCACGCTCGTATTCTCCTTTGCTTTGATTTCAATCAATGAATCTTCGCCGCTACCTATAGTCATAATTTTCCCCTCATTTTTCGCAGCATAGCGAAACTCTCCTACAAGCACAACATTTTTATTTTAGCATTTGTATATCAACGATTTACATCCTTTTTTCAGCACTCTAAGCGTCTAATTGCTAAATATAATTGACTCAATTATTTCAATCTATTAGAATTAAGAGCAGACCCCTTAAAGGAGAGTTCTATGCAAATCAAAATCAATGAAAAGATGTTAAGTCTACCTCCCTACGTCTCCACTTCATGGAAAAACATTATTTCTTTACAGCTTGTAAACACCTCGATAGGACCTATTCTCGTGATTGAACTTATATCGGGATCAAGGATAGAAGTCCCCCATTTAGAGACAGCTGTCATTGAACACATCTTTACCGCTCACACTCTCTTCCTTGATAAACACACCTCTAAAAAGCCTACTGAGAATAGTCCCATGGCATTCCCTTTAGACCTGGGAGCTATCCTTCCTGGCATGCAAGAAATGTCAACTCTATTTCAACATAGTGGAGAGCAAGCAGAAACACCTGATATGCCCAAAGAACTATTAGATAAAATGATCACTCTTGCAAAAACCATGGGTGTAGAAGATGCGTCTAACTTGCCTAAAGCAGAGCCCCACTGCAACTGCCCCCATTGCCAAATCATGCGCGTATTTCATGCAACAAGTGAGACTCCCCTTCCCGAAGAAGAAGTCTCTGATGAAGACTTAAGGTTTCGCTCTTGGGATATTAATAAAGACGGTGATGAGTTATATACCGTTACAAATCCCCTCAATCAAGCAGAGCGCTACAGCGTGTTTTTAGGCACGCCTGTTGGTTGTACATGTGGCGAGAAAAACTGCGAGCACATCCAAGCCGTTCTTCATAGTTAAATAAAAAGGATTTTGCCTTGAAAATTCTTCTCACGGGTGCGGGTGGCTACATCGGTGCCAGGTTACTTACAGAACTTGCAGAAAAAAAACATAAAATAGTTGCGCTCGTGCGCAGCGCTTCTAGATTTTCTCCTCCTCCACAATATGCCTCGCAAGTAGAAGTGATTGAATGTGATCTTTTAGATAAAGACTCCCTTCAAAAAATTCCCACTGACATCGATAGCGCCTATTATCTTGTTCACTCAATGGCTCATTCCAAAAAAAATTATCCTGGAATGGAAGCTATTTGCGCAAAAAATTTTGCAGAAAGACTCTCTGAAACAAAGGCCCGCCAAATCATTTACTTAAGCGGCCTTTCTAATGAGGAAAACCTTTCTAAACACCTCTCTTCTAGAAAAAATGTAGATACAATTCTAAGAGAAGGAAAAGTTCCTGTCACAACCCTTAAAGCAGGTATTATTATCGGATCGGGAAGTGCGTCCTTTGAAATCATCCGCGACTTAGTTGAAAAAATCCCTCTTATGATTGTCCCTAAATGGACAAGCAATTTAGTACAACCGATTGGAGTAAGAGATGTTTTAGAATATTTAGTTCTCGTTATGGACCACCCCAAGTGTATCTCTAAAAGCTTTGATATCGGGGGCACTGAAATTTTTTCTTATAAAGACATCCTCCTGCAGTTTGCAAAAACCCGCGGTCTTCGTCGTAAAATTATTTCTGTCCCTTTATTAACTCCCAAATTATCCTCTTATTGGCTTTGTTTAGTAACATCCGCCAGCTACCCTTTAGCAAGCGCCCTTATTGAGAGCCTGACAAATAACGCGATCTGCAAAGAACATACAATCACCACCATTTTCCCAAAAAAGCTCTTTACCTTTAAAGAAGCTGTTGAAAGAGCCCTTAGCTTGATCCAAGAAGATAAAGTTCCGTCATCATGGAAAGATGCCATGGGCGATACCGATCTTAATCCCGATCTTTCTACCTATCTTGAAGTCCCTTCCTATGGGACACTTTTTAATCACCAAGAAATGCCCTTTAAAGGGCCCATCGAAGAAGTACAAAAAACAGTCTGGTCTTTAGGAGGAGATGTGGGCTGGCTCTACATGAATTGGGCCTGGAATTTAAGAGGACTTATCGATAAAGCCTGTGGTGGCGTTGGAATAAGGAGAGGTAGATCCCATGGATCTGAATTAAAAACGGGAGATGCTTTAGATTTTTGGCGCGTGATTGTAGCAGATGAAAAAAATAGACGCCTACTTCTTTATGCCGAGATGAAAGTACCAGGAGAAGCGTGGCTCGAATTTACTCTGGTTCCAAAAGGTAGGCAAGGCGGAATTCTTAGGCAAGTTGCCACATTTAGACCCAAAGGTTTATGGGGTCGCCTTTATTGGCATCTGCTTGCGCCTATTCACTTCTTTATATTCCGCGGAATGGCCAAAGCCATTTGCTCCCATTCAAACTCCTCCTCATTTTCTTCTAGCATTTAAAAAAGCCAAAAACTAGAATGGCGCTTAAGTTAATCATTCCAATTTTAGGAGGAATAAGCCCCATGTCTAAACGTTTATCATATCTTTGTTTCGCAATGGGATTGTATTCTTTCACCACTTGCGCCGTAGCTGACGAAGGCGCTTTTGCAGTGCAAGAAACAACTCATGAAACTTCATCTTTAGAGCTATCCGATATTACAACAGCCTTGCAGCCAGCTCCCCAAGCGCCAGCTATTGTAGCAGCGCCTGTTATCGAAAAATCAATACCCTCTTTCACAGGAAAAATCAAAGCACGCAAAGTACGTGTACGCGTTTCTCCTGATTTAGAAAGTAGAGTGATCACAGAACTCAATAAAAACGATTTACTCGTTGTCGTCGGAGAAAAAGGCGATTTTTATTCTGTTGAAGCTCCTAAAGGAATGAAAGCTTATGTATTCAGAAGCTTTGTTCTCGACGGTGTTATAGAAGGCAATAGAGTGAATGTCCGTTTAGAGCCGTCTTTAGACGCTCCAGTGATTGCCCACCTCAATTCAGGCGATCGTATCGATGGAACTCTCTCTACAACTAACAACAAATGGTATGAAATCACGCCTCCTGCGGACGCCCATTTCTACGTTGCTAAAGAGTATGTTGATTATGTAGGCGCCCCTGAACTCAAAGCTCAATCTGACAAAAAGAGATCGCTAGCCGAGCAACTCTTCACTTCAGCTTCTCTTTTAGCTAAGACTGAAATGCAACGCCCTTTCAACGAGATTGACTTTGCCCAAATCAAACAAAACTATGAAGTTATACTGAGTGAGTACAAAGATTTTTCTGATTTAGCAGATAAAGCTCAAGAAGCTCTTGTTGCTATCCAAGAAGAGTATCTCGAAAAGAGAATTGCTTTCCTAGAAGAAAAAGCTAACCTCAAACTAGGTGCAGAAGTTGATCAGCTTGCAACCCATTTTGAAACTGCAACGCACTCGCACAAACAACCAACAGATCGCATGAACCTCTGGCAACCTATAGAAGAATCTCTTTTTCTAACATGGTCTTGCAGGAATGATGAGCGCCCTTTAGATGATTTCTACGAAGAACAACGCCAAAATGCTGTTGTTGTTTCAGGGATTGTTGAGGCGTACACAGCTCCTGTAAAAAATAAGCCAGGTGACTTTATCATCCGTGATAAAGACCTTCCTGTTGCCTATGTTTATAGCACTCAAATCAATCTACAAGACTACGTCGGTAAAAAGGTTTCTATTCTTGCTACTCCTAGAGAGAACAACAATTTTGCCTTCCCTGCCTTCTTTGCTCTTGCAGTAGAACAATAAGCAATACAAGGGCCTCTCCTAAAGAGAGGCCCTTATCTTTATGGAATTTAGACAGTGGGCCATCCACATTCTTAGCGGAGAAACCCTCCAAGAAAAGTTATTCACACCTGAAACGCTCACAGATCACACCCCTGGGCCTCCCCTCATTTGGAAAGAACCTGCCAGATCCCACGAACTACGCTTTCAAAAACACTTCCGCAAAAATAGACTACCCGCTTTTCAAGATCACAAAAACCTTGATAGCAGAGTCATTTGCCTCCACCGCTTTGCAGGACATGAACTACTTGCTGTTGAAATCATGGCCTACGCACTCCTTGCTTTCCCAGATGCCCCTTCCCACTTCCGTAAAGGCCTTGCCCACACCCTCAAAGAAGAGCAAGAGCACGTCCGTCTTTACACCAAAAGGCTAGAAGAGATGGGCTGTAAACTAGAGGACCTTCCCCTCTACCGTAACTTTTGGAGTTTTGTTCCCCACCTGACAACTCCTCTCAAGTACATAAGCGTCATGAGCCTTACCTTTGAAATGGCAAACCTCGACTTTGCTCCCATCTATGGAAGTTCTTTTGCTAAGCACGGCGATCTTGCTTCTGCAAAACTCATGGAGAAAATCCTCAAAGATGAAATCGGCCACGTCTCCTTCGGCTGCAAGTGGCTCCACAAGTGGAAAGAAGAGGATGTATCAGACTGGGACACCTGGCTCAAAAACATCCCCCCAAGAGCTCATCCTGGCAGAGCTAGAGGATCGATCTTCTTTGAAGAAAACCGCAAACTTGCAGGCGTTCCCGACGACTGGATTAAAGCGCTATCCCAGGCAAAGCACTAGAGCTCTCCTATGAAGCTGCTTAATGTTTTTATCTTACAAGCAATATTTTGTCGATTTTAGGATTGATTGTACTCAAGGCTCGCTTGATTTCTCAATCTCTGTGATAAGATTTAACTCTCTAGGAATACTATCGACAACTTCGCTCTCAGGCAGATCAAGTGACTCCGCTGCTGCGCCTAAGTCTTTGAACTTTCTTGCAGTTACAAACACTCTACTCTCTAGTGAGCCTGTTGCCTTGTTGTAGGCATCGACAGCGCCTCCAAGAGATCTGCCCACACGTGACCAATGTCCTCCCATGTCGACAACACGCTTGTAGAGTTCATGTCCCAGCTCTCTGACTTTTTCAGCATGCAGAGAAAGACTCTCTTGCTTCCATCCATAGGAGACAGCTCTGAGAAGAGCAATCAGCGTGGTAGGCGTTGCTAGAATAACGCCTTCGTTGACACCCATCTCAATCAGGCTAGGATCATATTCGAGCGCTGCGCTGAACATCGTCTCTGAAGGAAGAAACAATACGACAAATTCTGGAGTGGGATGAAAATGTTCCCAATAAGATTTTTTTCCAAGAGCTGTGATGTGAGATCTAATTTGTTTTGCGTGCTCTTTGAATTTAAGCTCGCGTTGAGGCCCATCCATTGTTTCAATTGCTTCTAGATAAGCCTCAAGTGAAACTTTGGCATCGATGATGACTTGCCGATCACCTGGAAGGCGGATAATCAGATCAGGTCTAAAACGAACTTCTCCCACAATCTCTTGTGTCTGCTCATAAAAATCGCAATGCGCAAGCATGCCAGCAAGTTCAACGACTCTTTTTAACTGAAACTCTCCCCAACGCCCCCGTGTATTAGGAGATCTAAGTGCTTTGACAAGGTTAGAGGTTTCTTTGCGGAGTTGCTGCTCTGTCTCTAAAAGAGCATAGAGCTGCTGGCGGAGCGCGCCGTGCTCTAACTTCCGCTCATTTTCAATCTGGCCGATTCCCTTTTCTAACTTATTGAGCATATCCGTCATCGCTTGATGCTTGTGACCTAAATCATCATTTGCGCGCTCTAAAAAAGTGCGATTTGTTTGCTCTAAAACTTCAGCAGAAAGAAACTGAAAGGTCTCTTTTAGCTGCTCTTGCATTTTAACTTTTTCTTCAGCAATAGCGCATCTGACAATCAAATGTTGATAGCGGTAGAAAAGATAGGTCAGCAGAAGGATTAAAAACCCAATGACACCTAAGCTGTAGCTCACTCTGCATCCTCTTCTTCAGGCTCAAAATCTTGCAACGTTTTTGACCTTTTCCCCGCAATAAGGCGGATGAGAGACAGCGTTAATCCTAGTAGAATATATCCCCACGTAATTCCAAGTAACATCACGGGGAAGAAATGTAAAATGCCGTAGATCAGAAAAATACCGCAGATCACCGTCATTAAAATGAGGGTAAAAGAAGGCACTCTAAAATGCAGAGCTTTCAGACTGGGAAACTTCCAACGACACACCATTAAAAAACCTAAAACAATCATGCCGCATGAAAGTGTAATAGCGCGCGCAGCTTCTCCCCATCCAAGCCAGCTTGCTGCAAAAGGAGATGCTAAAAAGAGGTTAAGCGCTACTGCTCCAATTGCAGCAGCAGGTATGGGAACGCCTGTGAAATTCTTTTTCTGCGCAGCCTCTTCCTCTTTATTACCTTTTGCCTCAGAGGCTTTCACATTGAACCTCACAAGCCGCAAAACGCCGCAAATGGAATAGATGATGGCTCCCACAAGCGCAAAAAAAGAAAGACCTGATCCCTGCTCTGTCGATAAGCTCTTTAAGAAAAGCACAGAAGGAGCAACTCCAAAAGAAATAGCATCTGATAGTGAATCAAACACGAATCCAAATTCACTCTCTGCTCTAAAAATGCGCGCAATAGCTCCATCTAAAAGATCAGCAACTGCAGCTAGTAGAAGTATTAGAATCGAAACAAAAAGAACATGGTAGTTGCCAGAGCCCGGCTCTACCATATTGATTTTAAAAATAACAAATAGGCCGCACGCAAGACCAAACGCTGTGATTACATTAGGAATGAGGTAGACTTGTTTTTTCATATCCACATGTATAACACATTTCTCAATCTTTGTCTTCCATCTCTTTTTTGAGATCTTCAATATCTTTCAATGGGTCTGGAATCAAACCTTTAGGATTTAACATTTCATGGATTTGATCAGGCTTAAGCCCCATTTTTTTTGCAACAGCAGTTCCCAGTTCTCGAAATTTTTCCTGCACTTCAGCCATGAGGGCCACAACTTCTTGTTTCTCTTCTTCTGTTCCTTCTTGCAAGACAAGAGACATCTCTTGGAAAAACACCATCATCTCTTGGATAAGTTCTTCTAACGCTTCCAAAGGAATATTGTTTTTGTCTTTTAGTAGTTTATTGATCTTATGTAGAATATCTTTTTTCATACTTTTTTAATGACCTTCTTTTTCTTATGCCCTTTGGCTGGTTGTTCAAGGTAAATAGAACTCTTTCTTCTTTCTGCGAGGCCTTTGATATCATCTTCCATAAAAGCAAACAGGTGTTGAAACTGACCCGTATCAACTGCAGGATTTTTACTTAACTTAGACTCCAATTTACCGAAACTCTCTTGCATATGCCCTGCAAACTCCAAAGCCTCTTTCTTCTCTTTTTCTGTCCCAAACTCTGCACGCGCGTGAACCTTCCTAAACAACTGGACAATTTTCACAGTAAAAAGCTGGATCTTATCCGGAGATAGATCATCTAGACTTTTTAGGATATCATTGAATTCATCTACAAGGCTGCTTTCCATTCTTTTCTCTCTTTTAATACCAAATACTGCAAAAAGGGTATATTTTCATTAAAAATTTAAAATAAATATTGCATACTCCATAATGAACTTACTATCAATAAGTTATAATAACCTATCCTCCAAAACCTTAGAGTTTACCTAAGCGATTGATAATCAGACCGATTGTTAATCATTTAACCAACCCGCTAACGACCAGATCTTTATACAAAACACACAAGTTCTTAATTAAACATTTACAATAAACACTGCGTATTATAAAATAAATTTAAGAATAGATAAAACAAGAGGACCCTATGCCAAACCTTCGTATAGATAACAACAGTTACGAGCCTACTTTACAGACACCTCCTAAAGACATCTGGCGAAATAGCCCTGTTAATAGCACGAATTCAGATTCTATGAGCGCAAGCGGAACAGGCGCTCGCTTGCCACAGACACCCCCACAAGGAGTCAAAACCAGAGAAGAATGGAACGCTTTTTTAGATTCCTTCCTCTATTTCGATAATGTGGGTGCTATAAGAGGTCCACTCCAAAGACTCATCGATAGTGCCTTTAATAAGGGCGAAGTATTGGATTATGACTCCTTAATGAATGAATTAACAGCTGCCCTGGCACAAATCTCCCCAAATTACCAAAATTACAAAACTATTTTTGATGCATTCCAAGCCGAAAAGAAGCTCTTGACAGACTGGGCGGCAGACAAACTAAAGACGGATAAGCAAGCGTACCAAGACTACATAAAGGAGCTAAAGGCTTTATTACCCTTTCTTTCGGGTGAAGACCTAACAAAAGCTCTTAGCGCTATAGAACAATTAGAAAGGCGCTTAACTCTTATAAATACGCCTGAAGGTAGATCACCGAAAGAGGTTCTAGACTTTTATGTTACGAATCTAGAGGGACTTGCAAGTCTTCATGAAGGCGCACAAAAACTCATTGACGAGCTCGATGGCAAGAAGAAGCTTCCTGACCCTGTTGATCCTACTCCTACTCCCAATCCTGAAATTCCCCTTGAAGAAGGAGAATCAGTGAGAAACCAAAAAACCAAAGGCCATGGTATAGGCATTAAATCAGGAACTATGTACTATTTGGAGGCCTTCTATAAATTTTCCAGGGCTTGCAATAACCTCATTTCTATGAATACCGCATGGGGCGTGGAATTAGCTAATCTCCAAAAATCTGGAACGCAGCTCAGCATTAAATGCCGAACCGCGATGAGCGATCTCCTGTCTGAAAAGATGAAAAACTTTGATAAGGACAAGACTCCTACCGAAATTGGCATTATTCAAACTAATATACAAATTGTCCAAGAAGGTTTCACCGCCTACCAGAAACAGCTAGAAACAGTCATGCCGCTGATTCTTGAGCAGCCTAAAAACATAACTAAAGACTTAGATAAGTTCATGGAAGCTGCAAGATCGATATTGCAGTTATTAACAACATATGCAAATTTAAGGATATAAATGGTGACTCGTTGATTATCAACGAGTTATCGTTAACTACTTACGCTTAATGCGTTAAGAAAAGTTTACATTTTATTAATATAATCTTTACAATTAAAAGAATGTGTTATAAAATTAGTTTAAGATAAACAAAGGTTATATATGAATATGAGAATAGACAATAACAATACTTCTCCAGATTTTGACTACTCAGACTTCTCAAGCAGGGCTAGTGATGAGTCGAGCCCAAGTTTTCCCCAACCAAAAACAGAACAAGAGTGGATAGACTGGCTCAACGGTATATATCGCACTGCCTCCAGAGATCTTAATGGCAAGCCTGGCTCAGCAGAAAAACTAGCCAAATTAAGGACCGCAATCGATGCCGCGATAAAAGGCATCAAAGAAAATTTTCAAGATCACCCAATACTTCTTCTTCCTGAATCTATTAAGACAGCTTTAAAGGATGTTATCGAGGCCTTAAAAGAGTGTGCTCCGTATTCTCCCAATCCTACTGATTTTATGACAAGGGCAAACGCGCAAAATGCTATTGTTACTGAGCAAGAAAACATAATTGACTCTATTGACTCTTATCAAAAAAAAGAAACACAAAGATACAAAGATACAATGCAAGTTCTAAGAGATGCGTTAATGGCCTTGCTAGAAAGCCTCCCACCAAGCGCATCTGGAGCTAGAGACCTGATCCAGAACACTATCGGAAAATTAAACGAACAGTTACAAGAATTAGAAAAAACTAAAACCTCTACTGAGTTCTTTTCTAAGACCAATATCAATAATATTGAGAAAGCTATTTCAGACGCACAATATGTAATTAGCAAAGTAAAAAACCCTGATTTATCCAACGATTTTCCCATGGATCCCAAGAAAAAGGGATTCGATACGAGCATCCCAAGGAACCCTGATGGATCTATCGATGTAAAGGCTCTTTCAAAAAAACTGCACGATCTTCTCTATTACATGTACCATGGAGATCCCACAAACTTTAACATTTACACAGCAATTGCAGGGTATTTAACTAACATTGCTGGTGTGTGGGATCAGCTTTCAGAGAAAGATAAAGCCTCCTTTAATAACACTATGGGTCAGGTCCCAGACATGGACGGTAAAAGTTTAGGGCTATTGCTCGGAAAATCGGTGGTTTTCGGTAAATTCTACAATCTAGGTGGTAATGAAAAACTGCTTAGAGAATTTATCGATCAGTTAATTTATAAGTTAGACGGTAAAGACAGCCCTTTTATAAAAGATTTGCTTGCCGGTATAAAATACGCAGGCAATAGTCTTAGTGACAACGAGTACTTCTCTATCAATCCTAATAATGGCCAAGTAACGTGGAAAAAAGATTATCAAGGATTCTTAACCAAACAATCTCTACAAGATGCCGGTATTGGTCGCTCTAAAAAAATGTCTAAGTTCTTTAGCTCCTTTATGAGCGCCAAAATGAAAGAACTTGAAGCGCTTGCAAATGGCGATCCCTTCCTACTGTTCTACCTTATCTTGATGGAACTTTTTAACAGCAACGACAATTACCAAGTGCAGATTGCAGGAGTCGGTAACACTTTAGAAAAGCTAACGGGTCTAACGAATAAAGCAGCTGAATTAGGATTATTATTCCAGAAGATCACCGGAAGAGCCAAAACAGATAAAACAGATGCGGATTTCCAAGAGACTTTTGGAATGATTAAAGATTACATGAATAAAGCAGAGGATTTCTTTGAAGAATTTAGAGATGATCCAAGGATTTCAGACTCTTTTGCAGAGCTCGAAGATGCTTTTAAACACCTGTTTGGTTCAGGTCCTGCCGGATTGTCAACGGGCTATAAAGATTACAAGGGCGATGACGTGCCCCCTTTAAAAAATCTTGATGGCACAGACGCTTCTCTTGGAGATGCTTTTAAGAATTTCAAAAACGGCCTTGACGACCCTAGGGCTCAGCAGTTTTTTGTCGAAAGGTTCCACGCACTCTGCGGCCCTGGAAAAGAACTTGTAGATGACAAGGGAAACCCTCTAAAAGACAAGGAGGGGCGAGCATATGCCCCACAAGCCGGAAAGCATTACACGCAGTTAACAACTGACGTAATAACTATGTCAAAAGCACCGACCAACATGAACAGTACGCTGACAATTAAGATGGAAGACATTAAGGCAACTGCAGAACAGTTCGGAGCTATGATCACGAAGTTCGCTAAAGAGCCAAACGAGCTTGTTCATCGCATGTTAGAAAGAATAAAATCATAATAATAAATATAGCAGGAGTTATACCATGAACATGTCCATTAAAGAAATCAACCCGCCGAATTACCAGACAGCCCCCGTTGTTACACTACCTGATACATCTGAGGTTGCAAAAGACCCTATACAAGCACTTTTAGACTCTCTTCAAGAGGGGGAAAACGTGTCTAATCAAGAGCTCGTTAACAACCTGATTGCGCTTCTAAAGTCTGTTCAATCTCTTCTATTGTCCTTACAAGAAGGGCAATCGAAAAAATCGGGTATAGATGCAGACGTCCAGAAAACTCTTATGGCTATGAATGAAGCAAAAGCAGATGCCATGCAAAAAGAACTGGATGAATACCTCAAAGCTCTTGCAGAATATGAAAAAAATAAACTCATCAATGACATCTTTGGCGCAATATTGCCATTTTTAACGCTCATATTCCCTCCTCTTTTGGCGCTCTATCCAATGGGCCCAATGTCACTACTTTTAGACCCGAACGCTCCTTTTGATATGGGTGTTTTAGGAAAAGAAATCGAAGAGAAACATGGTAAAGGCGCTCTTATGGGCATTACCATCGGTCTTGAAGTGACAGCAACCATTGTAATGACCGTTCTCACATGCGGAGCTGGTGCTGCAGTCAAAGCTGCTAGCAAAGTCGGTGGAGAAGCCCTTAAACTAGCCATAAAACAGTTGATGAAAGCAGTCGTAAAAGATCTTGCACTTTATGGAGCTGCTAAAGCACTCACAAGTGACGAAGTCCTTCCTCATATCATCAATGGCGTTATCAAAATGGCAGAAGGCATGTCTGGTAAAGAACTGAGCGATGAAGAAAAAGCTGCGATCAAGGTAATTGTTACTCTGATCATCCAGATCGTTTTAATGGTCGCTGCTTTCAAATGCGGATCTGGCTCATCGAGCAAGAGTCTCGCGGGATTCTTCAACTCGTCTGCTAAAATGCAAAAAGCCTCAATTGCTGTCTTGTTAGTCATCCAGGGTGCTCAATCAGGCCTTCAAATGTGGTCTGGTATGAACACAATCGAAACAGCTAAAATCCAAAAAAACATGAAAGAGATCGAAGCGATGGGCATGCTGCTAAAAGGTATGGATGCTGCTCAAAAAACAAACCCCCAAAACGCTATCAAAGAGCTACAACGCTACTTTGCAACGATTGAACCGCGTGAGCTTGACCTTGAAAAGGTCGCAGGTCAACCTGGATCAAAAGCCGCGCAGATCATGAGTAAATAAACTAAGTAATAATAAAAAGAGGAACCTATGAACATAACTAATAATAACGTTTCAATCGACGACACTAACATCTACAATGCCTCCTCTCCTCCTCCTAAAGCAGTGGATGGGACAGCTTTCGTCTCATTTCTAGCTGATGAACTCGCTAGCCAACCCGGCAGTTTTAGTGCAGAAAGTGCTGAAAGCGCTAGAGATGTGCTCACAAAGCAAATGAATCAAGACCCCATGTTCATGGCAGGTACTGGCCTTAAAGGCTTAGGCTATACCTTCTTGCTTTTGCAAACATTTGCTGAGCTAGAAATGGACATGATCAAAAATGCTAATAAGCAATCGGCTCTTACATCTCAGATGTATGAAAAGCTATCAGAAGCTGAATTCAGGATCGCGGATGACATTTGGAAGAGCGGTCTTGCAAAAGGCATCTCTCAAATAGCTGGTGGCGCTACTCAAATGGGAATCGCTGCTTATAGTGCGAGACAGCAACAGAAGGCTTTCGAAGGAAACAAAGCTGTATTGGAAGCAAACCCTGCAACTCCTCCTCCTATCGATTCGTCTATGGCTCCTAGTCCCGCTGTTCCGAGCATAGGGGTAGCAACGGCAAGCGGAAGCGCAGTACAACCATCAGGGCCGGCTCCAGCAAACCCTCCTGTTACTCCTGTTGCTCATGTTGATGGAGAAATTCCGAGCGCCGCTGGCACACCACCGAGCGCCGCTGGCACACCACCGAGCGCCCCTGCTATATTGTCCAAAGAGCAGCAGGCAGAACTTGCTAACGACAAGTCCTTCTATCATACACTTGGACAAAGCGCGAACGAAATCATCACTGGTGTGGGTGGTATCTTTAGTGCATATTATGATGCGGATGGTAAAAAAGAAGAAGGATTGAAACAGTTAATCCAAATG
>CANJJB010000027.1 GCA_947474635.1 Parachlamydiales bacterium | reverse complement strand
TTATGAGATTCCTCATCCTCTATTGAAAAGTTTTGATAGAGCGGAGGACCTCCGATATTATCTGGCGCAAAGTTAATTTGAGGGCTATTCACTGTAAGTGATCCGCCAAAGAGGTAAGCAGGGGCGTTTACTGGATCTAAAGTTGTGACATTGTTATGTCTTAGAGTTATAGATGAATCGGGTGTGCATTTAAGAGACATTCCACCCACGCTAACAGAAGTATCATGAAAATTCTTAATCGTATTATCTGCAATGAGCACTGTGGTGCCCTGTGAGGCTAATACCCAGAACCCAGACTTTGCATTATTGGCATTAGGAGAAAAATTTATTGTATTTCCTACAATGGAAGCAGTAATTGATCTGGTGTTTTCGAAAACTATACCATGTGTCCACTCGGCATTCATATCTATTCCTGTGAATAGGTTGTTACTAATTGTAAAGTTGCCAGAAGAGGAAGCTATGTTCACAGCCCATGCATTAGTAGCACTAGGATACGCTATGAATGTATTATTAGTAATGATGGTATTTGCTACTACAGTATTACATGAGATTCCATCAATCGTGCCCCCGCCAAAAATAATATTATTTTCAATATTGTAATACCCCTTTTTCTGTCGAATGGAAATCCCAGCGCCTGAAGACCCGGTATGTATTATTTTTAGCCCTACAATATCGTTACTATTTGCCCCTGTTATCACATAGCCACTGCTCTTACTCACCGTTGGCATTACGCTTGCCAAGGGTTTAATCTTAATTGTTCCCAAGGTTGTAGGTAGCGCATGGAGCACGCTCATTCCCCACAGTTTCTGACCATTTTGTAACTGAATTCCTGCATTCATTCCTTTATCCGTTCCATCTCCAGGAAAGACTGCAATGATGTCATTCACATCAGAATTATTCGCAGCATCTACAAGAGTATTGAAAGGCGACTCATAGGTTCCTTGAGAGTGGCTTGTATTATCCACAAACCAGAACACATAAGGAAGACCTGTAGCAGGGTTAATCGCTACGCTCTTTTTCTTTTGAGTTGTGACTACGATGATCTCTTGTTTATCCACACGCTGAAAGGCTCTATCGCGGACAAAGCCGTGAAATGAGCAGCTACCTTTTTTCTCTTTGCGGCTCATCTTTTTAGGAGTGAAGGCATAGGAGAGGCTAATTTGTCCTTGACCGATCCATCCGAAGAGGTGATCATACGATGTATTACCTTCAATGCGTAAAATACTGCGTACATCCATGCCTATTCTGAACTCTCCACCGAAGGTGTGCTTCGTGTCGTTTGCAAAGTAGTAGGGGCCGAGGGCGCTATAGAAGTCGATTCCTTTTACTTTAGCAATATGAACGCCTACTTCTGCATTGGTGCCTTTCAGCGCCAGCTCTTGCTTACGCGCGAGGTAAAGAGAGTGACCTGAGAAATGATCAAAGGTAGCATCAGAAAGAGATCCTTTATGTTTACCTACTGGGAAGTAACCATTAAGCCGATAGTCAAGGTATCTGCCGAGAGACTCTACTCCAAAAGAGACTTGGTTGTAGTTACGCTCGCGTGTTTTGCGGTAGTCGTAATAGATGTTACCACCCCATACTCTTGACTCGATGTAGCGAAGACCGATGCCTGCATTGGCAGCGGGCTTACTGTTATTAAAGATATGCCCTCTGACATCTAAGAAGGGAACCCAACGGGTGTTTAAAGCTGATAGGGGCACAAAGAATCCTTCAAGGGTTGTGTAGCCATCATTGTACCCAAGGCCCTTAGATTCTATGTGGCGTAGGGAAACGCGGTTGAGATCGTGGGTGCTTATGCAAGGGGGAGGCTCCTCTTGCGGAGGTAGTTCAGCGGCGTGCAGGAGGAGTGGTGATGTGAGAAGAAGACAAGTGAGATGCCGGTAGTTCACGCGTGGTCCTTTTTTTGGACAATAAACAAACTTTATTTGTGGGGCAATGAAAATATTAGGGAGAGATTGGTTTTACCGGACGATAAATCACGTTTATGTTGGGAGCCGTAGGAATCTTATTAGCGTGGAGATTGGTGAATGTTGGTTCTGCAGGGGGAGGTGCTTCACTGCTTAGAAAACCTGTATAGACTGGAACGCCTCCGACATTATCCGGGGCAAAGTTGATTTGGGATGTAGTGGCTTGTCCTAGGTTTTGAAAGGCATAAGCAGGTGCATTTTCTTGATCTACAGTCATAACGTTATTATTTCGTAAGGTTGTATATACAGCTCCATTTAAAAAAATTAGCATTCCGCCCTGCGCAAAGCTTGTAGAATGGAAATTGGTGATTGTATTATCTGCGATTAAGCAAGTGACATTTTTAGCTGCCTGGCCACCTATGCCATTTAAGGTAATACCGTAGGATGCATTATTAGCATTAATATCAGGATTGAAGTTTACTGTATTGCCTGTGATAGAGCAGCTCAAGGGAGTATTTGTATATCTGACACCTATTCCAGAGTAGAGTTCCGCTCTTATTCCTATTGATGTTATGAGATTATTACTAATACTAACATTTCCAGAGCAGTAGGTTATTCCTATTCCTGCTGAAGTAGAGCTATCAAGTGTTATGGCTGTATTATTGAGAATATTTATGTTTCCGGTTACGGTCTGAAAAAGAACTCCTGTACCTCCGTTTTTGTACAAGCAAATATTGTTTTCAATACTGTAATTTCCCACCCTATTTATAGCATAGATGCTATTGCCTGAAGACGCTGTATTGATTATTTTTAGCCCTGCGATGTCATTATTGTTTGCGCAGGTTATCGTATGGCCACTGCTCTTACTCACTGTTGGCATGACGCTTGCTAAGGGCTTAATTTTAATTGTTCCTAAAGTTGTAGGTAGCGCATGAAGAACGCTCATGCCCCATAGTTTCTGGCCATTTTGCAATATAATTCCCGCATTCATACCTCTATCTGTGCCATCTCCAGGAAGGACTGCAATGATCTCATTCACATCAGAATTATTATAAGCATCTACAAGAGTACTGAAAGGCGATTCATAGGTTCCTTGAGAGTGGCTTGTATTATCCACAAACCAGAATACATAAGGAAGACCTGTAGCAGGGTTAATCGCTACGCTCTTTTTCTTTTGAGTTGTAACCACAATGATTTCTTGTTTATCCACACGCTGAAAGGCTCTATCGCGTACCAGCCCGTGGAATGAGCAGCTCCCCTTTTTCTCTTTGCGGCTTATCTTTTTAGGAGTGAAGGCATAGGAGAGGCTAATTTGTCCTTGACCGATCCATCCGAAGAGGTGATCATACGATGTATTACCTTCAATGCGTAAAATACTGCGTACATCCATGCCTATTCTGAACTCACCACCAAACGTATGCTTCGTGTCATTTGCAAAATAGTAGGGGCCGAGCGCGCTATAGAAGTCGATCCCTTTAACTTTAGCAATGTGTACACCTACTTCTGCATTCGTTCCTTTAAGAGCTAGTTCTTGCTTGCGCGCAATGTAAAGAGAGTTGCCTGAAAAATGATCGAAGGTAGGATCAGAAAGAGATCCCTTATGTTTACCTACAGGGAAGTAACCATTGATGCGGTAGTCAAGGTACCTGCCGAGTGACTCAAATCCAAAAGAGACTTGGTTGTAGTTGCGCTCATGGGTCTTGCGGTAGTCGTAATAGATATTACCACCCCATACTCTGGACTCGATGTAACGAAGGCCAATGCCTGCATTGGCAGCGGGCTTACTGTTATTGAAGATATGCCCTCTGACATCTAAGAACGGAACCCAACGGGTGTTTAAAGCTGATAGGGGCACAAAGAACCCTTCAAGCGTTGTGTAGCCATCATTGTAACCAAGGCCTTTAGATTCTATGTGGCGGATAGAGACGCGGTTGATGTCGTGGGTGCTTACGCAAGGTGGAGGCTCGTTTGGCGGAGGAGGGGCAGCTGCATGCAGGAGTAAGGGTGAGGTGAGAAGAAGGCAAGTAAGATGCGTGTAGTTCACAAGTAACCCTTTTTTTCAGACAATAAATAAAGTTTATTTGTGAGGCAATGAAAATAAGTGTGTAGGGATTGGATTCAAACTATTATTTGATAGCTTAATGTCACTTTTAAGTATCGTTATCTTTCATAATACAGCTTGTAGGCAGCATTAAGACATGTATATGAATGACCGAATGCTTCCATTCGGTCATTAGAGACCTTACTTGCGCTTGCGTTCGTTTTCAGAGAGAAAACGTTTGCGGAGGCGGATCGATTTGGGCGTGATTTCCGCGACTTCATCGTCGTTGAGGAAGTCGATCGCTTGCTCGAGGGTAAAGGTTCTTGGGGGCACTAAGATGATGTTCTCATCACTGCCTGATGCGCGGATGTTTGTGAGGTGTTTTTCACGCGTGACGTTGACGATGAGGTCGCTGTCGCGGTTATGTTCTCCGACAACCATCCCTTCATAGACTTCTGCACCGGGACCGGTGAAGAGGCTTCCTCGTTCTTGGATGTTGAAGCAGGCGTAACCTGTGACTCTTCCTTGGTTACCTGAGATGAGGGAGCCGCGGAGACGGCCAGGAATAGAGCCGCGCCAAGGGGCGTAGCTGTCAAAGATAGAGGTTAAGATGCCAAGACCTCTTGTCATTGTTAGGAACTCATTGCGGTATCCCATGAGGCCACGTGTTGGCATGTAGAATTGCATCGAGGTGATGTTGTGTTCGTTGGTTTCAAGAAGGCGCATCTCGCCGCGTCTGCGGGAGAGCTCTTCGATAACACCGCCAGAAAATGCTTGGGGGACTTCGATGTGAACATTTTCCATTGGTTCAGACTCAACGCCGTCGATGGTTTTGAGGATAACGCGTGGTTTGGAGATGATGAACTCATAACCTTCTCTACGCATTGCTTCGAGAAGAACGGCTAAGTGGAGCTCGCCTCGTCCGCAGATTTCAAGGGCGTCATCGCGTGTTTCTTCAATTTTAAGGGAGATGTTGGCTCTTTTTTCTTGAGAGAGTCTTTCGCGGAGCTTATTCATGGTGACGTGTTTGCCTTCTTTGCCGACAAAAGGACTGTTATTGACAGTCATTTCAATCGAGAGGGTAGGCTCAGCAAGAAAGATAGGGGGTAAATGCACGATGTGGGAGGGATCTGAGAGGGTATCTCCAATCATGATCTCAGGAATACCTGAGATGCTGACGATATCTCCTACGCCGGCTTCTTCCATTTCAACTTTTTTGAGGCCGAGGTAACCGTCAATGCGCACAACGCGGTGTTGAGAGGGCTTGCCATCTTTATCAACGCGGGTAATGTTTTGTGTTTTTTTGATGATCCCTTCTAGGATTCTTCCGCAGGCTTGTCTGCCAAGGAAGTCGTCATAAGAGAGGGTAGTTGCTTGCATGAGAAAAGGGAGATCTAAGCTGCCGGGAGGGTAGGGGACTCTGTCAATGATGAGTTGAAAGAGGGGTTTCATGTCGATGCGCTCATCGCCGAGGTTTTTAATCGCAAAACCTGTAAGACCTGAAGCATAGATGATGGCAAAGTCTAACTGCTCATCTGTTGCACCGAGTTCTACAAAGAGGTCAAAGGTGAGGTTGAGGGCGCGATCTGGGTCTGCATGCGGACGATCGATCTTATTAAGCACAACAACGGGGCAAAGACCCATTTTTAAGGCTTGCGAGAGAACAAAGCGTGTTTGAGGCATTGGTCCTTCTTGCGCATCTACGAGGAGAAGCACAGAATTGACCATACCTAGAACGCGCTCAACTTCTCCTGAGAAGTCTGAGTGGCCAGGGGTGTCGATAATATTGATCTTGTAGTCTTCAAAGAAAATGCTTGTATGTTTAGCAAAGATAGTAATGCCGCGCTCTTTTTCTTGATCGTAGCTGTCCATCGCTCTTTCAGGGACTTTTTCATTGTCTCGAAAGATATTGGATTGTTTGAGCAAAGCATCAAGGAGGGTTGTTTTGCCGTGGTCGATGTGAGCGATAATAGCGATATTTCTAATTTGCTTTGGCTTATACATTTTTTTTCACTTTAATATTACTTTTGAAGGGCAGGTTGTGGAGGGGCAATCAAAACCTTACGGCTTAGTTTTACCTGTCCTCGATCGTTTACATCTAATACTTTGACTTCGATGATATCGCCGATTTTGCACACATCGCGAAGATCAGCGATACGACGGTGGTCATATTCTGAAATATGGCAGAGGCCTTCTTTTTCAAAGATTTTGACAAAGACGCCAAACTCAACAATCGACACGATAGGGCCTTTGTAGACTTTACCGATTTCAACATCAGATGTGAGATCAATGATGATTTTCTTCGCTCTTTCCATAGATTCAGTAGAGCTAGCTGAGATGCTGACAAGACCGCTGTCTGAGATGTCGATTTGCGCGCCTGTTTCTTCTGTGATTGCTCTGATTTGTTTTCCACCAGGGCCAATGATGATGCCAATTTTACTTGGTTTCACTTGAACTGTCTCAATGCGAGGAGCGTACTTAGACATTTGACCGCGTGATTCTGGGCACGCTTTTAACATCTCGTGGAGGATGTGCATTCTGCCTTGTTTTGCTTGGGCAAGTGCGTTTTCCATGATGTGGTGGCTGATCCCTTCCACTTTAATGTCGAGTTGGAACGCTGTGATTCCATGAGCATCTCCTGCTACTTTGAAATCCATGTCTCCTAAGAAGTCTTCATCGCCTAAAATGTCAGATAAAATAGCAAACTTATCTCCTTCGAGAATAAGTCCCATCGCAATACCTGCAACAGGATGGCGTATTGGAACGCCTGCATCCATAAGAGCTAAGCATCCACCGCAGACAGATGCCATAGAAGAGGATCCGTTGGATTCTGTGATATTGGACTCCAGTCGGATAACATAAGGGAATGATTCTTGTTTTGGCAAAATAGCAAGCAGAGCTCTTTCAGCAAGTTTTCCGTGGCCGACTTCGCGTCTACCTGGAGGGCCCATTCTACCAACTTCTCCTACAGAGAAGGGAGGGAATGAATATTGGAGATAGAACCTATGGCTGCTGTCTTCGTTAAGAGTTTCATAGCGTTGTGCTGCATTTTCTCCGCCGAGCGTACAAACGCATATTGCTTGCGTCTCTCCACGTGTGAAAAGAGCGCTTCCATGTGTGCGTGGAAGAAGGTGCATGTCGATAGATATCGGTCTAACTTGGTCACAAAGTCTTCCATCGATACGAACCTTGTCATTCAATATCATCTCACGCATGTATTTAGCGTGGATCTTTTTAAAGGCTTCTTTAACGTTTGCTTTTTTAAACTGGGGATTTTCGCCGGTTGAGAAGTGCTCGATTGCTTTTGTTTCTGTTTCAAAAACAAGCTTATTTCTTTGTTTTTTTTCTTTGATTTTAAGATGGCTGTGGAGGTCTTTTGATACGAAGCTCTCGAGCTTTTCAAGGAGGCCTTCAGGAGGAAATCTTAGTTCATCACGATTTTTTTCCTTACCAACTTCTTTTTGCCAGTCAGAGAGTCCTTCGCAAATGATTTTGATTGCAGCATGACCTTCTTCAAGGGCTGCAAGAACTTGTTCTTCTGTAAGGAAGTCAGCAAAACCTTCGATCATTAAGATCGCATCTTCTGTTCCTGCAAGTATTAAATCAAGGCGAGATGTTTTCATCTCTTCAACGGAGGGGTTAACTACGAAATTGTCATTGATAAATCCAACGCGTACGGCGCCAACGGGCTTAATGAGAGGAATGTCAGATATGACAAGAGCGGCAGAAGCTGCGCAAATAGCTAAAGGCTCTGGACCATGAACGCCGTCATAAGAAAGAACATAGGCGAGCACTTGGACGTCGTTATAAAAACCGTCTTCAAACATCGGGCGAAGAGGTCTATCCATGAGTCTGCAGACCAAAGTTTCCCTTTCAGTAATCTTTCCTTCTCGCTTGATAAAGCCGCCGAGTGTTTTCCCTGTAGAGGAGAATTTTTCTTGGTAATCGACTCTTAAAGGGAGGAAGTTTGTATCTTCGGAAGGGATATTTCCACGGCAAGCAGTGGCAAGAAGAATTGTTTCTCCTGCTTGTAGAGTCACAGCTCCATTGGCTAAACGGGCGATTTTGCCTGTTTCAAAAACGAGATCTTTGCCTGCAATTGAAATGGTTTTGGTAAAAGACTTCATGTATCCTCTGTAGTAAAATTATTCTGTGGGAACTATAACAAGAAAGGTAAAATGGAGCAAAGAGAATTTATAAAAAAGCATTCCCCGTAAGAGAATGCTTTTTTATTGTGCTTGCTTCAAGAAATTACTTTCTAAGGTTAAGTCTAGCGATAAGGCTTTGGTAACGCTTTGTATCCGTTGAATTGAGATAATCAAGGAGCTTGCGACGTTGGCCAACTAATTTAAGAAGGGCAAGTCTCGATCCGTGATCTTTAGGAGCAAGCTTAAGGTGTTCTGTGAGTTCTGCAATGCGCTCTGTTAGAATCGCAATTTGAACGTCAGCTGACCCCGTATCTTTCTCGTGAAGTTGGAATTTTTTTGTGATCTCTTCTTTTGTTCCTTTATCTAATGACATTCGGAAATCTCCTTTAGGGGGTATAAAATCTAATGTCCATTATATGAAAAAGTGGTTATTGAATCAATCTTAAGTTTTTTGGTACACTCTTTTTCCATGGACAAAGATGAATTTTTTATGCAAGAAGCTTTGAAAGAGGCTTTGAAAGCTTTTGAAGCAGATGAGGTGCCTGTCGGCGCTGTGCTCGTCTATCAAAATAAGATTATCGCACGCGCGCACAATCAAGTTGAATCTTTACAGGATGCAACAGCGCATGCAGAGGTGTTATGTCTACAAGCAGGAGCTAAGCTCATCGGCAACTGGCGCCTTTTAGAGACAACTCTTTATTGCACCCTTGAGCCTTGCTCGATGTGCGCAGGCGCTATGATTCTCTCGCGTGTCAAAAGAGTTGTATGGGGAGCGCCTGATATACGCCAGGGCGCCTCCGGTAGTCTTTTCCATGTTTTAAATGCACCTCATCCGATCCATCAAATTGAAGTTGAAACAAATGTTTTAAAAGAGCACTCTGCTGCTTTACTTAAACAGTTTTTTGGAAACAAGAGAGTATGCAAGAAAATTTTGAAGACCTCATTAGGCTCCAACGAGACAAAATCCTCTCCTGCGCTCAAAGATTAATTCCCAACATCACAGAAGATGATCTATTGCAACCGAATGACTTTCCTGTGTTAGAAAATAACCCCTACTTCCGTTATGAAGAGGGGGTCTTAGAAGGGCTACTCACTGCCCGGATGGCATATCTTGCCTGCCAGGCTCTAGAAAAGATTTAATGTATGTTTGTTTTATCTAAAAGATGGATGACTGCGCGATCTGTGAGATGATTAAAAAGATGAGTTGCAGCTCCGAAAATATTGCCCAATCCTCCTAATAGCAAGAAGTCATTGAATGTGAGTCCTGCTATTTTCGTTATTTTGTACTGAGCAGAGAACATGCCAAGTCGTGATATGGTGAATGATGTTAAAGGGGCGAATGTTTTCTTTGCATTCAAGAAAGATTCTGTTCTTCCGGCTGCTAAATTAGATGCTGCAAAAGCAAGGGCAAGAAGCGGGGGATATCTCAGGTTAATGCATTTAGCAACGGTATAAAATGCTAATTGAAATACAATTGCATCCTTGGCGTGATGAGAAAATGACGTGCCGCTCACTTCAAAAGTCGATCTTAAAACTGCACTTATTGACATAGAAAACTCCTTGTTAAGTAACGATTTTAACAATTGCTTGGATGCAAGTCAAGAAATAAGCCGAACAGAAATGAGCTCTCTACTTTCGTTATAGAGAAGGACTACTTAATGGCCGTATGTCTTGCCTACCCTATGTGGAGCAAGAAAAGTCTTAAAGCGTCACTTATTTTTTTTGGACTGAATTACCCAAAAAATAAGTGCCTGCTTTATCTATGAGGGGATTGATGGAGCAGAAGGGATCTAAATGCGTTATTAAACATGTTAGGCCTCTAAACATGAGGGAGTTTGGGACTCCCTCCATTATTCGATAAGTCGCATACGTATCGATAAGGGTTACTAGCTTAAGGGTTATGGCATTTTTGAAAAAAGTTTTTGGTTCTGGTTTCTTGAAATTTTCGCTGCAATAAGAGAGGGTCGCTCGACTAAGAACAACAGCTATAAAAGCGGGAGCGGAAAGCAGTAGGTTCTTTAATCTTAAGCATCTGGCAGCAACGTAGAATATGGAATGGACTACCAGAGCCTCTTTCAACTGATGGCTAAACGCTTTGCTTTGGGGCTCAAAAATCGGGCGTAAAACTTCTTTTATTGACATGAGGCCTCCTTATTAAAAGAAGTATTTTAACGCTAAATCCTGGCAAAGTCAAGCGGTAAGTAAAAAAAGCTGCTTGTTTTTTATCCTAAATTTCGGTTTACTGTTATGTTATTCACTGTATAAAGGAATGATATGAAAAAAGAAGGCCACCCTCCGTACCAAAAGATTCTGTTTGTTGACTCTTCAACGGATTTTAAATTTGTCTGTGGAAGTACATTGCAAACGAAAGAAAAAGCGATGTTTGAAGGAAAAGAGTATCCCGTTTACAAGATGGGGATTTCATCTGCCTCGCATCCGTTCTTTACTGGTGCTAACCAAATGCTTGACTCTGAAGGTCGCGTTGACAAGTTCAAAAAACGCTATGTGAAGAAAAAGCAAGATGCTGAAGACGAAGAAGCTAAAGTAGAAGCAGCAGCTCCTAAGCGTAACCTCAAGAAAAAATAAAGTTGTATGGAATCTAGGGTCCGCAAGCTCCTCAGACGTTATGAGGAAGTGGAACAGCTCTTAGGGCATCCCGAGGTGCTTGCAGATCAGAAACACTACCGCATGCTCACGCAAGAGCATGCTTATCTATCTGAAGCTAAAGAGATGTGGGATGTGCTTGAGAGTTGCAAGAAACAACTTCAAGAAGATCGGACGCTTCTTCAGGCTGAAAACGATCCAGAAATGGTAGCTTTTCTTAAAGAAGAAATCCAGGCTTTAGAAGCTAAACAAATCCACTTTAATAACCAGTTAGAAACGCTCCTTGTCCCTCCTGACCCGCGTGATAGCCAGAATATTATTCTGGAAATTAGAGCAGGAACAGGGGGTGATGAAGCAGCACTATTTGTCGGCGATTGTGTCAGAATGTATAAGTGCTACGCTGACAAAAATGGCTGGAAATATGAGCAACTCTCGTGCTCTCTTTCTGAGCGGGGCGGTTACAAAGAATATATCATGGTCCTTTCAGGGCTAAATGTCTTTAGAAAGATGCAGTATGAAGGGGGCACGCACCGCGTGCAGAGAGTTCCCGATACAGAAACGCAAGGGCGCGTCCATACATCTGCAATCACGATTGCTGTTTTGCTAGAGCCTACGGAAGAAGAAGAGATCACGATCGATGAAAGGGATCTCCGCATAGAGACGTATAGAGCATCAGGAGCAGGCGGTCAGCACGTTAACGTAACGGACTCTGCTGTTCGTATTGTTCACATCCCAACAGGGACTGTTGTTACATGCCAAGAAGAGCGCAGCCAACATAAAAACCGCGATAAAGCCATGCGCCTACTATCTGCTAAAATTGCAGAGACAAAAAGGCAAAAAGCCCATGATGAGATGGCAGGTCTTCGCGCTACGCAAGTAGGTTCAGGAGATCGCTCTGAGCGTATCCGCACCTATAATTTCTCTCAAAATCGCGTGACAGATCACAGGATCGATCTCACTTTATATAAACTTGATCGCGTGCTTGATGGAGATTTAGATGATATTACGGGGCCCTTAGTGAAGCACTTTTACCAAGAAAAGTTGGCGGGTACGTGAAAACCGTTCTAGACATTTTAAAGCTTTCTACGACGTATTTAGAAGAAAAGGGGATTGAAAAGCCTAGAAGAGAAGTCGAAGAGCTACTTAGCTTTGTTTTAAAGCTTAAAAGAATCGATCTCTACGTGCAGTTTGATCGGCCTCTTGAAGAAGAGGAGCTAACTCTTTTAAGAGAGCTCATTAAGAGAAAAGCAAAGGGAGAGCCTTTTCAGTATATTACGGGCGAAGTGGAGTTTTATCGCACCCGCATAAGTTTAACACCTGCTGTTCTTATTCCTCGTCAAGAGACAGAAATTTTAGTGAGTAAAATCGTGGAGAGTCTTCCGAATGAGCCTCTTGCTATTTGGGATGTGTGCACGGGTTCTGGATGTATAGGAATTTCTTTAAAAAATGCGAGACCTGAGTGGAGCCTTACGTTGTCCGATATTTCTATTGAGGCACTCGCGGTTGCTAAAAAAAACGCAGAAATCAATAGCGTAGAGGTCTCTTTTGTACAAGGAGATCTACTTTCTCCATTTCAAGGCAAAAAGGCGGATGTGATCATTTGTAACCCTCCTTACATCACTGAAGATGAGTTTACCCATTTAGATGCAGGGGTACGTAATTTTGAGCCAAAGCTTGCTCTTGTGGGAGGTTCTACAGGGTTAGAGTTTTACAAGAGGCTAGTTTCCGATCTGCCCCACTTTTTAATGCCAGGCGGCAAGGTTTTTTTTGAGCTTGGAACGGGTAGGGGCGAGCAAGTTAAATCTCTTTTTTCAGAGGATGTGTGGGCAAGAAAGGAAGTTACCCAGGACTGGAGCGGGCACGATAGATTTTTTTTCGCACAGATTCTCTTGAAATAGAATAACTTTTATATTATTATGGATCATAAATTTCATTAGATAGAAATATGTTTGGATCTTTGACAGAAAAATTTAAGGGCCTGTTTGCTGGAATTGCCGGTAAAAGGGAGCTAACAGAGAGTAACATCTCCGATGCGGTAAGCCAAGTAAGACTGGCTCTGCTCGATGCCGATGTGGGATATGCTGTTGTCTCAAATTTTGTCAAACGCGTGAAGGAAAAAGCACTCGGGGAAGCAGTTATAAAAGCTGTATCTCCCGGTGAGCAGTTCATTAAGGTTGTGCATGATGAGTTGATACAGCTCATGGGGTCAGATGAGGCTCCGATTGTATTTACGACTAAGCCTACAACTCTTTTAATGTGCGGCCTTCAAGGATCTGGAAAGACAACGCAGTGCGCAAAACTTGCTTTCTTTTTTAGTAAAAAAGAGTACGCAAAAAAAGTGATGGTTGCAGCGTGTGATCTCCAAAGACCTGCTGCTGTAGAACAACTGAAAAGATTATGTGAGCCTATTGGAGTTCCTGTTTTTTTTCTCGAAGGGGAAAAAGATCCTGTTAAAGTTGCAAAACTAGCTTTTGCAAAAGCTAAAGATGAACAGTTTGATCTTTTAATTATCGATACGGCAGGACGCCTTCATTTAGATGAAGAGCTCATGGAGCAGCTTGAAAAGATTAAAGCAGCAGTAAATCCGCAAGAGGTCTTATTTGTTGCAAATAGTACAACAGGTCAAGACGCTGTAAAAACTGCTGCAGAATTTGATAAGCGCGTTGCAATCACTGGAACGATTTTAACGATGCTCGATGGAAGCTCCCGTGCAGGTGCTGCGATTTCTATCAGAGAAGTAACCCAGAAGCCTTTAAAGTTTGAAGGGGTGGGAGAAAAGATAGGTGATCTGCAACTCTTTAATCCGAGATCCATGGCAGATCGTATTTTGGGTATGGGTGATGTGATCAATCTCGTCAAAAAGGCCAAAGAGCAGTTCGATGAGAAAGAGACGAAAAAGATAGAAGAGAAATTGAGAAAAGCTTCTTTTACGTATGAAGATTATCTCACGCAAATGAACATGATAAAAAAAATGGGCCCACTCAAAGGCCTTTTGCAGATGCTTCCTGGCGTTAGCAACCTTCCTAATCTTGATGAGTCAGAAGGAGAGATGAAAAAAGTAGAAGCGATCATCTTATCTATGACGGTAAAAGAGCGCAGAGAAGAACATGAACTTGAGCCTCAAAGAAGATGGCGTATTGCAAAAGGTAGTGGAACAAAAATAGATGACGTTAATCGCCTCGTTAAAGGCTTTAAGCGTATGAAAGATTTTATGAAAGATAAAAAACAACTTAAGAAATTGGAGAACACATGGCTTTAAAAATACGGTTACGCAAACAAGGTCGTACAAACGCACAAACATTCCGTTTGGTTGTCACAGACATTCGCAATCCGAGAGATGGAAAATACTTGGAGATGTTAGGATCTTACAATCCTGCTCAAAAAGATAATAACTTTAAGATCAACGAAGAGCGTTTAAATTTCTGGATTTCTCAAGGAGCAGTGCTCTCAGATAACGCGCAAAAACTCGTTGCTAAAGCGCTTCCTGAGGCAATCAAGCTTGTAACAAGTAGAGAGCATGCAAAACGCACAAAACTTGCTGCTAAAAGAAGAATTCTTAAGAAAGCAGATGGTAAAGTTGCTGTAGCTCCTAAGAAATCAACAGTAAAAGCTGCGCCAAAAAAGAAAAGCGCTCCTAAGAAGGTTGCCGCAGAAAAAGTGGAAGGGTAATGCGGTTTGATATCCTCTCTCTTTTTCCAGAGTATTTCCAGGGACCTTTTAGTGTCAGCATGGTGAAGAGAGCGGTGGAGAAAGGCTTGCTAGATATCCGCCTCCTTGATATCCGCGATTTTGTGACAAATAAACATCGCAAAGTCGACGATAGACCATACGGAGGAGGCCCTGGGATGGTACTGATGCCAGAGCCTGTTTGCGAGGCCATACGTAGCGTGAAGACTGAAAAGTCAAGAGTGATTTACCTAACGCCGCAAGGATCGCCTCTCACGGCAAAAAAGTGTCAAGAGCTCTCCTCTTTGGAGCACTTGATTTTACTGTGCGGTCATTACGAAGGCGTAGATGAAAGAGCGGTAGAAAAAGAGGTAGATGAAGAAATTAGCATTGGAGATTACGTTTTAACAAACGGATGTCTTCCAGCCATTGTTCTTCTTGATGCAGTAGCGCGTTTTATCCCAGGCTTCTTAGGCCATGAAGAAGCCGCAGCGCAAGACTCTTTTCAAGAAGGACTCTTGGAAGGCCCTGTATATACAAGGCCTCCGGTGTTTGAAGGGCTAGAAGTGCCCCAAGTGTTAAGAGATGGGAACCACAAAGAGATAGAAAAATGGCACAAAGAGCAATCTCTTTGTAAAACAGAAAAAGTAAGACAACTTCAAAGATAACAAGATGAATTTCATCTCATTATCTTTGAAGTTAATATAAGGAGTCATAATTATGATGCAGAATCAGTTGATACAGGAAATTGAAAAAGACTATCTCAAGAAAGATCTTCCCTCATTCCGCGTGGGAGATTCCCTGTGTATACATACACGGATTGTTGAAGGCGAGAAAGAGCGTATTCAGATGTTTACAGGGACTGTGATCGCACGTCGTGGATCTGGTCTTTCAGAAACAATTGCTCTCTACCGCGTATCTTACGGCGCAGGCATGGAAAGAGTGTTCCTCATCCACAGCCCTAAGATTGCTAAAATTGAAGTTGTTAAATGCGGTAAAGTGCGTAAGGGTAAGCTTTATTACATTAGAGGCAAATCTGGAAAAGCATCTAAAGTAAAAGAGCTCATCGGCGGACACCATCAAGAAGAAGTTCTAGCAAAAGAAGCCTCTTCTGATGAGCCAGCTACCTGATTTAAGCTTTTACGAGAAAAAAGCTAGGCTATCAGGCTACAGCTTCGTTGCTGGAGTTGATGAAGCGGGCAGGGGGCCTCTTGCAGGCCCTGTTGTTGCAGCTAGCTGCTTTCTACCTCAAGATGTCTATTTTGAGGGTATTAACGATAGTAAAAAGCTTTCAAGCGAAAAGCGCGCCTACTTCTACGAAAAAATCATTAGGACGCCCGGCATTGTCTATGGTATTGGCATTGTCGAGTCTTTCATCATCGATAAGATAAACATTTTACAAGCAACACTTAAGGCGATGCAAATAGCTGTTGCCCATATGCCGATGCCGCCTGACTACGTGCTTGTGGATGGTAACAAACTGCCTTTCTTGCCAATGCCAGCACTTGCTATCATCGATGGCGACGCTCTATCCCACTCCATTATGGCAGCTGCTATACTTGCCAAGTACACCCGCGATCAAATCATGTTAAAAGCTCACCATCTCTGGCCCTCCTATGGCTTTGATAAGCACAAAGGGTATGGGACACCTCAACATCTGAGGGCTCTACGAGAGCGTGGCCCCTGCGTTATCCATAGGGACTTTGCTCCCGTCCGCAATCTTATTTCGTAACGTCTTTGATTTCAAGTGGTTACATTTTTTATTAGTGAGTTACTTTATTGATTATTTTTGATAACATTAATGTACAAAAAAAAGGAGACGTCATGGATTCAATAAATAGTATAAAGCATTGCCACGTATGTCAAAAAGTAGAGGGAACCAAAGAGGGCGCTCTAACAGCAGGAGCTTTAAAAACTTGTGCCAAATGTAGAGTGGTCTATTATTGCTCTGTAGAATGTCAAAGAAGTGATTGGAAAATGCATAGACCACTCTGTGCTCAAGTAACAAACGAGACTATGACAATTCAGAGCGGAGGAGTAACTTCAACTGCAAAAATAAGAGTGGCTCCCGAAGGATTAACATCTGAATATAGTCGAGAGAAGGCCGCGAAGAAAATGGCTAAACCGGGAAGACCATTTGTGGAGCCAGCAAAGCCACGTCTAACCAAGCAAGAAACGCAAGAGTCAATTTTTAAGTATGCGCAAGAAAAAAACTACCATAAGCTTTTAGATCTCTTACACTCACCTTTATTAGATGTAGATTTTTATATATCTGCCATCACAGGCTTTTTGAACGATTGGCCTCACCCCTGTCTATACATAGAGCTTTCAAAGAAATGCCATGAAAAAGGTTTGTACAAGCAGTCTTGGGCCTATAAAATCATTGGTCTTTATTTGACACAAACAGATGCAACGTGTGTAAGTGATTCTTCCTGCAAGGCTGCTGCTGGGGCTTTAGCATGCGGATGTCCTCAAGTTGCTCCTTCTCAGGCACAGAAAACAGAGTGGTACGCATTTTTAGAGCAAGAGGTTGAGGCATTAATGTCTAGGTTACACCTATGTCCTTCCCCTTTATGGGTTGCGCCACATGGGATGCAGGGTTTTATGGGAATAAAAGCGACAGTTACAAAAACTGAAGCAGAGTGTGTTGCAGCTCGTGAAACATCTTTAAACGAGTGCCTCAAAGATTTTAAACCATAGATAGTAAATCTTTTTTTGTTGACCCATTTTCCCAATTCCCCTAGATCTGAAGAATAGGGGACATATAGTAGCCCCAAACATTCGGGCCACGGACGTGGAAAAACTCAGTTTAAGTGATAAAGAATGGGCTAAGAGACTTACTCCTGAAGAGCGTGCTGTGCTACGCGATAAGAAATCGGAGCAGCCTTATACAGGAGAGAGTTGGAAGTCAGAAGAAGCAGGCACATACCTTTGTGTAGGGTGCAAGCTGCCTTTATTTTCATCACAGGCCAAATACAATCCAGGCACAGGGTGGCCAAGTTTTTGGCAGCCAATCGATGACAAAGCGATCTATTACAAAGACGATGTTGGCTTTTTTGCTAAAAGAGTAGAAGTCCTCTGCAGTAAATGTGATGGACACCTCGGACACGTATTCAACGATGGTCCCGATCCTACAAAAAAAAGATACTCGATCAATGCCTCTGCCTTAAAGTTTGTTCCGGAGAAGAAAAATGCCAAAAAAAATTAAGCGCATTGCAGTCACGGGTAGCGCTGGGCAAATTGCTTATAGCCTTCTATTTCATCTAGCAGGTGGTGATCTTTTAGGGAAAGACACTCCTATAGCCTTGCATCTATTAGAAGTTCCAGGAGCTTTAGATTCTTTAAAAGGCGTTGTGATGGAATTGGAAGATTGTGCCTTTCCTCTTTTACAAGAAGTAAGAAGCGGCAGCGACCCCAGAGAAGTATTTAAAGACGTAGACTATGTATTTCTCATTGGCGCAAAGCCACGCGGACCTGGCATGGAAAGAAGGGATCTACTTGAGGCTAACGGCAAGATCTTTATAGAACAAGGAAAAGCCCTCAATGAAGCAGCCCCAAAAGCGCTTGTTCTAGTTGTTGGTAACCCCTGCAATACCAACTGCCTCATTGCTCTTAAAAATGCGCCCAAAATGAACCCTATGCAGTTTTTTGCCATGACACGGCTTGATCAAAATAGAGCGCAATCACTTCTTGCGAGAAAAGCAAACGTTCCCATAGATGCCGTATCATCTGTAGTTATATGGGGCAATCACTCAGCTACGCAAGTGCCTGATTTCATCCATGCAAAAATTGAAGGAAAGCCTGCAATAGAAATGATCCAAGATAGAAAGTGGATGGAAGATGTGTTTGTTCCAGAAATTCAAACAAGGGGAGCAACAGTGATCGCAGCACGTGGTAAATCCTCTGCAGCCTCTGCTGCCCATGCAGCTTTAGAAAGTATGCACTCTCTTATTTTCCCCACACAAGGAGATGAGATTTTTTCTGTCTCTTTTCTATCCGATGGCAATCCTTATGGCATTCAACCAGGCATCGTTTTTTCATTCCCTTGCAGATCTAAAGGAGATGGAAAAATTGAGATTGTCAAAGGCTTTACGTGGGATAAGTATTTACAAGAAAAAATCCGCCTTGTAGAGAAAGAATTATTAGAGGAAAAAGAAGCCGTAAAAGGATTAATAAAATGAGCAAAGTACTCTTTGAAGTGACAGAAGATCATTTAGAGACAGGTCTAAGAGGGTATCCTGTAGGGTATTGCACAACATCGACAGTTGATCCTCAAAAGGGACTTTTTTATGTAGGCAAAGCTGTCAAAGATCTTGCTCTTAGAAAACCAGAAGAAGTGATCTACCTTCTTTATTTTGGTAAAGAAGGCAAGCCCCAAGAGATTGCTCTCTTTTTTTCTGATTTAAAAAAGCGCTCTACACTTTCTGAAGAAGTCATCTCTGCTGTTGTAAAGCTTCCGCGCAAGGGACACCCCATGCAACTTTTAGAAGCTGCCACAACAATTCTTGGGATGTTTGCGGCCGTAGGCGATTACCAAGAAGATGGCTTAAACCTCATTGCTAAACTTCCCACTCTTGTAGCAACCCTAATCAATGCGCATGCAGGCTGGGGACAAACGCCTCCTTCCAATCCTGATCTTGGTTACATGGAGAATTTTGCTCATATGCTCCAAGTCCCAGGGATTGATAAGGAAAAACTCTGCGGGGCTTTTAAACTCTTCAACATCTTGCATTACGATCACGGCGGAGGCAATCTCTCCACGTTTGTTGGCAAAGCTGTAGCCTCAAGCCTTGCAGATATGTACGCGTCGATGACAGCTGCTTTTTGTGCTTTAGCAGGTCCAAGACATGGAAAAGCCAATCAAGATTGCTTGCAGTTTGTGCATGAAGTATTACAAGAAGTGGGCGATGCGCCGACAGCTGAGCAGGTAGAAAAATGCATCCGTGCAAGACTCTCCAGTAATAAGCTCGTGTTTGGATTTGGACACGCTGTTTTACGTGTCGAGGATCCTAGAGCTACCGTGATGTATGATTTTTTACAAAAAAATTACCCCAATAATCCCCTTGTGCGTTTATCTCTTCTTTTGCGCTCACAAGGCTCCAAGGTCTTATCAGAAAACCCCAAGATCTCTGATCCCCATCCTAATGTCGATGCTATTTCTGGTGTTATGTTGGCTGTTGCAGGCTTCAACTATCCTGAATACTTCACTGTTCTTTTTGGCCTTTCAAGAGCAGTCGGGATTGCAAGGCAGATCATCTATGAGCGCTGTGAAGCAAGAGGTGGCAAGGGAACCCCCATTGTACGCCCTAAATACCTCTATAAGCCAATTCATTGACAATTAATTACTTAAGTATTTTGCAGAGTTCTGTAAACAGTTGTATATCAGTCTGTTAGAGCTTTCCTTCTTCTTGACAAGTTAATCATCTTAATGTAATATTAATAGTATATTAACAAGGAAGCTATGGAAGACAATATATTTAATATCGCAAGCCAAGGTAGTCCAGTTGTTCAGCCTAACGCTTATAGCGACGCGTCTATAGATGAGCTTGCTTTAGA
>CANJJB010000026.1 GCA_947474635.1 Parachlamydiales bacterium | reverse complement strand
GTAATGATTCTTCCGTAATATTTATTTTCGTATTCGTAAACAGCCAAAACACAATCCATTTTTCCTGTTTTATCATCGATACTTTTCCAAAACCCCGTAATCTCCTGAGCATTTAAACTGCCACAAAGACCTAGCAGCCAAAATAAACCTAAAAATACCCTTATGCCCATGTCACCGTCCTTTAATTTTTTTATAGAATACAGAACCTTAATTACGCAAGAGAGCTGTTTACATTAGGAATTTGTATATCGGTATACACTTGGATAAAATGAACTTCTGAGACATCTGGCGGATTATGTCCTTCTCTATAGAGTTTTTTGATTTTCTCCTTGTCGACAATTTCTTTCATTGTAACAGCTCCCAATTGTTTTGCACTCTCAAGAGAGGTTTTAATGGAAAGGAGAGAAGCTCGCTTTATTCTATATCCCGGGATAGAAACCGTTGCTGTTTCTTGGGGCAGCAGATCTAAAACTTCAGCAGCTAAGGCCTTTTTTTGATTTTCTAGTTCTTCAATTTGCTCTCGCAGTTCAACATACTTAGCAATTTTTTTCTCTAAGCTCATTTTGCCCTCTAAGATGGAGAGTTTGGAAGAAATCCGAGATAGAATCAAGCAGCTTTTTTTGTTCAACCTATAGTATGCTGATCGAATGTTTCAATATGGGAAATACGGTTTTTAAGAGGTGTTTTTTATGAATAAATTTTTGGGCGCTCAGTTTTTCTTAGTAGGCTTGTTTTGCTCTTCCTTATGTGCTTTGGAAAATAGCCAACATCCATCTGAATATTCCTCTACAGATATTGTTGCAACATACTTCAGAAACTTTGAGCCTCTTGCTAAGGCTGAAAAGTGGAACGAAATTCTTTTGCAAGGCACAGTCGCTCTAGATACTGCCAAACAAGCCGGAGGATCTCAAGACGAAGCAAAAATTTGCGCGCAACTCACCTCTACAGCCTTTTACCTCGGTGACTATGACCAGGCACTTGTCTATGCCAAGTGCTGCCATGAATTGTCAGAAGCATTTGTAGATCCAGTTCTTTTGATTAGAGCTCTTTATTTAGAATCGGCAGTGTACCGCGCACATGCATCTTACGTACGCGCTGTGCAAATTGCACGAGAAGCGCTACTAGTCTATAAGACAAAAGACATCGACAATAGAGCTTTGCTAGGGAAGGTGTACTTTAATTTGGGAGCAGCGCACGCAGATAATCCTGAAGGGGATTTAGGACAAGCCGAAGATAGTTATAACAAAGCGCTTGAGTGCTTTAAAATAATAGAGGCGCCAGATGATCTTATCCGCACCAATATGCGATTGGGAAAAGTATATCTACTGCAAAAAAAATATGACTTATCACAAAAAATCATCGATGAAGTGCGGCCTTTAATCACAACAGAGCGCTTAGCGATGCATGCCGATTATTTAGAAGCGCAGCTTAAAGTTGCAGTCAATGACATCGATAGTGCAGTCAGCATTGCTAAAACTGGACTCGCTCGAGCAAAGGCTCTAGGAGCTAAAGAAGATGAGGCGCGTCTAATTTCTTTATTATCCAGTTTGACTGAGATGCTGAGATCTCCTAAGTCCATAGGCTTCCACGGATTTTAATAAGGCGAATCAACATTTCTGTATCTTCTTCTTCTTGCTCTTGTTCCATTTGGTGACAGAGCTCTACGAGCTTCTGTGCATCCTCCCCACCAGCCTCATCAATCCAGAAAGGATCTTCCTGAGATGTAGCCGTTTGGCGCCTTGCATCGCAGTAGCTACTCCATCCACTTGCATCCATGGGGTCGGGACGTTTAGGTCGCTCTTCTTTCCACCACTTGTAGAGCACAATCGTTTCCTGAGCAGCTAATGCCTGAGGGGTGGGTTTCCCAAAGCTTGGATCATTTTTATCAACCCAATCCTCATCGTTTCTAAGACTAGCAGATCGCTCAAGATGAGCTAACCCAGTTTCTGAAGGGTTCCATACCTGCTCAACTTCAATAAAGTGGACAAGCTCATCAAAGAGCGCGTGTAGCACGCGCGTGTCAAAATCATACCACTGGCCACGCTTGAGATTAGAGGTAAGCGCATGTGTCTTAGAAATTAAACGATTGCGAGCGTAGCAGCGTATGTTTTTAATAAGATCTAAAGGTGAGTATATGAAATTTTGCAAATAGTCCAGCCCATCTTCTGCTAGCCAATAGCGCATCTTTTTTATCTTCGCAGTCTTTTTCCATGCTTTCCATTCTTGTGCGGTGCCCGCGGATGGCTTAGGTTTACCACGAAGCCAATCTGCAAATGCTGAACAAGACCAATAATTGCGTGTCATACTATGATCTCAATGGTTAAAAATGCCTAATGTATCCTTGGGGTCGAGTAAGACCCGAGGAGCTGTAGTTTTTAGTCGTTTTTTAACTGTTTTGATCGATTCAGCTGGAGGAATATTTTCGGGAAGAGTTCCGCCGATTTCTTCAATTAATAGTCGCACTTTTTCCCCTACCATTTCGTGCGTTTCCATGGCGTCTCTTTGGTTTCTAATGCGTTCATTTTTAAGCTTGTCTTTAGTCTGGGTCATGCGAAACAAATTTGCAGCCAGCTCTGTCGTATCCATACGATCCATGAGCTGTTCTTTAGGCTCGATTCCCTTGCGGGCTTTGATTGCATCTGCTCCAATACCACCGTAGAGCCCTTTGTACCCAGCATCGTGAAAGATACCGAACATTTTATCTTGTACTCCAGCTTCCCTGGCAGCTCCGGACAATGCTTTAAACTCCACTGAAGCTTGGTAACGCGTCTCTAGTCTTTCGAGGTCAGCTGCCATTTGGTCCGAGATTTCCTGGCGCCTTGTTTGTATTGCGAAATACTTCTGTGCTTGAGCAATTTCTGGCTTCCTAGGATCTCCATTCTGTGCAATGAGATAACAGGCAAAACGGGAGAGGTGGTAGTCGTCTAGGTCTCTATTTGTTCCACTTCCGATACCGACCATTTTAGCGGCGCTGCTAAAATGGTTTTGAGGGTCGTTTCCTGATTGTTTGCAAGACCCCATGGCTTTTTTAATCGAAGATGCAAATCGTTGCCATGTGGAGTAGCCAAGACACGACTGAAGCTCTCTAGCGCTCCAGTACTCTACTCCGTGGCAATTATGTTTTTTCAAAGATTCAAACGAAGCGTTTGATGATATGGGTAATGTATCTTTGGATGATTTCATTGCGAACTCCTTTGTTCTGTAGGAACAAACAGACATTCTACTTTTTATTCTGAGTTTTCGCCAATCAAAAATTTTTGATAAATTCAATCATTTCAAAATCCCCATTACGAGAGAGGCTCATTCTTTTTTTAAATATGACTCGAACTTTAACCGATCTTATTTTATAATTTTTTTGCAGTAGGCGAGGGGAGTGTGGGATATGAGCAAAAAATTCGAAGAAAATGTGTACGCTTTGGTTTCGGAGTTAAGGCAGTTTGAGTACAAAATTGAGAGCATTGATCAGATGTGGGATGTGATTTTTCCTCACAAAAAGGGTCGCCAGGATGTCTATCACTACATACGTATGACAAAATATAAAGACACTTTCTATATCGGACATATTGATGGAGAGTTGTGTTCCTTGGAAGTGCGAGTAAATACGAGTGTTGAGGCTGCATCCTCTTTTAGTGATTCACATCGAAGTGGAGATCCTGCTAAAGAATGGGATGCTCTTATTTCTTCAGCACGCAAGTGGCTCAAAGTCGTGAGCAAAGACTGGATCAAAGCAAATAAACAAGTGTGGTTATCTTATCCTCTCAATCGTCGCTATGGTATTGTTAGCAATTCTCTTATCAGGGAATCGATTTCAGATATCTACCGGATCGATCATGAGCTTGGCAAAGCCAAAACAAAAAAATTCATCAAGCTTGTTGAGCAAGGAGATATAAGAGATTATCACCATACAGCTGTCCCTGCTATGACTTCGAGTGACTTTTTCAAGTATTGCAAAATTGCATACATCTCAGGACAAAGGAAGGACGATCATGTAGATGAAAAGTTATCCGGGCGCCAAATGTATAAACAGTATGCCGATGGTAGAGATGAAGGCTTACTTGCAATTGCAGAAAACTCTCAGGAAGAGTTTGCAGATTGGATTGATGGGAAGCATCCTAAGAAAACAACAGGTGGGCACCCTTGGGAAATTAAGAGCGGTGGAAATACTACGCATATTGATCTTCGTGTATCACGGCCTAGCTACAGCAAAGAAGGTTTTATTGTGAGCCTGTGTGGCGGAGCTATTGGGAGATTGAAGGAGACAATATGCATGCTGCTCGGTATTCATGAGGCGGGCTTGCCCATCACGATTAATGATCCTGAAGGTATTCGTAAAAGGTTGTTAGGGCAAGATAATATCGGCATTGTTCCTAACTTTGATTCTTTGCATAGAGCAAATCAACATTTTTGTGAAGATGATTGCGTGTATGATGTGATGTACTACGATGACTTAGGCAAACACAAAAGCCGCATTCGACCTTTTATTACATGGGAGCCTTTGCCAATACTTAAGCCTGTAAGGCAATAACTGAAGCCTGTCCTTAAACTTCTGTTACTTGTTATTTTTCTCTTGAAATACCAATTTTATTAGTAGGATCGAAGAAAAATAGCAAGTAGGATTCCCTTTTTATTCGGCAGCAAGCCTTTTTAAAGCATCCCAATTGCATGGAATGGCAGATGTCCTTTTTTTTGGATCCCATTATCTCTCCTAGTTAAATAAATATATTGTCAATTATGCAAGGCGTTCTCATTTGTAGTAACACCCTTATAAAAGCGGTTGACATATTTAGTACGTATACGTACAATATTCACATGAATCATTCACTTTTACAAGGAGAGTTCTCTATGGTCCCTCAGTTAGGATTTATTTTGCTTTTTGTGGAAAATCCTCAAAAAAGCAGTCTTTTTTACCAAGATATTTTAGAAATTAAACCCGTCAAAGAATCTCCTACGTTTGTCATGTTTGCCTTAAAAAACGGGGTCATGCTGGGACTGTGGTCTAGGTATACAGCCGCACCACCTGTAGTTGTTTCTCCTGGCGCTATGGAAGTGTGTGTTGTTGTAGAAGATGTCGATGCGCTATATGAAGTGTGGGGGAAAAAGCATGTGACAATTGCTCAAAAGCCTACCGACATGGAAATGGGACGCACGTTTGTTGCATTAGATCCTGACGGTCATAGAATAAGAGTGTGTTTACTAGGGGACCATTAATGGTAAAGTACTGGATCGCAGTTGCAAGTCATGAGCATGTTAAGAGAGGTGTTATAGGAGGTTTTGCGCAGGTGTGTCACGGTAAGCCAGGGCCTTTAAAGCGCATGGCAGAAGGAGATGGGATCATTTATTATTCACCCACAGAAACATTTGGGGGGAAAGATCCCTACCAATTTTTTACCGCACTTGGGAAAGTTGCAGCAGGTGAGCCCTACACCTTTGCTATGAGCCCAGATTTTATTCCTTGGCGGCGCGATGTGACTTTTTTATCCTCACATAAAATAGCTATTGCGTTGCTATTAGAAGAACTTTCTTTTATACATGATAAGCAAAGATGGGGATTTCCTTTCAGACGGGGTTGTTTTGAAATCCCAGAAAGAGATTTCCATCTGATTGCACGTGCTATGGAAAAAGATGAGCAAAGGCGTTGAGTTCAAAGAGATCAGTGTTCACGAGGCTCCGGAGCAAAGTCCGGGCTTTTTATTATGGCGCGTGAGCACATCGTGGCGCAGCTCTATTGAATCAGTTCTTAAATCTTTAGAACTCACGCATCCTCAGTTTGTAGTGCTTGCTACATTGGGTTGGTTAACAAGAAATAATGAACGTGTCAGCCAGGCTGTTATTGGAGATATGGCAGGACTTGATCCTAATACAACTTCACAGATCATTAGGGGCCTTGAAACAAAAAAACTTGTTAAGCGCTTGCCATCATCAAAAGATGTCAGAGTAAAAAACCCCCTACTGACTCCTAAAGGAAAACAAACATTAGTGAAAGCACTACCGGCTGTAGAATCTGCAGATGGGGAGTTTTTCAAAGCGCTTAATGTGCAAGAAACAAAGCTGCTGCTCAAAGTTTTCCAAAAATTAACAACTGCGTAGTAGAGTGCTCACTCCACCCACTTGTAGAACTTATCAAGATCGACATTGCCACCAGAAATAACAGCCACAGTGTCACCTTGAAGCGCAAGCTCTGGGTGGAAGAGCAAAGCTGCAACAGAAACTGCGCCGGAAGGCTCTACAATCATTCCTAACTTTGTATACAAAAACTTCATGGCGTCAATGATTTCTTGCTCAGAAACTAAGAGGGGCGTGTCGACATTTGCTTGCAGGAGAGGCCAATTGAGAGTGCCAACGGTAGGTGCAAGTAGTCCGTCGGCGCAGGAATGGGTGTTTTCAAGCGTTATTTTTTTACCTTCTTTGCAAGAGAGAAAGTAGTCGGAAGCACCTACTGGTTCAACGCCTATGGTTGTGATGGTAGGCCCCAGTTGCTTTAAAGCAAAGGCGCTGCCTCCCATTAGCCCTCCTCCACTAATCGGAGCGATATAAGAGCGTATGGATGGGATTTGCTCTTTAATTTCAAGGCCGAGTGTTCCTTGTCCTATAATCACATTGTTGTTGTCGTAGGGCGATAGGGGAAGTAATCCTTCTTCTTTGGCGATGCTATCTACTTTGTCTTGACTCTCTTTGTGTTTGCTTCCGTGGATAACAACGGTGGCTCCATATTTTTTAACACCTTCTTTTTTCACATCAGGTGCATGCGTTGGCATCACGATGGTAACAGGTATGTTCAGTATTTGACCTGCGTATGCACAGGCCTTTCCAAAATTGCCAGCAGATCTTGTCACAACGCCGCGCTTTTTCTCTTCTGGACTTAAAGATAGCAGAGTGTAAAAAGCGCCTCTTGTTTTAAAGCTATTTGTCACTTGCAAATGTTCACATTTGAGAAAAAAACGCGTGTTGTTCTGATCAAGAAAGTCAACATGCACAAGCGGAGTTTCTTGAATGTAGGGCTGGATCATTTTTCTGGCTTGCTGGATGTCGGATAGTTGCATAACTTCTGTTTAATTCTTTTTCTTTATTTTGGATAGGTGTTTTGAGTATTTGCTAAAAGACAATTGAGAAAATAAGCCAAAGCGTTTATCTATCTCTTGCATGAAGAATAAGTGCGTTGATGTGCTGATAATTGGAGCAGGACCTACAGGCCTAATGATGGCATTAGAAGCTTTGCGCTATGGTCTTACCTGTAGAATTATCGATAAGGGGACTTCTTATCAGGATCAGTCGCGGGCAGTTGCGATACAAGCTCAGACGCTAGAAATCTTCGGGCACGTGGGGCTTGCAGAGTCGTTTCTAAAAGCAGGTCTACGTGTAAAAGCTGCAAATCCAATCAGCTCATTTCGCAGGTTAGCGAGAGTCTCTTTTGATATCTTGGACTCTCCTTATCCTTTTATCTTAAGTCTTGAACAGGCAAAAACAGAAAAGATCCTGGAGGATCATCTCTCTTCAATGGGAGTGAAAGTTGAAAGGGGAGTAGAGCTTCTAAAGCTTCATCAGGGTGAAGGGGGAGTTGAAGCTCTTGTTACAGGAGAAACCCTCCATGCTACGTGGGTAGTTGGCTGTGATGGAGCACATAGCCAGGTGCGCAAGGAGCTTAACCTCTCTTTTGAGGGCAAGGCTTTTTCTGATATTTTTTCTCTAGCAGATGTACGCATTCAATGGGATTATCCGCATGATGAGTTTTTTGTTTTTTTAAATGCAGAGGGCCTTATGGCGGCAATTCCTCTTCCTGAACCTTCGCGCTACAGATTGATTTTTCAGCTGGAGCGCTGCCGTGATCTTCTCAAAAAAAATCGCTCTTTGCCGAGCGGAGAGTTAAGAGAGGAGATGGTAGCTAAACCAAATATTGCAGAAATACAAGAGCTTCTTTGCAAGTATGCAGGGTCTCATGTTCGTGTATCAGATCCTTCCTGGTGCGCTAATTTTTATATCAATAGCCGGATGGTTGAGACCTACCGCAAGGGATCGGTATTTCTAGCAGGCGATGCAGCGCATATTCACAGTCCTGTGGGGGGACAAGGGATGAATACGGGCCTCCAAGATGCTTTTAATCTAGCCTGGAAATTAGCGCTCGTACACAAAAAACAGGCGGGAAAAGAGCTCTTAGATACCTATGATTTAGAAAGGCGCGCTGTTGGTAAAAAGCTCCTGAAGGCAACAGAGAGAGCATCGCAGATGGCAACACTGCGTAATTCGGTAGCAATTGCTCTTCGCAATGTGGCGTTATCCTGCTTGATGCGGATGACTTTTTTTCGGAAATTTTTTGTGAAAATGATTTCTCAAACAGGCATTCGTTATCCGGGAGGCGTCTTTAGAGCTCCGAACGCTTCTCTCATGGACCAAGATAAGCCTACCGATCTATATACGCTCTGGAGTAAATCTACATCTTTTCACTTACTTATTTTTACAGGTAGAGAAATGCCTGATTTGACTTCTATCTTTGAGCAAATTGCACATCATCCAATTATTCCGATTGTGATTTTTCAAGGTGATAAGCTTCCGCTTTTGCCAGAGGGAGTACGTAGCTGTAGAGATCCTCGTGGATCAGCGCATCGTATTTATGGAGTTAAAGGCTCTCGGGTTGTTCTAATCCGTCCTGATCTGTATATTGGCTACCAGGCGGATAATATTAGGGGCGATCATGCATTTATCTGATTCAGTTACATTAGATCCCCAAAGTGGAATGTGTCAGATTGAAGGGATGAATTATCCTATCGTGGGATTTGGAACGTATCCACTCACAGATGAAGTTTGTACACGATCTGTCAGAGAAGCTCTTAATACGGGCTATCGCATCATCGATACAGCAACGCGCTACAGAAACTTTGAGGCAATTGCAAAAGCTTTAAAGGGGATAGATCGCCAGAGTGTCTATCTCATTTCGAAAGTGTGGCCTGATATGTTGCAGCCCTTAGATGTGCTAAGTGATCTGGAAGAGACGCTAAAACGATTGCAAATAGATTATCTAGATGCTTACTTAGTGCACTGGCCTAATAGTCAGGTTCCTATTGAAAAGACATTGCGTGCGATGGAAGAGCTTAGGCAAGCTAAAAAAATTCATCATATTGGACTAAGCAACGTTTCTGTTAATCACTTGAAAAAAGCTTTAGAAGTCGGCGTTCCCATCACGTGGGTTCAGGTAGAGATGCATCCATTTTTCTGTGATTTTGAACTGCTTAAATTTTGCAGAGAAAAGTCTATTGCTCTGCAAGCGTGGTCACCGCTTGGAAGAGGCGTGATCTGTGATGATGGGCTGCTTCTAAAAATAGGTAAAAAATATGATAAGACTCCCGCGCAAATAGCACTTAGATGGATTATTCAACATCTATGTATGCCACTCCCGAGCAGTAAAAATAAGGAGCATATCCATGAAAATAGAGAGATCACAAGTTTTGCTCTTTCCATAGAAGAGATGCAAGAAATCGATCAAAGAGCTAAAATAGGCAAACGTAAACGGCTAGTCAAAGAAAAAGCTGGGTTTACAGATGAGTTTGATTTTTCTTACGAGGAGTGTTGGAATGATAGTTAAATTATGTATTGTCTGTATTGGTTTGTGTCTGACGGTATATGCAGCACCAAGCAGCATTCTTGAGAGAACCCTGCCAGGTCTTCGGCACCCCTTAACACAACCAGCAGACGTTTCCGAGCTCCAAGCAGAGCTATTGAGCATGCAGAGAGAAGATCAACGAGTAAGGCATATAGCTTTAACCGAAGGAAATTTGGATCTCATAAGAGAGGTCGACCAAAAACATTCTCTTAGGCTAAAAGAAATCATTGCTGAATTTGGCTGGCCCAGAATTACTCTTGTTGGCCTTCAAGGTTCGCAGGCTATGTGGCTTTTAGTTCAACATCAAGAGGGTGATTTTCAAAAAGAGTGTTTGCCTTTCCTGAAAGATGCTGTTGAAAAGCAGGAGGCTTTCTTTCTGCACTATGCCTATTTGCTTGACCGGGTGTGCATGTATGAGAATGAGCCGCAGGTATATGGTACTCAATGGGTGTCAATAGAAGATGAAATGACAATGTACCCTGTGCGTGATCCAGAATTTCTTGCTGAACGACGTGTGGAAGCAGGCATGTCTTCTATTGAAGAGTATAGCAAACAGATAAGGAGTATTTATGGAGCAGCCAAAAGATCTTAATTGTTTAGTAGAGACGCTCCTTGCTTTTTACAAAGAGCGCGACTGGGAAAAGTTCCATTCACCAAAAAATCTTGTAATGAACTTAGCTTCTGAAACAGGAGAGCTTTTAGATCATTTCCGCTGGCTGACAGAAGAAGAGAGCTACAAGCTCGGGCCTGAAACACGTCAAGAGGTGAGCGATGAAATCGCAGATGTTTTTCAATCTATCCTAGCTCTTGCAGAGAAGCTTGGGATCGATCCTATTCAAGCAACGTACCACAAGCTTAAAAAGCTCGAGAAAAAATATCCTAAGATGCCTTGCTAATAGCTAATAAGTCAAAATGATATTGTCCTAGATAGGTAGCAACATCTAGCACACGCTGTTGGATCGCAGGATGTTCAATTGGCCCAAACCATAATCCAAAATGTCCCAATTCTTTTGGATCTTTTGCTTGCGTCATTCTAATTGCAAATACAAACACTTTGCCAGACCCATCTTGAAAGAAATACGTAGCTCCAATGAGCTCATCAGGAATGCTTGCGCACTCTAAGGGAGTGTCAATGAGGCTTGCTGGATGATTGAGGAGCTGCTCTTTATAAATTGTTTGTTGCTCATCCGAACGCTTTAGCAATCCTGCTTTAGGATATGCAACATACAAGACTCCATTTTTAAAGAGATAATCTCTTACGATCGTTGTTCTTGCTTTCACAGTGAAAAGACGGCTAGGATCTACTTCAATAGAAGGATCGATTAATTCCTTGGAAATGTCTCCTGTTGTGCAAAGGGGAGTAGCAGGCATCGGAGTATGAATCACGCCTTTTAGCATGTGAACACTTTTTTGCAATTCAGAAGCTAGCACATGTTCAATCACTCCCTGAAGAGCTACAAAACAAGGCCGCACATCTTGATCTCTGCCTTTAACATCTAACACGCCTTCTTTCATGAGGACGCCGCAGATGGAACCAAGATCCATTTTTAAAGCAGCAAATTCTTCAGACTCTAGTCCAGGAACATTTTCTGAGTATGCAATCGTCTCTAACACCTTGTCATATACTATCTGCATCGTGGGGGAAGAGAGCTCTTGTTCAGATGCAGAAAGCCCAATAGGGGCTACAGACATCAGTAACCACAGTCCAATTTTCTTTATTTTATTCACGTTGACCTCTTTGTAAATATAGCTGCTGAGTAATTTTGAATCCTAGTTGCTGGCAAATACGCTGCATTTTTTTTGTGCTTTGATCATCATCGCACTCATTGAGAATAGGCATTCTAATCTGGGACCCTTCGACAACTTTTATCTTAGATTTTTTTAGTTGCTTAAACTCGAGAAGTAATATGTCTAGTGCATCTGGAGAAATATGAGCTCCCTTAGAAAAAACGATTTTTACTTTACGTTGAATGAGTTCTACTAGGAAACTTATGTCTTCCTGATCGTGAACAATTAAATTTTTAAGGGTTATTTCTTGAACATCTCGACTCTTCCAATCAATACCACTTTTTGCAGTGCTCGCTTGTTTTAATTGTACAGCAAGTCCTTTTGCAGAACCATCAATGATGGCGGCTATGCGCGTTTCCTGGAAGTATACTGAAATGAATGTTGATGCCATGCTAGAAACCGGTTTAGCCATATAAAACTCCTTTTATGCAGAGGGGACAGTCGCTTTTCGTTTTTCATACATTATGAGCAGTGGAAGGATAAGTACAAGAGATCCTACAACAACAGCTGTTAGAGGATAGACAGTTGAGTTATAAAGAGCGCTTGTTAGGCCAACGATAAGAGCAGCAGATAGCAAGCGGGCGCTTGTGATTAAGCTAGCTGCAGTGCCTTTGATGTGGGGAAGGATTTGCATGTTCTCAGGGAAATATAGTCCAATGATCCAGTTAGCTCCAAAAGCATAGAGAGGCTGACCCATAGTTAAGAGATAAGGATCTCTAGGGGCAAGCAGAGTTGCTATAGCTAGTTCTACTCCTCCTACTACGCATGCTATAAGGCCTATTTTTTTGACCTTCCCAATACCCCATTTAGTAATGGCAGGTCTTAAGAGAAAACTTCCCACTACCCAGCCGCCTAATATGGCTCCTTGTACAAAAGGAAAGACAGACTTGCTCATGCCAAATTCTACGACAAAGAGAACAGAGGTTCCCGATAGAAAAGCAATATATGATGAGAAAATCAAACAGATCACAAGCGTGAGTTGCCAGAAAGGTAAACAGCAGAACACTTCCTTAAAATCTTTTAAGACAGATTTTACATTGAGAGGCATCCGTTTTTCTTTAGGCAGAGTTTCTTTGAAAGAGAAAAGCGTTATGACAAGACTGATCATTACAAAGAAGGCAATAGCAAGAAAGTTAGAGCGAAACCCAAACGCATTGTTCAGATAGCCCCCTAGCATAGGTGCTCCTGCCATGATAAGTGGAATAATCATATTGAGTTTATTGAGCGCTTGGATTGCTTTTTCTTTTTGAAAGACATCAAAGATGATCGCTGTTCCTAAAGTGAAGCAACCCCCACTTCCGAGTCCTTGAAGGATTCTTCCCCACAGCATCTGATCTAGACTCGTTGCAAAAATGGTAATGATACTTCCGAGCAAAAACATCCCGAGGGCAACTAAGAGAGGCTTTTTTCTTCCAAAGGCATCTGCAAGAGGTCCATATAGAGGGCTTGCAACACAGATCCCTACAAAGTTCCATGTGAGCAGGCCTTGGATTGCGCCTTCAGAGACAGCAAACCAAGCCATCATATCTGGAAATGCGGGCAAGTAGATATCCGTCTCAATGCAAGCTGCAATGAAGATGGCAACGATTAGAAATAAAGCTTTAAACTCTGCCCTGTTATTCACAAAATCCCTTGGTTGGGAAGCATTATAATAAGAACTTCACTTTTGTTAAAGCACAATGATGTCAGAACAAAAATGGCCGTTTATCGGCCAAAAAAACTCAAAAAGTGGCCGATAAACCACAAAAACACCTGTTTATCGGCCAAAAAAGCTTGAAAAGTGGCCGTATTCTATTGCCACTTGGCAAATTCTTTGGCGTAATAGGTGATAATAAAGTCAGCGCCCGCTCTTCTAATGCCCCTTAATATTTCCAGGACGGCTTTTTTCTCATCCACCCAGCCCTTTTCAGCAGCTGCCTTAATCATGCAAAACTCCCCACTTGTGTGATAAGCTCCGAGAGGCATAGAGGGGTATTTCTCTTTTAAGCGGTAAATCACATCTAAATAGCTGTGAGCTGGTTTGACCATGAGCATGTCAGCTCCTTCATCTATGTCTAATTGGGCTTCGCGAAGAGCCTCTTTGCTGTTAGCAGGGTCCATGAAATGAGTGCTTCTATCTCCAAAAGTAGGAGCGCCCTCTGCAGCTATCCTAAAGGGTCCATACAAACAAGAGTTGTATTTGATGGAGTAGCTTAAAATGGGAATCTGCTCAAACCCTTCCGCATCTAAACCGCACCGTATGGCTTTCACCATTCCATCCATCATGCCACTTGGAGCAATCACATCGGCTCCTGCTTGCGCGTGACTTATCGATTGTTTGACGAGTAGCTTAAGTGTTTTATCATTGTCGATATCAAAGGTCCCTCCGCTCTCTTTTATAAGACCACAGTGTCCATGATCTGTATATTCACAAAAGCAGACATCTGAAATCACAAGTAACTTAGAGGTGATATTTTTGATGATTCTAATAGCTTGTTGGATAATACCCTGTTCATGATAGGCATCTGATCCATAAGGATCTTTATGGGGAGGCACTCCAAACAATATGACAGAAGAAATACCAAGCGCTAGAATTTCCTCAACTTCTTCTGATAAGCGATTCAGGGGAATTTGATAATATCCTGGCATCGAGCTAATAGCTTGTTTTTCTCCTTCACTTCCCTTGATGAATATCGGAGCAATTAAATCACTGACATGCACATCTGTTTCCCTTATTAATTCTCTTAGCACAGGGTGTTGTCTAAGACGTCTTAAGCGAACAAAGGGAACAGCTGTCATCATAACTCACTCCTTGAATGTTTCAGAATGACGCGGAAAATAATTTAATACAAGAGGCAGTATTGCAATGTCTCTATGAGCTTATCCAAAATGAGGGGGCTGCTCAATTTTTTTGTGTTTTACTAAATTTCTTTTTTTGTTATAAACCGTTGCGATTCTAATCTCTTGACGAGGTTGGAAAACAAAATTTTACAGGAGATTTTTATGAGTTATTTTGGTGTTGTGAAGTCTAGTGTTTATGAAGCTGCTGCTGTTGCTGCGACTTTGGTTGCTTTTAAGTCTGTGTCTGATTCAGGAAAAGAATTAACGAAGTTAATAACTAAGGTTGTAAGTTATGTTGCTGATAAAACGTATATCACTTTTGGGTGCAGCGCAGCTCTAGGCTATTTACCAGCGTACGGACAAGAAGTAAAACGTGGTTTTGCGCTATTAACAAGCAACGCATTTAATGGTGACTCAGCAGGCATATCTCAGGCTGCAAAAGATACTCTCTGGAGTGTTGCTATCACAACTGCTACTGCTGTTGCAGCTTATAAGCTTGCTCATAACAGCGCAGTAGTTAACGCAGCTACTAGATATCTAAATCAAGGTTTGAATTTTGCTATAAGCAAAATCTAATCATAACTTTTGGTTGTAAAGCCCTCTTTTCAAAGGGGGCTTTTTCTTTATCAAGCCTCATTTCAGTATGATGGCTGCAAAATTTCTGATTCATCTCTAAGTAATAATTTGTTATAGCAACGTTGGCATGCGTTAATTTGCTGCATTCTATATATGCAGTATGTTAAAAATGTTGCCTGATCGTAAAAAAAGGAGACCATTATGGCTGCATCAGTATCTGCTACTGCATCAACTTTTATCTCTGGAAGTCTTGTCGATTGGAAAATGGTTGCCACCATTGACGGGTCTGCACCAGGAGCTGTAAAAACAATATTTCAAGATAGTGGTGAGGTTCAATTGCGAAGAGCCCGGACTGAAGAAAGTGGTTTTGATTGGGCAGCTCATAAGATTGTCGAAGTTAGACTTAAAGATATAATCATTTATGATGATATAGACGTGAGTGTTCTCAGCTGGCTTATCATTAAAAATATAAAGGTTGTTTTTTAAAAAGGAGCATATGTTCTTCCAAAGGCTTTTGATGAGTTGATGTCGAAGCTTGCAGGGTTCAAACAAATGGATATAAGCGTGGTTGCAGGGTCAAATATTACTTTTCCTAAGTATTGCAAAAAGGAACGTCTGATGGCAGTGCAAAAGGCTTGTGAAGATATAGGATTTACAATTTCCTGAATGAAGCGTCTATTGTTTTCTTTATTTTTTAATATATTTTTGCTCTTTTTATGAATAAGCTATTTTTTATAGATGCATTGTTTTATAATCATCGCATTACATTTACAATCAATGGAAGATATGTCGTTTAAAAATTTGTTTTTGCATTCAGATATTCTCAAGGCGCTCCAAGAGCTAGGCTATAATGAGGCTACTCCTATCCAAGCGCAAGCTATTCCGCAGATAGCAAAAGGGTTAGATATAAGAGCAACTGCTCAAACAGGAACCGGTAAAACTGCCGCGTTCATGTTACCCTCACTTAATCGTTTGGTAGAACCTTCTGCTTCTAAAGGAAGAGGTCCTCGTATTTTAGTTCTAGTTCCTACAAGAGAGCTCGCAATGCAAGTAGCAACAGAGACAGTCAAATACACCAAGTACCTCCCGTTTGTTAAAACGGTTTGTATTTACGGTGGATCTCCTTATCCTGAACAGAATAAAAACCTCTCTCGTCCATTTGATATCTTAGTTGCAACACCAGGACGTTTAATCGATCATATGGAACAAGGGCGTGTTGATTTCTCAAGACTCGAAGTTCTCATCCTTGATGAAGCAGATCGCATGCTTGATATGGGCTTTATCCACGCAGTAGAACAAATTGCTAAGGCAACTCCTAAGGGACGTCAGACACTCATGTTTTCTGCTACACTTAAAGGAAGCGTCCTAAGCTTGTCTCAACGTCTTTTAAATAAACCTGTAGAGATCAGTGTTGCAGTCGATCTTTCTGCTCAGAAAAATATCGATCAGAGACTGTATACAGTCACTAATATCGATCACAAATACCGCCTTTTACAGAGTCTTCTAGTAGATCCTTCTGTCCAACAAGTGATTGTATTTACAGCCACGAAGAGACAAGCGGATAAGTTAGAAAGACACTTGAACGATTCTGGGTTTCAGGCATCTGCTCTACACGGAGATATGAAACAAAGACAGCGTACACGTACGATGGCACTACTCCGCGAAGGAAAAATTAAAATCTTAGTTGCAACGGATGTTGCGGCAAGAGGTATTGATGTTCCTGCAATTAGCCACGTGATTAACTTTGATCTGCCAGACAACGTACAAGATTACGTCCACCGTATTGGTAGAACAGGAAGAGCCGGCGCTACAGGTATTGCTTATACATTTGCTCACTCAAAAGAGATTTCACTCGTAAAACAAATCGAGCGTTTTACAGGCCAAAGAATTGCTGTGCAAACTTCTTCAGGTCCACTTCCTCCTTTAACTGTCTCACCTAATTCAGCTCCTCCAGAAGAAAGAGGTTTTAGATCAGGTAGAGGTTCTAGATCTTCCGATAGAGGCTTTAAGCCCCGCGAAAGAGATGCTAGATCTTCTGGTAGAGGTTTCAGACCTTCCGATAGAGAATCTAGATACTCAAGCAGAGACTCCAGTCCTCCAGATAGAGACGCTGGATCTTCAGACAGAGGTTTCAAGTCGCAAGATAGAGGCTTTAGATCTGCAGATAGAGACGCTGGATCTTCAGACAGAGGGTTTAAGTCGCAAGATAGAGGCTTTAGACCTGCAGATAGAGACGCTGGATCTTCAGACAGAGGGTTTAAGTCACCAGATAGAGGCTTTAGATCTGCAGATAGAGACGCTGGATCTTCAGACAGAGGGTTTAAGTCACCAGACAGAGGCTTTAGATCTGCGGACAGAGGGTTCAAGTCACCGGATAGAGGCTTTAGATCTGCAGATAGAGATTCTAGATCTTCGGATAGAGGCTTTAGATCTCCAGACAGAGGTTTCAAATCTCCAGATAGAGACTTTGCTCCTCCTCAAAGAGACTTCCAGTCTCAAGAGGGCGTAGTTAAGCATGCCATCGAACAAAGAGATCGATTTAAGAAAAAATTACGACCATCCTTTGGCAATAAAAAAGGTGGTTTTAAGAAATCCTATAGGTCCGTTTAATACACTGGGCTTGGATTAATTAAAGAATTTGCTGCCTATAGCTAACCTACAAGACATCTTGCCATAAGCAAGGTGTCTTTTTTCTTTATACTCCAATGACCTGCTTTATGCTATAAAAGCAGTATGCCACTTTCTAAATACCCACACCCTTCCTGGATTGAAATTGATTTGCATCAATTTAAAAAGAATGTTGCAATCATCAAGCGGTTTATAGGTTCCTCTCTTTTATGTTTGCCCGTTAAAGCCAATGCTTATGGGCATGGACTACTTCCTATAGGACAAGCAGCAGAAGCTGCAGGCGTAGACTATTTGGGAGTAGCTCATCTGCAAGAGGGTATTACTCTACGTAAAGGCAATATCAAAGTTCCTATTTTGGTGTTAGGTGCCATCCATGAAGATCAGATCCGGGATTTAATCGGATTTAACCTTGAGTTTACGATCAGCTCTAAATACAAAGCAGACCTTGTAGCGCGCGCCTGTCACGAGATAGGAGCTAAGTGCCTCGTGCATCTTGAAGTGGATACAGGCATGCAAAGAACGGGCGTGCGTACATCTACAGCACCCGATCTGATCAAACACTTAAGAGAGCTGGGATGTTTTGAAGTAGTGGGTGTTTATTCCCATCTTGCCAAGGCAACGCATCCAGGTGAGCCGGTTACCATCAAGCAGATCAATAATTTTAAAAATTTGACTCAGCAGCCCCTTTTTCAAGAAAGAAAGATGCTTTGTCATTTAGCAAATTCTGGGGCAACTGCTTACTTTCCAGAATCCCATCTCGACATGGTCAGACCTTCCCTCTTAGCTTTTGGGTATTTATCTGAACATTTACCAGAGGCTTTAAAAGAGATTGCTCCCTGCTTTTCTCTCAAATCCAAGGTTTCTTACTTTAAAGTGGTTGAACAAGGAGAGGGGATTAGCTATGGACACTCCTATGTCACCCTTAAGCGTACACGCATTGTAACAGTTCCGATCGGTTATGGAGATGGGTACCGAAGAGCGCTTTCTAACAAAGGCTCTGTTCTTATCCGCGGAAGGCGCTTTCCCATTGTAGGTACTATCTGTATGGATCAGTTTATGGTAGATGTTGGTAGTAATGAAGTGTACGTAGGAGATGAAGTGGTATTGATTGGCAAGCAAGGCGATGAGGAGATCACCGTCGAAGAAATTGCCCACCTTTGTGAGACGATTCCCTACGAAGTGCTCTGTTTCTTTAATGAAAGGATTCCACGAGTTTATTCTGAATGAAAAAACCTCAGGGACTTTTTATAAAGTCCCTAAGAGATTTCTATTTACTTATCGTACGAAGGAAGCTGCGTAGCGAAGAGCAGGATGGAGGTCATCTACAATACGAATGTTACCGAGTAAGCTAAGTACTCTGTTGTAAATTGCAGGAGCTGGACCAAAAGCTGTAGCAACGACTGTTGTGCCGATGTTACCAACTACGCCGCAAATTAAAGCGCCGATGACGATCGTTTTTAGGTCTTTGTTTCCATAAGGTCTTAGGATGTCTTGTGTGCCATTAGGAGTCCAGCTAGAAACTTTTTTAGCTAACGCAGACTCGCCTGTGAAACCACAATATTCTAAGCCTGTTTTGATAATACGGAAAGCAAGTTCTCCAACAAGAAGAGCCGTATTCATTTGTGCGAATAGGCAAGGCATGCGTAGGCATCCTACCTGTAACATATTAATTCCAGTTTGAAACGTTGTAGCTGTAGCCATATAAAAACCTTTTTTTTGGTGTTGTATTTCTCTCTTTCCTATTCACTAGTAGAACAAGAAGAGGCCAGCACTGTAACAAGCTTGACTCTTAAAATGAAATAAGAAAAGTTATTTGCTACTGCTGCTCTATAGACAAGTGTTGTGGCCTATCATCAAAATATTTATCTTGTTGCACCGAAAAAATACGATCGTAAAGGACTGTATTTTTCGGTGTAATGAGATAAAGCGCTACATATTTTTTGATAGGTTGTGGTACGCTTTATTCCCAATGAGGAGGATGTGTGAGAGTGGGTTTTATTCTAGGAATCACTGTATTGCTAAATGTATCAGTCGGAGCGGATTATTCGGACTCTGCGTGCTTACAAAAACAGGAGATTATCATGGAAAAAACTCAGCTATTACAATGTCTTCAAGAAGTTTATGGTTTAGAAGGCGCGCTCTCTGAGAAGATTGCCGAAAAATTCTCCTATTTTTTTAACCATGCTGAGCATCAATATCTGGTAGATGATTTTATTGAACTCTCACGAGAAACAAATGTAGTTTCTGTGCAAGCAGCACGTTTATTGGGCGAGTACGATGCACGCATAAAGGCGCCTGAATTCCACCATCTGCTTTTTGAAAATGAAAAATTTCGGATCTTAGAAAGTGTTGTGCCTTCAGGGAGCACCGCTCCTTTGCATACACATGAGTGGGATTCTATTGTGGTGATACTGCAGGGGTCTTGCTTCGAGGTGAAAGATGTGGAAGGCACTATGACAGAAGACAATGACTCGAGATGCCTCGTCGAAAAAACTCCGGGAAATTCTACGCCGTACTCTTTCACGAATAGTGGAACGCAGGAATATAGAGGCCTTGTTTTTGAAATTAAAGGATAGAAAAATGACTTTTAACATACAAAATTATGTCAATGTAAATAGGCGTTGTTGCATAAATAGCTGCGGATAAAGATTTTCTTGCCTTCAAGCCAACGTGTCTATAAATTTTTTGTTACCAGACAAAAAAAAGCAGGCACAGTATGACAGCTAGAAAAGATAAACACCCTCCTAAGAAGAAAG
>CANJJB010000025.1 GCA_947474635.1 Parachlamydiales bacterium | reverse complement strand
GCAACGTACCTTGTTCTATCTCCTGAACACCCTTTGATTGAAGAGATCACAGATCCAGCTCAAAAAGTTGCAGTAGTTGCTTATCAGAAAAAGACAGCTGCCTTAAGTGACATGGAAAGAACAGATGTCACAAAAGAAAAAACAGGCGTGTGGACAGGTTCTTACGCAATCAACCCTGTCAATAAAGAAGCTATTCCTATATGGGTATCTGACTACGTTCTCATGGGATATGGGACAGGAGCCATCATGGCTGTTCCTGCGCATGATGAAAGAGATTTTGCTTTTGCTAAGAAGTTTGGCTTGAAAGTGCAGCCCGTGATTGATCCTGAGTCAGATCTTCGAGAAGAAGTTTTAGCAGGCAATTGTTGCTGGACAGGAGATGGCACGTTGATTAACAGCGTACTTCTGAGTGGCCTTAAAACGGAAGAAGCAGCTTTAGAGATGATCAAGTGGTTAGAGAGTACCAAAACAGGGGAGAGGACGATCAATTATAAACTCCGCGACTGGCTCTTTTCTCGCCAAAGATACTGGGGAGAGCCTTTTCCCATATTGCATCTGGAAGATGGCACAAAACGCATCCTTGAGCTCGATGAGCTCCCACTATGTCCTCCTCAGCTTTCTGATTTTAAACCTTCTGAGACAGGCGATAGCCCTCTTGCCAAAGTCAAAGAGTGGGTAGAGATCATCGATCCTAAAACAGGCAAGCGCGCTTTTAGAGAAACAAACACGATGCCCCAATGGGCAGGCTCTTGTTGGTATTATTTACGCTTCTGCGATCCTCATAATGAGAAAGCTGCGTGGGATCCTCTCAAAGAAAACTACTGGATGCCCGTTGACATGTATGTAGGGGGTGTTGAACACGCAGTGCTCCATCTTCTCTACGCAAGATTCTGGCATAAAGTGCTCTTTGACTGCGGCCTTGTTAGCACATCAGAGCCTTTTTATACACTCCGCAACCAAGGCCTTGTAACCTCTAGATCCTACAAACTTCCCACAGGAAGCTACATAGCTCCTGAAGAAGTCATAGAAAAAGAAGGCGCTTACTACCAAATCGGCACGAACGAGGAGCTCACATCTCAAGTTGAAAAGATGTCAAAATCTAAACTCAACGGAATGACGCCTGATGAGATGATTGAAGAGTACGGCGCAGACACCCTCAGGCTCTATGAAATGTTCATGGGCCCCTTTGACCAAGAGAAGCTGTGGATCACAGATGCAGCATCCGGTTGTCATAGATTCTTAAGCCGTTTCTATGCACTTGTCTTATCCGATAAAATCTCGGAGGAAGATACGCATGAAGCCCTCAAGCTCGGGCATAAACTTGTCTTTGCCATCGAAAAAGATATCACCTCTCTTTCATTCAATACAGCGATAGCCAAGATGATGGAATTTATCAATGACTTCTCCCATCTACCGACTTATCCCGTATCTGTTTTGCGCATGCTTACGCAAGTGGTATACCCTTTTGCTCCCCATGTTGCAGAAGAGGCCTGGCAGATTTTAGGCGGCAAAGAGAGCTTAACGTATACACCTTTTCCGACTGTTAACCCTTCCTACCTAGTAGATGCGACGGTTCTCTACGTTGTGCAGATCAATGGAAGAGTCCGTGGCAAGTGGGAGCTTCCCAAAGACAAAGAGAAAGAAGAGCTTCTTGAGTTTATCAAGGCGCAACCTCAAATTGCCAAGTACATCGAAGGCTCTATAGAAAAAGTGATTTATGTTCCCAATAAGCTGATCAACATCGTGGTCGCATGAGGATTTTCTATAACGCTATCCTGATTATAGGATTGATCGCGTCTCTTCCCATGATCCTGTGGAAGATGATCAAGTACAAAAAGTACCGCCATAACTTTTTAGATAGGCTAGGATTAAGACTTCCTAACATATCTCTTATTCCTACAGCTCCTCGCGTGTGGATCCACGCCGTCTCTTTAGGGGAGACCAAGGCTGCAACACCTCTCATTAAACAGATGCAAAAAGAGATGCCAGATCTCCAAATCGTCTTTTCTGCTTCGACTGAAACTGGTTTGCAAGAAGCCAAAAAAAATCTGCCCCATCTTGCTTACCATTTTTTACTTCCCATTGACTTTTCTTGGACAATGAATACGCTTGCTGCCCAAATAAACCCGAGTGTTCTCATACTTGTTGAAAGTGATTTTTGGTATAACCTTGTGCATTCTGTAAAAGCAGTTGTTCTCATCAATGGAAAAATCTCTGAAAAGTCAGCAAAACGCTTTAAACGCCTTTCCTTTTTTACAAAGAAGTTATTTTCTTCCTTCCAACTTCTTTGTGTGCAAAGCGATCTTTACAAAGAGCGTTTTTCCTCTCTTGGTATTCCTTCTAGTAAGATTGTTCTAACCGGTAATCTGAAGTTTGATCAAGTCATTCCTAAGATTAATCTAGAAGAGGCAAGAGAGAAGTTTGGGCTCACAAAAGAAGATCGCGTGATTACACTCGGCTCAACACACGCTCCCGAAGAAGAAGAGCTGCTAGAGACACTTACCCCTCTTTTTGCAAAGTTTCCCCATCTTAAAATCCTCCTTGTTCCCAGACACCCCGAAAGGTTTCCTTCCGTTGCTGCTCTACTAGAAAATAAAGGTCTTCCTTTTGCCAGGTACACAGACCCTAACTTTTCTACAGAAGCTAAAAAAGCCCAGGTGCTTTTCATCGACACGATGGGTCTTTTGGGCCCGTGCTACCAGCTCTCAGAAATAGCTATTGTCGCTGGAAGCTTTGGCTCTAAGCTTGGGGGACACAACATCTTTGAGCCAACTTCTGTAGGCGTGCCCGTTCTCTTTGGCCCTCATATGCACTCTCAGAAAGATCTCGTTGATCTTGTCCTCTCATCAAAAGTAGGGGAGCAGGTGACTCTTTCTACTCTTGCCCATGTTGTTCAAGATTTTCTTACTAACCCTCCAGTTGCAATGCAGAAAAGAGCTCTTAGCTTAGCCAAGACCATGCAGGGCTCAACTCAAAGAACCTGGGACGCAATTAAAGCCTTTTTTAATTAAAAAATTCATTCAAGTCTAACCCTCTTTATAGTTGAAAATAATTGTTATTTTTAATTATAACTATTTATCTATGTTAAATGTATTACACATAAGAAGTCATAACTTTCTCCCTAATAATATGTACTTAGATAAGATACATAAATCTATTGAAGGACGTGTTAAGGCATGCGCTCTACTAATGTTGGCTGGCAGCTCGGCATTTATTTTATGCAACAGTCCTCTAATATTAGTTGGCGGCTCGCTATTTATTTTATACAACAGCTCTTGTGCAGTATCTGTTATTAAAGACTTTTATCATCGCAATGTATCGCCTCCACTCGAAGAGTGCCGAAATAAGGTAAAATCTACCTTTGCCAGCGTCTTGCAGGTGGAGCAAAGCCCTTTAAAAATTGTTCAATCTATTGTTCATAAGTGTGCTTTGACGATATTTGCAGGAATGGGAGAGTGGTGTTGCTCGGCAGTAATCCTTGCAATATTTCATATATTTCTTGATGTTTCCTATGTTCCTCCAACACTGCATCCTGCATTTAGCTATTTGGCCGATCTATGCTATAACCTACTTGATCTTGTAGACACTACCAGCTTAAGGATATTAGGAATTCCAGATACGAACAGCTTCGGGCCGCTTTGTCTGACTGGTCCAATTATTGAAGAGGTGTTTTTCCGTTTAATGGTTCAGGAATTACTCCTAAAAAGAGGACTGCAATGCGCCTTTAAAAAACTGGGCATTTCTTTGCCTCCTAATACTATTTATCTAAAATTCAGCATCATAGTATTGTCTTCTACACTATTTGCAGCGTCACATCGTTGGGCTTTCAGCACGAACCACTTTATGAACTCTATGGGGGCAGCTGCTCTTCCTTGTCTACTATTTAGCGGATTAGCGTTTGGCGCTGCCCAAGAAATTACTGGAAATCTAATGTATCCAATAGGCATGCATATGACTACTAATACCATTACGACTTTGGCGCATTTCTTTTTCAAGTAAATAATTCAATGCAGAAAAGAGCTCTTAGCTTAGCCAAGACCATGCAGGGCTCAACTCAAAAAACCTGGGACACTATTAAAGTTTTTTTGTATAAAAAATTAATATTGAAAACAACGGTTTGTTTAACTATAATGCTTGATTATGTCAAACATATTACCGGTAGAAATTCAGCATTTATTTAATACTCAAATACCCCTGAATAGAACATTTCAACCTATTCAAGGACGCATTTGCCAATACGCCCTAATAACCTTGGCTACTGGATCGCTTGCTTTTTTATACATCGATCCTGCCGCCTCTGATATTAGAGACTTTTACAATCGAAATATACGCCCTCCACTGGAATACTGTGGCAATAAGGTAAAAACCATCTGTACTATTTTTTGCAAAGCTGCCTTAATTTCCATAGGGAGGACTCTGCTCTTTGTTCCGATTGCTTATATTTTCAAGGATTCTTCAACTTATGTTCCTATTCCAGGTATAGCCAGACGGATTGCTAATCTGTTTAGGAAAGTATCTTTTGAAATATATACAAAGACATATGTTTATTTTTTACGACCATTAGGAATTAAGTGGACCCCCTTACGTTACGCTGTTTTGTTTGCTCCAATAGTTGAAGAACTCTTAAACCGCTTTTGTTTTCAAGAATTGTTCCTAAAGCGAGTACCAAAATTTGCGGCCAGAAAACTTGATATTTCTTTTGATCCTGATAGATTTTATCTAAAATGCAGCAGGATAGCGCTATCTGCTATATTATTTGCAGCAACACATAGCCTTGCTTTCAGCACAGATCCATCCGTTAACCGCCTTGGGGCGGCAGCTCTTCGTAGCTTGATCTTTACCGGATTAATGTTGGGCACTTTACAAGAAGCAACCGGCAATGTCATGTATCCAATTGCCGCCCATATGACGCACAATGCTATGTTACAATTAGCAAGATTCTGTATACAAACGCAAGACTAACAACTAAATATTTTATTAACGGAACTATGGTTATTACAAATTCTACACCGTTTTATAACAACTCTCCGCCCATTCATATCTCGCAGGTTATAGGCCAGCAGCACATAGATAGTCTAGATGGGCCAGCTTTAGCAGATCGTGCTTTCTATACTCAATATATTGATAGACTAGAGCAGCAAGGGCTAAAGGATCCGGTTGTAACCCGCCTTGGGAAAGTATTTAGAGGATATCAAGCACTTTTGCAAAAAGAAGAGAATTTCAGCATCAGCGTGAAATTAGAATTAGACATTTGGCTACAAGCAAGAAAGATCCGTGCAGTTTTTATGATCTGTGTATTTTCACTACTGCTGCAGGTGTCTGCTAGATTATTTTTTCCTCGTTATCCTCTGTATATATCGGCTTTAAACCAGCATGCAGCTTTTACTATAGCGCTATGGATGGCTCTTATAACGTTTGTATTTCAGCGCTTTGTGATGGAAGTTGATATCAAAAAATATAAACAGAAAGCAGGGCGAGACTATGCAGAGACGCTTCGTTGTCTTGAAATAGAAAAGAAGAAGATTAAAGAAGACTGGACAATGGCTCAGTACACCCATCCACATCTTAATTTAGTATTCGCGGGTCAAGACTCCTTCATACTTTTATCTCATTCTTCCTTTGCAGGAAGAATTTCTAAAAAGAATTGTGTTTAAATGATAAGCTTTGCTACTATCTCGTCCAGTTTGTCGCGGGGTGGAGCAGTGGTTAGCTCGTTGGGCTCATAACCCAAAGGCCGGAGGTTCGAATCCTTCCCCCGCTATTTTTCTGCTATTGCTCATAGCGGTATAGCTCAGTTGGTTAGAGCAGAGGAATCATAATCCTTTTGTCGTTGGTTCGAATCCGACTACCGCTATTATCTTTAATTTTTTCTTTGTCTGATATTTAATTTTTTTAGTACTATCTTCTCCTTTTGACCAAACCAAGGAGATTCTATGTTTAAAGAGATTTTTTTAAGCGGGCTTTGCCTCTGTGCAACATCCTATGCAGACACAAATGCACCACAACCAATATGTGAAACAACTACTTGTGAGAGTATATCTTTAGTGGGAGGAGCCTCTTACTATGATTTAGGGAAGTTTAATTCTACCATATGGGATTATATCTATTGGGATAACGATAAAGGCTACAGCGTTATCAATACTGATATGATGGATAAGTTTTTTGAAAGTATTTGTGCGGAGCTAAAGTCTGTACAAATCGATCAGGTCTATCTATCCTTTGCTCAATTAAGCTGCCTTGATGCTTATTACCATAACGATTTCGAGTCGTATCCCATTTCTACAAATGACATTATTGCAACGCAGATGAAAGTCTTTAAAGATGCTCAAAATGCTGGCACTATGGACCCAGAGTTCAATTATTTAAAAATGCTTGTCGATGGGTTTCATAAATACGGCATCAAAGTGAACCTTTCCTTTGGTGGTGGCAATGCAGCTGCAGCAGAGTATACTCTTACAGAGCATTCTGCATCGAAACTAGCTTCTTTCTTGGATAATTATGGAATCGATGGCATTGACTTTGATATTGAAGTTGTACTTGCTGAAGGTGTCGTAGATCAACTAAAGACATTTTTTTCTTACCTAGGAAAAAAAAGACAGCTAACGATCACTGTCATGATGGGCATACAAGATTGGCCAGAGGGGTGTCTCAAGGACCTCTTTGATGACTTTGGTCATCTCTTTGATGGAGTCAATCTCATGGCTTATTCAGACACAACATATTATCTAGATGCTGTGAATGTTACGTGGGGCTTCACATCGTGGATTGATGTCATTGGCAAAAAGAATGCGCATAAAATCTGTGTCGGATTTTTTGACCAAGTTCCGTACGAAGCGCCAGATGATAGAAGTGAAAGGGGAGAGAAGGCTGCAGGAGCCTATCTTAAACTAGTGAGCGATCTGCAGAGCCTACATTATCCTACAAACTTCCGCGCACCTTTTTGGTGGCCGGCAGAAGAGGCAAGTTATAATCACTATACGCATGCAAAAGATGGGAGTGTTACTTTCATCTCAGCTGACCAAGATAATTTTTATCAAGCATTAGGACAGTGATCTGTTTATACCCAACTTTGGTTTTCTGACCGAGTTGGGTCTTTTCTCTAATAATCTCGATGTGTCACATCCATAGACATTTCTTTAAAAAATAAGACCTTTTTTTGTAATTCGTAATGACCAATACATAAGTCGTTAATTATCAGTGTAATTCTAATATAAAAACATTGCTGAAGTAATTGATAATTAATTTATTAATATGATATAATTAGCCAAGTTAAAATAGGTTAATTATGAATATATTAAAAATGTTTGGTATTAATACAGCCGCTGAATCTTTAGTTCCTCTACAAGCCCCAGCTCCTCAAGCAGAGGCCGTTTCTACTACTGCTCAAGAAGCCTTAGCTCTAACAGCTACTCGGGATGCCACCCTCGTAGCCAATCGCAGACCCCTTATAGATTATTTAGCCCCTTATGTAACTTTAGATGAGCGTGGCTACCCAGTTAGAAATGCTCCTCACTCATTAGACCGTCTTACAAAAGACGTAGATGGACTGGCACAGCGTTTTGGGCAAGTTGCAAACGGTGGGGATGCAGGTTATGCGCATGATATTCGTACTTTTCTTGCAGGAGAGGGGATACGCTCACCTCAGGTGGCTAAAGGAAACCCAGCAGCGCGTTTAGATCAGGATGAATCTATCCGCCCCGCCTCTTACGTCGATAGAGACATAACGGGTAAAGATTTGGATTGGCAAAGTTATAAAGCGCCTCCTCATTCAGCTTACATAGATTTATGGGGCAATGCTATTTGGGAAGGATATAAACAATATCGAGAGAGAACATTTCAGCTTCCACTTAAAAGATCAGAATCTCCGAAAGTTGTACACAAGATCCCTGGACAAGATAGTGCAATCACTCCGGCTCAGATGGCTAACTATGAAGCTGCTGTCTGTCGTATTCATGCACTGCACCAAGAGGGATGGCTACTTGGGAGAGTGGCAACAGTCGAAGAAATAAGCTCTGTTATAGGGCATAGATTAGAGATGTCTTCCAATGACATTCTTTCGACAACCCTTTTGCCTTGCAAAGATTCTATGATTGAAATGACGCTATTCCATGATGGAGCGCCGGGTATTTTACTAGATCCAAGCCGGGCTCGTTGTGAGGATTTAGGCTTAGCTATTCCAAAAGATATCGGGACTTCTGGATCTGGTTTCATAAATCATAAAAATCCATGGGGAGAAAAAGGCCCTAACCTATTTGCAGGAGTTAATGATTTAAGAGCTCAACATGAGCTGTTACAAAATTTGGAAGCTATAGCTCAGTTTTGCGGAAATACCGACAACCTTAGAATGACCATCTCTTTTCTCCAGGGGTTGCAATGGGAAATCCATAATGAGTGGCAGCAGCGAGAAGGTAAAATAGGTCGTAATAAAGTTAGATATAATGAGATCACTTATTACAGGGGTATTACAGGAGACCTAGTAACGGGTTTGTTTGTAAATCGTACAGCTTCATTTTTTGCTGAGGATCTAGCGGCGCTGTTTATTGTTCAGGATCACATCCGCCGTACTAAGGGCCTTTTTTTACCCATTTTTGAACTTGACCTCAAGAATAATCAGCTGCACGAATTACCTCCCAATGATGCGCTTTTAAAAATTGCAGGATTAGCAACAAGTAGAATTCAACCTATTGAGCGTTTAATGCCATCACTACCAAAAGAGGAAAAAAGCGGTATTAAAAGGGAAGATTTTTTGCAAATACGGTGTCGTATGGGCAGCTTCTATGCAACACAAATTGTAGCTGATATTAGCGATAGCATAGAATTTCAATTATGGCTATTAGCTGCAGAGGCTACTCATGCTACACGGATAAAAATCATAGAAAATAGACATTTATTTTTTCCTACTGGATTTTCAAGAAGAAGTCTTCGAAGTTATATGGGTGGCCAAGGAAGCGTGCGTTCGTCAAGCGACTGGGTTGATTTTAAATTTAATAGATCATGCAATATTGATAAAAGTCAGCGAATAGAACTGCAACAATTAGATTCTTGGGTAAGCCCCCGTTTCTCTATCTTATTGCGAAAAAGCATACAGAAAATACTCGGCATTACAGTGACACCCACAGGGGATGTGCACTTTGTAGACAAAAGAGATGATTTTTTTAGAGTGTCTTTACCTCAGGGCTTCGATACAGATTTACATTTTGCTAAGACAGTATCAAGGGCCATGCAAGCAGCCCTGATATTTGAAGTGTTTGGAGATAATACCAAAGGGATTGTTTGGAAAATTGTAGACAAAATCCGTAAGCAAATTCCTGATCTTGGCTATGTGGAAGACACAAGCGTAACCAAAGGATGGCATGCGCGCTTATTGTATATGATTATTGATAACATGAAAGACATGATTTTAGAGAGCCCTGAGATGCAGAAGATGGTAAAATTCAACAGCCGTCTCAAGGAAAAACGCGGAGCCTTTCCGAAGATTATGTCAAAGCTCTAACTTGTTTAACTCGGCAAGCTTTAAGTATTTGTAAAATGAAGTTTGTCCGTTGTACATAGAGATGATAAAGCCTTCTCCTCCTCCCATAAAGCCCCGCTTCAAAATATAGCTTTTAAGAAATGCATGTAGTCCATGAAAAATAGCATGGAAAAGAGAAGACTTTCTCTTTCCCTTATTTTGAAGGGCAAAGAGCGTGCTGTAATTTTGCATCTTCGTTAAAAAGTCTTCAATACGCAGGTAGGGGGTATGCCTCATAGGGTACTTGAGATCTTTGATCTGGCACGTGCCTTGTTCTATTTTCTCATGGACTGCCGCATTCGAAAAAGAGGTCTTTTTCCGATTATATAAACGCACGATCTTGTCAGGGTACCATCCTGAGCAGCATTTCATATGCTTGCCGTTGAAGTAATTTTCTCGGTTGATTCTATAAATACAGCCAGGATTGAGATCTAGCTTCAGGATCTCATGTGCTAGCTCTTTTGATAATACTTCATCACTATCTATAGATAAGATCCAATCGTAGGTTGCTAAAGAACTTGCCTCGTTATGGCTAGGCCCAAATCCCTTAAATTCTCTCTGAAAGATCTTCACATTAGGAAAGCGCCTAGCTATTTCTAATGTGCTATCTGTCGAGCCTGTGTCTAATAGAACAACTTCGGGAAAGTCTTGAACGGATAGAAGGGTAGAAGAGAGTGTTTCACTGGAATTCTTTGTCAGTATGGTTACAGTGATCATAAAAAACCTTTTCCTGCTTTTATACTATAACTGCACAAAAAAGGGGCATTTAAACATTTTTGCACAGCATCTTGCTGTGCATTTTTAAAGGCTTTCCAGGCTACACCTCCAGTCATTCAATCTGCTCTTTCTGATATACCAAAGGAACATTAGGAGAGTTACCCAGTTTATGTCTTATGGCAAATACGCTTAAAAGGGAGTCATTAGCCTCCATAAACATTATAGACGGTCTTCCAGGAAGCTTCTCATCATCATACCAGCGTCTAATGCACCCTTGAAAAGCCCGCTGCTCTTCTTCCGACATAGCACGATAACCCACAGGAGAGCTGCACATCACAATGCTACTAACATTAAATAGTGGTACGCATTGTTGTTCACTTCTTTGGTTTTGTATCACCGCTTCAGAAAAATCTTGATAAGGATTTTCAATAAGCCATAGCGTATGGGAACAGTTGTTAACACTGATTCTGTATTGAGTGCTTGTTAGTTCGGATCTTCGAACTATTGCCAGGTCTCTTAGTATCTCTTTCTTTGCTGGGGCAAATTGGGATAGGTTATCACTAGGGGGAACAGCGACCCAGGTGGGAACCGAAGTTTTAGATGGCAGAGCTCCTTCTTTTTTTAAAACTTGAGCATAGTGCTGAAGAATGGTTGCATGTAGTTTCTTTGCGCTTTTTGTTGAGCACCCTGAGAGAAAGACGATCTCATCTTTAGTTTGTCTAAAGCTCCTACTTGTAACCATAAAGAGATTGTTTTTGCCTGGGTTAGAAATAGCTACAATATCAATAGGAGGAAAACCTTCTAGCTCTATTTTGAATTGTTTTCTAGATACGCCTGTTTCTGAGCTTAAGAACTGCTTTATTTCTTGTATTTGCCTTACATGGTTTTGATAGTGCCTATAATATGAGCAGGCTAGGCCGCCTATTGTAAGAGCAGCTATTTGTAAGGATTTAGTAGGGGAGATGAGCTCAGTTTTTGCCATGAACCAACTTGAACTGAGAAGGGCAGCCGTGAGCGGCAGCTCCTGGGTTCCAAGCTTCCCAAGCATGATCCCTTTAAAATGGGATTTAAGTAGCGCGTCAATCTTGCCTGATACAGTTAATGCTCCTACAAGAATGAGGCTTCCCTCTAAAATAGGGGGTACATAGGCCTGCGCTAATCTAGCGTAGGAGCCTGAAATAAAGCTATTTTCCACAATTCAACCTTCTTTTAGGCAGCGGATGTTAGCAGAAGGGTGGTTTTTAAAGCTACCAGGCAATTCTAATCCACTTAGTTAGAGGTTGTTATAAAAAACTAAATTAATTAAAATGAATTTACTTATTATATCAATACATATACAATGTCATATAGTTTAATAAACAATTTATAAAACAAAGGTTAATATGGATATTCCTATATTTTATTCGTCGCCAAAATTTTTTATACAAGATTATACTCCTCATACCCTCGGGGAACAGGAGAGCGCTCAAGCTCAGGAACTTGGGGAAATATGCGCGCAGATGATCAAAACGGCCTTAAAAAGTAAAAAGATATTATTTTCTTCGAAAGCTGATAAAGCTTTTAAGAGCTTAAACAGCAAAATTATTTTAGCTTTATCAAGTAAAAATATCTCACAGCAAACCCCGATACATCAACAGGTCATTACATGCTGCTTGAATAATTTTGCTGATAAAGAGTTCCATAACAAAAAAAATCCTATAAGCAGAAAACAGGTTGAATTACTTTTTTACATACAAGCTATATCTGAGACTGCTTACTTTGAGAGGCCACATTATGACAACACTTTAGACAGAATGCATGGTGTTGTAGCTTATGATAATCCGCACGGAATAGGGAAAGAAAACCCCATATATGGATCGCTTAGCATGGAAGACTCTCCAGTTAACTCCCCAGTCAAAGAAAAAAACTCTCCAGGCCAGCATGGAGCCGTCAGTATGGAAGACTCCCCAGTCAAAGAAAAAAACTCTCCAGGCCAGGCAAAAGCAAAAAGAAGTCTGTCTGTAGCTTCTCCGGGGCGTAAATGCTCCCTTACAACAGGTAGAATATCGAACTCATTTGGAAGAGCCTTGTCATATGAAGTCAATCAGTGGCAGCCAGCAGAATACGACATGCTCGGAGCTCCAGATGTTCATGAACGAGTCGCTCCAGAAGAAGTTAAGCCCAAGCAACGCCCGCAGAAGGTCTATCCAGAGAATCCGTCAGATGTGGGATATCTAGCACTGATAAACCAGGGTGACATGGAACAATTTGATAAGCCTGTCTTCGTGCCAGACTCTAATAGATTAATCGGAAGCGCTTTATTCTGCGACGAAGACTTTTTTAACGTCTGATAATTGATCTTATGTTAAGTGACTGAGGGTAGGCGGATTAGCCTACTCTTCAGGCATACCATAGTTACTACAGAAATTTAATCCTATTTATGGTATACCGTCTAATATGAAAATACTAAATGATGCTTTGTCTAGAGTTGCTCCCCTTTACAATAACAGCTCCTTGGCTGGGGTTATTTCGCCTATTGCTCGAAAAGTTTCTTCTCTTGCAGCCTATATCCCATTTACAGCTCCTGCTACACTTCAGAATAATATAAAGCCTCTGGCTTTGTGCTCTCTTGTTCCAGCTATAGTCGGTATCATTGTCTACTACGTATTTTATAAAAATCACGTGCGACAGGCAGAAAGAGCTAGCCAAGATAACCCACAACAGCCTCAGGCTCCTATAAGCCAACAGCCTCAGGCTCCTATAAGCCAACAGCCTCAGGCTCCTATAAGCCAAGCGATTGTTCCTATACAAGAGTCCCCGCAGGGTATTGATTATTTCAGCGGGCTGCCAGCGGAGATTTTAAATATTATCATTTTTGAATGTCATCTTTCAGCTGCAGACATCGACAATGTAGCCCACTGCGCTCAAAGATTGCGCGATATCGTACAAACATTCAAATTAACGGTTAATATCCCTCGTTGTGGGCTTGTGGATTTTCCTAACATTGCCCCATATACGTGTGTTTTAAGACTTGCTGATAATCAGCTCACATATATTCCTGATGCTGCTGAAAACTTAAGCCTGCTAAGGGAACTCGATCTTCGTAGAAATCTTTTCCACGATTTTCCTATGCCGATTTGTCAGTTAAGAAACTTATCCAAACTGATTCTTAATGGGAACGGACTTCAATCTCTTCCTGCCGAGATTAGCCAGTTAATAGGTTTAGAAGAATTAAGTCTTATGGCGAATCGCCTGAGTGATCTTCCAGAATCTTTTGCTCTTTTAAGACGGTTACAAAAACTGTATCTTAATGGGAATGAATTTAGCGCTGTGCCAGTATCTATTTGTGAGTTAATTGGTTTAACAGAACTTTATCTTGTAGACAATCAGCTCAGAGAGATTCCTCACTCTATCGCTCAGTTACAGAATCTAAGAACTCTTAGTCTCGGCCAAAACAAGCTCAAGACGCTTTCTAACTCCATTGGTCAATTAATAAATTTAGTGTTCCTCGACATCCGAACGAACCAGCTTGAAACTATTCCTGAATCTATTGGTCTCTTAAAGAACCTAAAAACGCTTCACCTTAAAAATAATAGTCTCAGAGATCTTCCTGCGTCGCTTGGTAGCTTAACAAAATTATTTATGTTGAATGTATCAGAAAACCGACTTACTACAATCCCTGAAGCGCTGGGAGCATTACCTCACTGTATGATAGTTCGGATTCCTCAATACGCTCCTTTGCCAGATCAGGCGGTAAGCGTAGCTTCTGTAAGAGCTCTCTCTACAATTGATAGATTTTTGGGTTTAATTTCTTCCTATTTCTGATTTTATGTAATAAATTTTTTTACTGATTTCGCCATTATTCTATAGATAAAAATCTAAAAAATAGTGTAACATTGTCTCCAATACTATTAAGAGGGATCTTAAATTATGGCTTCTATTGGTCGTTTTCTAGGAGACAAGCTATGGACTGCGTTCGGAGGCTCTACAAGGGCTAGCTGTAGTTCAGCGCTGCCAGACGAAGAGGTATTAGTTAATTTCCTGCGTAGGGCCATTGCAACCCCCTCTTTTGAAAATGTAGATAGCGTTAAATACTTTCTTGAAGATTATCAAGGTCCTTTTACAGCTGATTTGCATCCATACAAAGAAAAACTGCAATCTCTTTCTACAGCTAACGCAAACTTTTTTTTAATCACTTTGGAGCAGATGCGCGCTCTAATCGAAGATCGAATAGATCAGCATCAGGGCGATCAAGGCACTTCATTTATAACAGCTCAAGCAACAAAGATTCAAGAAGCTGCTAAACAGCATGCATTTAAACAGGTCCGAGGTATCGCACATGGCATGGCGCCGCATCTTCCTGAAACTGTCGCAGGGGTCTTACATACGGGCCTTGCCCGCCTTGAGCTCGGGCAACCTCTTAGTGGAGAGGGTTCTAACGAAGATAAACTGAATCAACTTTTAACTAATGCTATTGCAGATCCTTCTTTGGGAAATGTCACAGCTGTTCGGCAATTTTTAGAAACTCCAGGCTTAAATATAAAGACTTCAGATACTTGCAAGCAAGCTCTCTTAACTCTTACAGCAGAGAATACTGGTACATTTGCAAGGAACTTGATTGAGCTACAACACAATCTTGGTATAGAGCGCAGTAAAAACAGTCTAGCTACTGAGCTCTGTGCAACAGCCGGCACAATGGTAAAGCAGCAATTTGCTAGACAAGCTCAAAATTTTCTATACCTTTTAGGCAACTTTATCACCATTCCTGAGCATATCCATATACAGCTATACACCCTTTTATCAAAACTTGAAAAAGGAAATCTTTCACTAGATCAGGCTCTTAAAGACTTGGACAAAACACTGGAAACTCTTGAAGTGCGCATTCAAGGCTATGATGTGGTAGGATTCTTTCGGCGGTTTCTTAAAGAGACTCAAACAGCTGCTGTTGAAGAGATAAGCGTTCCTAGTGTTTTACAAAGAAATGCACCTGTTGCACAGTCTTTAACAATAGAAGAATTACAAAATGGTATAGAGCAAGAAAAGCAAGCCTTCATTGAAAATACATCCCTCTTTTTAGTTTTTAAACTTGTTCATGACCTTTTGCTCCCGCTACAGACAGATTATTTTTATCTACTAAGTGTGCACTCTTCTAAAGTACCAGGTGAGAATACAACAGCCCAGGAAAGATTAAAAGACATCCTAATGGGCAGGTTACAAAACAAAAATTTTGCTAAACGCTTTTTCTCACATGCTCTCTGGTTTGTTGCATCTTCAGTAATTCCACATTTAGTTTCAAATTTATGTAATTACCATATCGACATTTTATGTTCTGCCTATGTTTTCCCCAAAAATGCGGATATCCCAAAAAATATTTTTCAGGACATTATTCGCTCACTCAATAACTATTTAGCCGTTTTAGATGGAGCTTATAGACGTGTTGCGGCGGCACTATATCCCCAATCTGATATACCGACAGCTCTTGTACAAGAGTTAGAACACCCTTCTACATATGGTGGTATTACTAGAGAGGCAATTTATAGGCGTGCCATGTGCTCTGAAGTAACTGTTGCCGTATTGGGCTCTAAGATTGCTGAAATCGTGAGTAAGCCACTTGTTTGGGTTGCAATACCAGCGAGTGCTCTCGTAGGAAAATATCTTGCTGGCCGTGTTCTTATGCTTACAGGTTTTGTTGTGGGCGCGCCTCTTTTTCCATATGTTGCTGCAGTAAGCGCCTTTGTTGCTGTTGCTGTATTCCACTCTAAGGTTCGTGCGGTCGTAAGTAAACCACATTTCTGGATTGCAATAATAACTGGTCCTATCTTAGGAAAATATCTTGTTAGGCATATTCCTGCGATCACAAGTTTTGTCTTAGGTAGAGGGGGTGCTGTTGCCCTAACTGCCTCTGTTGCCTTAAGCGTTTTCCTTGTTTTCCAAGTAGCTTCTAAGCTACAAAAATCTATTGATAAACACGTGAACTCTTTAATTAATTCGACAGAAACCTCTTATGGTATCAAGCGTGTTTTAGCACAACAGTTAAAAAATCTTGCACGCTCTTTAGAGACTCCTTTTGCAGCGACAGGTGTTGATGCAGAATCTTCTCCCCTAAAGGATAAAAACAATCTAAAAGGCGCTATAACAAAAATAATAGAAATCTTAGGTCCTAATGCAGCCCTATCTAAAGAAGAGCTAAAAGCAGCATTGCAGCCAGATTCCTCTGTACTTAATTCTCTAGTTAAAAAACCTATCTACAGTAAGGGTGTCAATTTGGCAACAGATTTTGCTGGGAACTTTCTTCAAAAGATTTCAAGTCCTCTTCAAGTTGGTTCGTTGCTTCTCGAAACTCTTCATAACATGAACGAAGCTTATAAACCCAATGACAGAGAAATAACAGCGGGATATAAAGCAAACATTGATAGCGAAATCAAAGAATCAAAGGAAAAAGCTAAAAATCTCGTTGCACAAAGAATAGTAGAACATCTTGATATGTCAGGTAGACGTGAGCAAGCTTTAGTTAATCGATCCATTACAGGAACTCAGGACGCTATCAATCTTTTTAGTCGTACTAAGACTCAAATGATCAATGACTTAGCGATAGATAGAGTTCTGGAAGATGATTTAAAGGGTTTAATTACGGATGCGCAAAATATTAACGCTCAATTGAAAACTGCTGCTCAGCATCCACGCATTGAGATAAATCACCAAACAGCACTTGGACAATTAGAGGAAGATGTTTCTACTCCACAAAGAGCTTTGATAACAGGATTAGAAACAATGGGCGCACTTGTGCTTGAGCAGAAACAACTAAGAAAACTTAACGAGATATATAATAAACTATCACAGCTTGAAGTCGCTCTTACGCAGCTCACAGAGGCTCTTGGACAAGATGTTTTTGCGTCCCCTAATCTTCCGGCAATTAATTTTGATGCCATTGCAGCAGAACTAAGCACATGCTTGGGTTACCTCCCCGCAACCGGTCCGTCCAAGTCTTATCCTGATTTGCAACACAATGTGGGAGTTTTTACAAACTTAAACCAATTGTTATCTGCACAACCTCGAGATCCACAGGCAATGTTAGAATTTTTAAGAAATCGTTCTACTTTAGCCCAAGTAGGTCGACAAATATGGTTCACAACAATGGCAAGATCTTTGCATAAACATTTACAGGCCGCACCTCCTGTCGAAGAAAGCCATGCTCCCATTTCTAGACGACAACAGATAGAAAACTTTGTTATGGCTCCCATAAAAAAACTAGCTCAACGCCCCCCCCTACCCCTAAAAAGCATTATAGACGAGTTATTCAAAGAGTGCAAAGCGGAAGAAACACTCATTAAGCTCTCAATTATCTCACTAAAGACAACTGTTTCTAGCGAAGTTACTGCCCTAGGCACAGCTATAAACGAGCGAAAGCAGAAATTGATCCAGCAAGATCCAAGAGCGGTTTTTGGGGCTGCAAAAACACAATCATTAGAGGCTCTCAAAGCTCTAGAAAAAGTTAAATTAATACCCATCACGTTTTATAATATGGATGGGATTTCAGAAGAAACATTGCGTAAAAGCCTTGTATGGGCAGTTAAGCAATTTGACAGCACTCTGCTTACTTCCCTGGCTTCATTTGCTCGTAAACCACACATTTACACACATGGACTTATCCCTCGGGCCATCAGTCTTATTTTCACCTAGAGATAAAGCTCTTTTTCTGCCCGTACATTTGCATTGAGGAAAAACATCTTAACCACTACCATAACCATTAGTTGAATGTATGTAGGGTTAAAATGAAAAAGACGTCGTTGATCTGGCAAGTTCTTATAGCCCTTGTATTGGCTATGGTAGCAGGAAGTATCACAGGGACCGAAATGAAGATTTTCGGGACCTCTTTCTATCACCTGTATGGATTTTTTGGTCAGCTGTTTCTCAATGCTCTAACCCTTCTTGTTGTACCTTTGGTTGCTTCTTCTATCATCAATGGCCTTGGCCAGATGGGAAAAGAGAAGTCATTTAAGAGGCTGGGGGGCAAAACATTTTTCTTCTATATCCTAACCACTCTTTTAGCTGTGTTAACAGGTCTAGTGCTTGTCAATTGGATCGAGCCTGGCATGCACTACATAAAACAGGTTCCCCTATCCCCTTCTCATGCCGAACCACTTCTCTCTGGAGCACCTGAAAGTCATGGAGAGGCAATTAGTCAGATTCTTCTTAAGCTGATTCCCTTAAATATTTTTGAAGCAGCCTCTACCGGCAATATGTTAGGCGTGATCTTTTTTAGCTTGCTCTTTGGACTTGCGCTTGCACGGATTGAAAGTACAGCTTCGGATACTTTGGCTGCTGTTTGGAAAAGCATTTTCTACGTGCTCATGAAAATGACCCACTTTGTCATGAGAGTCATGCCCTTTGGTATTTTTTGCTTAGTTGCGAAGGTTATCGCATCGCAGGGTCTTGAGTCTATGGAAGGACTTGTCTTTTTCTTTATCACCGTACTTTGTGGCCTTGCCATATTTATGTTTGCAGTGCTGCCGCTTCTCTTATGGTGCATGGGCATTAGCCCCATAAGACATATTAAAGCGCTTGCACCTGCACTTTTTACAGCTTTTTCAACGAGCTCATCGGTTGCTGCTTTGCCAGTTACCATGGAGTGTGTAGAAAAAAGAGCAGGAGTCTCTAATAGGATCTGTAGTTTTGTTGTTCCCCTAGGAACTTCTGTGAATATGTCAGGATCTGCTCTCTATGAGTGCGTGGCAGCTCTTTTTGTTGCCCAAGTCTATGGAATAGAGCTTACCTTCATGCATCAATTTGTCATTGTCATCTTATCGCTTTTTACGTCTATGGGAGTTGCGGGTATTCCGTCTGCTAGCTTAGTTGCTATTTTGGTGATTTTAAAATCGATGGGGCTTCCTACAGAGGGGCTTGCTTTGATTCTTCCTGTAGATAGGCTTTTAGATATGTGTAGAACAACGGCAAACGTCTTTAGTGATGCTTCTTGTGCAGTTTTAGTGGCTCACACAGAAGGAGAAAAGGTCTTGTCTAAGAGATAAAAAAAAATCGAGCAAGTTCCTGACTTGCTCGATAAACATATACAATCTAGCTGTCTTGGCCTAACGACCATGTTTATCAGGAATTATCGACGAGCTGTTTTTTTTGTTTTGCGAACTGTTTTTCTTTTTGCTTTTTTAACAACAGTTCCTTTACGAGTAGCTTTACGTGATTTTCTTTTTGCCATATATATCTCCTTGTTATTTGTAGGATTATTGAAGATTTTACAAAACCCTCTTAACATTTGTTTATTCCCTACAATTGTTAATATAGTAAATAATTTATTTATTTGCAAAAAATATTTTTAATAAAAGCATTTTTTGATTGATTTTTTAATTAAAAAATTCTATTTTCAGATCTTTTTGTATAGAGAGAATAGGCTTCATAGATAAATTATTTTTATTTTTAAAATAAATAAAAATAATTAATAAAAAAAGGCCGCATCTTGTAAGATGCGGCCTTTTTATGCCCGTTTTAATGTGATTTAGTAATACTATCTGCAATTACGTTTGCAGCAAGGGCAGGTGCAGCTGCATTTAGCTGATCTGCGTCTTGTTTTAGAAGCGCTTTTTTTTCTGCGAATGATTTTTTTAGCCATATAACCCCTATTGTTTACGAAACATGTTACTGTAGAGTTGAAAAACTATAATTTTTAGTTTTACATCCTACAAATTTTATTATAATAAATAATACTATTTATTAGCAAAAAAAGTTATTAATAAGAATTTTCAAAAGCTTCTTTCTTGATAAGATTGCTTCTTTTCTCTATCCGGCGTATAGATTTACATTTTTTAGCGCGAATTTTCTCGGCTAGTGGGTTGATTCTCATGATCTTAAGTCTTACTTTCTTGTTCTTTATCATCGTTTTTAGTCCTTTAAGGTACTTTCTCTGCTATATCTCCGTTATCCGGCATATTTATTGGTGTATACATTTTTTTATAAAAAAATCAAAATATTTTTTACACAATATTGAAAATTAAAAAAAACTCGCTAAAGCAAAAACAATCTGTTACGATGCCAAAAAATACAGGAGTTCCGGGCATGAAAGGTAAAAGTAAACGGGTTTTAACAGTTTTTGTACTGGCAATGTTGAATGTCTCTATCATGGCAAGCTTAAGAAACCTGCCTCTTGTCGCAGAGTATGGGCTGGGAGCGGTCTCTTACTTTTTTATCGTCGCTCTCCTATTTTTAATGCCATGCGCCCTTGTATCCGCAGAACTTGCAACAGGATGGCCGAAAGTTGGCGGCGTCTATGTATGGGTAAAAGAAGCTCTTGGACAACGCTGGGGATTTTTAGCTGTATGGATACAGTGGGCACATAGCCTTTCTTGGTACCCAGTGATCTTGTCGTTTGTTGCAACCACCATTGCCTATGTCGTCAACCCGGGCCTTGAACACAACGAGTACTTTGTATTGGCCATTATCCTTTTTTCTTTCTGGGGCATGACTCTTTTAAACTACTTAGGTATTCGGACATCAAGTCTCTTTTCAACAGTAGGCGTAATTGTGGGCACCATCTTACCGGGTATCTTTATCATTGCTTTGGGCGTTTCCTGGGTCATGAAAGGCAATTCCCTTGAAACATCGCTTGCTCTTGCAGATATTATTCCTCATCCTAAAAACATCAATAACATGGTCTTTCTTGCAGGGATGTTCCTTGCGTTTGCAGGACTCGAAGTAACTGGCGCTCATGCAGCAGATGTCATCAACCCTCAGAAGAACTACCCTAAATCTATCATGCTAGCTGCTATCATCACTTTTGTGATTTTTATGTTGGGCTCACTTTCTATTGCTATC
>CANJJB010000024.1 GCA_947474635.1 Parachlamydiales bacterium | reverse complement strand
GAGCGAACCTTATGAGCTGCTAAATTGCCATTTTCCCTGACCTCACCCCATATTTCTTTAAAGAGCACCCAAGAGCGACTGACTTTGTCACATGTTTGCTGAAAAGAGAGACTCTTTCCTATCCCTTCCTTACAATATATAAGTGCCCCAGCAGCTGCTAAAACTCCTAAAGCTGCCATTTTTGGGTGACGTGCGATGATACCACGACTAAGATCTCTTGGACATAGGTTGAGGTTGGTTCCAAACATTGTAATTAAACCTTCTTTTATGGAGGCGCTCTATGTTGGAAAAGACTATATTTGAAAAGTCATTTTTAACCAAGCGCGATATGAGATTGGTAGTTGTAGGGCACAAACAATTACAATCATGCTCAGCTATCTACATACTTGCCAATTGTTATATTAATGAGATTTATATATAACTTCATGAGATCAAAGCTAAGATGAGGGGTATTATGACAACTATTTCAATTGGCATCGATTTGGGAACTACCAATTCTTCGGTAGCTGTAATTCAGCAAAATGAGGTGCATATTCTAAAAAATTCCCTGGGAGAGGAAACTACTCCTTCGGTAATTTATGCTGATCGAAATGGAAATATTGTAATCGGATCGAAAGCAAAGCGGGTTATGAATAATTCTCAAGAAAATTTGCAAAATAGCAAAGCTGAGATCAAACGCTTGATGGGAACAGCAGATACAATTGCATTTCCCAACTTGAAAAGAAGCTTGCTTCCTGAGGAAATTTCAGCAGAAATTTTAAAAAACCTGAGGGGAGATGTTCAGAGGAAACACCCGGCACTCTCGTTAGATTCTGCTGTCATTACAGTTCCTGCTTATTTCTCGACTGTTCAATCTGAGGCAACAAAAAGAGCCGGAAGCTTGGCAGGTTTTAAACATATCCTGCTTTTACAAGAACCGATTGCTGCTGCAATTGCTTATGGGTTTATCAATCAGAAAAATGAGAACTGGCTTGTATATGACTTGGGCGGTGGAACTTTTGATGTTGCCCTAGTTGCATCCCGGGATGGAGCACTTACAGTGCTTGCTCATGCGGGTGATAATTTTTTAGGAGGGAAAGACTTTGATAATGCAATCGTGCAAAAGTTAATACTTCCTCATCTTGCGGCTAGAGGTGTCGTTCTTGACCCGGCGGTCCACCCTCACGTCTTTAGTTATTTGAAAGAGCTTTCTGAATTAGCAAAAATTGAACTTTCTGTAAGCGAAAAAACAACTATCGATATTGATGCACAGATAGATGACGCAAGAATCCAATATTCTATCGAGATATCACGTGCAGACCTTCTTCAATCCTGTAGACATCTCCTTGAGAAAACAGTCTTTCATTGCCGCAAAACCATTAGTGATGCAAAAGTAGATCCTTCAGCCATTCAAAAAATAGTTCTAGTCGGAGGGCCCACTCAAATGCCTATCTTACAAGACTTTTTACAATACTTCCTGCATATCAATGTTGACGGAAGTCTCGACCCACTTACTGTTGTAGCAAAAGGTGCTGCTTTATTTGGCAATCAAACGCTGGTTGTTTCTGGTGATAAGAAAGGAGACACAGATACAGCTTCATGCCAGTTAGAAGTGAATTATAATCCAGTGACATCGGATGATGAACAAATGGTCACAGGTAAAATTATTTGCTCTGCTGAGGATATCCAGCCCTATACTATTCAGTTTACAAGTTCTGACAACTCTTTTATGTCTGAAGAAATTTTGGTCAAAAATGGGAAATTCATTCTAACTCTTCCTACAGGAAAGAAAGGGGCTCAGTATTGGATTTACGTCAAAGATATTGCTGGACGCCTCATTACAACAAATTTGGATAGTATCCAAATCAATCGAGGGGTTTCTATTATGGGCGCTCCTCTTCCCTTTTCAATCGGTGTCTCAATCATTTCACATTCTTCAAATAAGGGATATGTAGAGCCTACTGAAACAATGGAGTTCTTTTTCGGGAAAAACAGCATTTTACCTCTTAAGGGAAAAAAACGATTTCATACTGTGGCAGATTTAAAAGCGGGGTCGAGTGAAAATGCGCTCCCGATCTGTATCTATGAAGGTGAATCTCTTATCTCAAATCGAAACACTTTAGTCTGCCATTTGGCAATCAATGGAAAGGCGCTGTCTAAAGACTTAAGACGCGCCTCGCCTGTTGATATCACCATTGAGATTAATGAGTCGAGAGAACTGAGCGTCATTGCATATCTTCCTCAATCTGATATTACCCTTAATGCAAGGGCAACCTTGTATTTTGATGCTACTAAACTTGACAACATTAACAAGGACTTTAACGAGCAAGTTGAACGCTTAGATTCTATCCTTGAGACTTGTGAGCCAACTAGCGAAATGGAGGGTGTAAGGAGCTCGATTGAAGACATTCGGAATACGATAGAAAATTCCGCCTCTGATTCAGATCAGCAGCGTAAGGCAGAAAAGCAAGTAAAAGACCTCATGGTCTCTCTTGACCAAATTGAAGCAAAAAATGGATACAATAAGAATGTCGCTGCTTTCCGGCAGACGTGTAAAGCGTTTACAGATTATCTAGAATATTGCTATCCCCCTGAGAAAAGGCCTGAATACAAAGCTGCATATAATACTCTTTACCAAGAGGGGCTTTCTGCGATTGCTAAAGAAAATGCCGTGTTGATATCTCATATTAATCAGAAAATGGATCAGCTGTTATCTAGTTATCAATTTGGCGATATCAATGCTTTGTCATTTTGGCTTCGCGGATTAATTAAACAGGCACAAGAAAAAGTCCACCCTAATCCTTCAGTGCCAGGATTGATTACTAATGCCCAAGACGCGCTTGCTAAATTAGATCTAAAACTTATGCAGAATGCTTATGAGGCCCTCTGTCCATTTGCAATAGCAAGTGATAAGCCTGAAGTAAGATCAATACGGGCGGGGATTACTCTATGAGCGCCCAGCTTCCTTCTATATTAGTCAGAAATTCATTCAATATCCTGGGCCTTCCTCCAACATCTACTTTAAAGGTAATAAGAAAGAAGGCACAGGAACTCTTGCAGCTAGCCAAGATCGAGGAAATACAGCAATTCGGAAGCGATATTGGCCATGTGCGTGAATTACGCAATGAGAATGAGATTAAGACTGCTTTAGAGAGGTTATCTGGCATCAAAGAACGACTAAAAGAGGTCTTTTTCTGGTTTGATGCTCATAATGTAGAAAATCAAGAAGCAATCGCTCTGCTTGTACAGGGAAATTACGAAAAAGCAATCAATATTCTAGAGAAAGCAAGTGCTTCAAGCGTGGACTGGTTGTGCCAGAAGAACTTAGCTTTGGCTTTGATTTTCGAAGCTTTTGCAACGTCAAATCTTTCCAGCTTTACACGCTCTTTAGATCTATGGAAGCTGATCGCTGAGTCTGATGAGTTTTGGAAGTTTTACAAAATGTACTACTTGCTCCACGATGAATTTAACACCTTCTCGTTTTTATTTCAGGAATTTAGAGGATCTCTTTGCGAATATATCTCAAATTTTGCAGCCTCTTTCTATCAGCAAACAACCCTTCCTAAAGCAATTGGCATATGTTACTCTGCATTCGGCCGGCTTGGGATATCTACAGACATTGAAATCATTCAGCCAATAATTCTTAAAATTAAAAAAGCGTTTCAAGATCTTGAAATAATTGTTGCTGAATCAATGAATGATTCTTCATGGGATATTTCATGGATTAAAAAAAAACTGGAAGAGATAACCGGAGGTTGCTCGGAACTCGATCAATTTGAACTTTTAAAATACGCTCCCTTCATTATTCTAAAAGATGATATTTCCAAAAAATTAAGGAAAATCTACGCGGATATTTACAACCAGAATTACAACAGTAAAATTGCACAGCTTTTTATCGATGTTACCTATAAATTGGTAAGCTCTGGTGTGCTAAAAGACACGATCGAGTCGGATGAAAAACTGGTCAATAAAGAAAGATTAAGAAAGATCGTCTCTACAGAATTTGAACAACTAAAACAATTAATTAAAGCAGAAAAAATTGACCAAGCTAAAAATCTTTACCTTGAGCTAGACAGTAAAATAGGTATCAATAATCAAGAGGATTCCAAAGAAGCAAGGGCAGATCTTCTACTTTATTTTTGTTCTCTTTTGATGAGGAAAGGGTATAAGATTTTTAAAAAGAAGCGGTTTAAAATCCTCGACAGTCTCAAGCTAGATTGGCTTTGTAATCGCACAACCCAAAGAGAGGCAATTGAAATATTCGATTACATTAAGAGTTTATTAAAAGATCATTTATTTTTGTTTAGATTTGTGGTTTTCTTGAATATAGACTGTGAACCACTTGTTGAGATAGAAAGTGTTGCAAAATCGTTAAAGGTTTGTGAGATGTCACAATTAAATGCAGCCCATCGTTCTTGCCTAAAATCAATTGAAAGAATTGCTTGTAGACAAAAACATGACAAGACATATTCCGTGATTAATATGTTAGGGGAAGTAGAATGCTTTCGGCTTGTATTTCGAAAAATTCGTGGGGATAGAAGATGGAAATCAATGGCACCCATTGTGGCAGTTTCTTTTGTAGTGCTTGTTATTTTGTTTCTGGTATTTGGAATAGATTATAAAGTTTCTGAGAGACCCCCAACAAATCACACAAAGACCGTAATTCAGAGCCCCAATCCACCTATACGTCCCAGTAATAACCCCGGGCAACTTTTAACTGAGAAAGAGCGGAAAGTGATACACTATTTGCATGCTAATTACCCACGAACACTTAATGAAATGCGCAAGCAGGGCTATGATGATAAGCAGATTGCCCAATCCTATGGAACCTTGGAAAAAAAGAAGGAAAACAAAAATGGACGCTAAACCTACATTTCCTCCTGGGTGGATACTCCCGGGCGGTGAAAAAATTCTTCAAAGAATCGATAAGCAGCACTTTGTTGAGGTTTTTTCCTTGGATACAGGAGAGTTTCTTTATCTTTTTCATGAAGAAGAGCTTGTGAAAAAATTGAAAGCTCGCGATCTTTCCTATGAAACTTTCTTAATAGGCAGTGTGGAGATCCCTGGAAAAAAGTACCCAAAACATACTGAGGGAGATATCACAGAGAGGCTGAAAAATATTATTCAAAGAAGAGGGCTGGACGCTATCGCTGGGATGAACGCCTTAAAGACTATTCTGATTAGAGATGTTATTCATCCATTCCTGAACTGGAAAGATTATGAAAAATACGGTGTTAGCCCATCCAATGGAATTTTATTCTTCGGCCCACCTGGCTGCGGCAAGACGTTTATTGCAAAGAGACTTGCTGAGGCTATTAGAGCAGAACTCATTGAACTCACGGACGGCACAGTAGGTAGCACTTATAGGCATGCAACAACCCAAAATATTGTCTCTGCTTTCCAAAGGGCTGAACGGATGGCCCCTTCTGTGATTTTTATGGATGAGATCTCAGGATTGATGCCTAGAAGAGAAGACTTGCCATTTCATGAGAACTATAGAGAAACTGAAATCAATGAGTTTTTGATGCTCATGGAAGGCAGCGTGCAGAAGAAAATTTTAGTTGTTGGAGCCACCAACTTCCCTGAAAAGCTCGATCCAGCAGTCCTGCGATCTGGACGTATGGACAAAAAGATCTTTATACCTCCTCCGGATGATGCAGCAAGATGTGAGTTGTTTCGTCTTTTTTTGGAGGATAGACCGACTAGTGACGACATTATATATGAAGAATTATCTCGCATCACTACAGGATTAATATGTTCGGATCTAAAGTTAATAGTCAATAACGCTGCTTTAAAAGCTTTGCACTCTAACACCTTAATCTCTATGAAATTACTAAGGAATGAGACCTTTCAGTTCAGACCTTCTTTGAGCAAAGCTGACTTGAATAGATATCTCAAGTTCGCGGTCTATTGATGCGGCTAAGGTTGGGTAGCTATTTGGAATAATTTGGCTATTTTTAACAACCGTTTATGGTAAAGTGCTTAATACAACGGAGATTATTATGTCTATACCTCGTATACCAAGTTCAACTTCCTCCCATGGAGAAGCTTCGCAAACTGCTGCCTCATCTCCTATAGTTTCTGCCGCTGTTATATCATTTTGTGGATTTTGTTTGCTTGAAGGCTCCAATTTAGACTTATGTGGCAGATGTGAGGACATTTCCTATTGCAACAGAGTTTGTCAAAAAGCTCATTGGAAAGTTCATAAGCTAGTTTGTAAACCACCAGAACCACTTCCAATCGAAACCTTGAGTAGATTGGACGCAAAGGCTAGTTCCTCTCTTGCAGATGAATACGTAGAGCCGGTATTTGATCATAGAACGTGGAAACTTGGCTGGTCGGAGGAGCCTGTCAGTCATGTAGCCTCTTCGAACCTTTTTGAGCGTTGCTGGCAATACAAATATGTCCTTGCAACAGAAAATGTTAACAACTGGTCAGAGCTTGTAAAAGCTAACTTTTGGTCTATACCAGGAGCCACTCAAAAAGATTTCGATATTTTTGAAACACGCTTTGAAAAACGCCTCGAAGCAGCATTACGCGAGCAAGATCCTAAAGCTATGTTGAGCCGCTTGGATAAAACTCACGGTGTATGTATGTGGCAGTGGAGTGTCAAAACAAACAAAGGCTATGAGGGCCCATCTGAAATTATAAGAATGGTGTGTACTACTAAAGGCGTTCACACACTCCATTATGCCATTAAAAAAAACCCGATGCCACGAGATCTTCGTATTCTGTGGATCGAAAAACTTAAAGCAGTTGAAATTAAGAAGAGATAAGACATGTCTTTCCATACACAGCATAGTTGAATACATTTCTAGAGCCCATTAGTGGGGCTCTATCATTTTGAGCTGGGCTTAGGAGGCATAGGCTTTTGCAAATTAGAAGAGCCGTTAGGCGGCATGGTATTCATAGGAGGCCTGCTAGGATCGAACTTCCTTGCTTTGACGCTTGTCTTGGAGACGGTGTTTGTAATGTTAACAGGATAGTCAGGGTCTTTATTGGGCGTGATGGTTACGTTTGAAGGGAGAAGCCAAGCTGAGCTAATATCTCTATCACTAGGATGGATTTCATAGGTGTCGCCGTTACTTAATTGGAGTTTTGCTCCTCCATCTAAATTTTCTGAGACATATAGATCTTTTAGACCAGCTGGAGGCATAGGCCCTGCAGGCATCGGAGGCGTAGTGGGTGCGGTCGGAGTGGTAGTTGCGGCAGTAACGGGCTTAAGTACAAATTTATCGTTGATCCACGTCTCTAATTGATTTTTTTGATTGCGAGAGAGTTTAGCAACGCCTGTTTTCTGTTGTTGATCGGGTGTCATCACGTCATTGAGTTGGATCACACCGAGTATATGAGGAAAGTGAAAAAATAAAACAGAAACAATGAGTGCTGCTGGGATCATACGTAAATAAGACATCGACAATTAATCTCCTTAGAGTTTATGAGGGAACAACTTTCCAGGCTTGTACTGCGGAAGTTGTTTTCTTTATGAGCCCTTCAAACGCTCTTCTAAGAAATTGATTTATTAAATTCAACAAATTTTTTTTCTGAACACCCGTAAAAATTAATGTTTGGGTTAATTCAAGCATTTGATATGAAAGAAAAAAAGCGATTGAAACCTTCGCTGATTAAGGAAGAAAAAATATGAAAGAAAAAACATTGATATTGGCATTAACAACAGCTTCTCTTTTTATAGGGGGTCTCTATGGTGACTCTTCTAATGAGATGCGAACAGAAGGGCATGTAGGTCCTTATGAAGCACTCGTAAATCCTCAGCAACCGATGGACAAGATTCCAGCAGGATACAATCATCCAGCTGAAGTAGATGTAGCAGGGTGCTGTGATATATTTACGACTGCTGCTTTTACTTATTGGGATGTGCAACAAGATGGAATGAAAATAGGATCTACTTATACGAGTCCTTCAATGGGTTCTTCAGGTTTTAAAGATGTATTATTCATGAATGATGACTACAAAGCAGGGTTTAAAGTCGGCATCGGCGCTAACACGCGTAATGATGATTGGGTAGTTGCTGCAAATTACACATGGTTTCACCATGCTTTGAATAGACACCAAGGAAGCTTTCCTTTTCTCAGCACGCCTTTCGTATTGATTGGTGGCGGCGGAGCAGGTGTTGTGTTTACAAGTAGTGAACACCGCTGGCATTTTGGCATTGATATCTTAGATGTAGAGATGGGAAGACCTTTCTATCAAGGAACAAAGCTAACGGTTAATCCTTTCTTTGGCGTTCGTACGCAGTGGATCACGCAGAGATATAAGATTTCTGGGCAAACTACTTTAGGTACTCCATCAAATCCTACTTGGAAAACAGGCTCTTGGGGCATTGGTCCACGGTTTGGTTTTGATATGAACTTTCTTTTAGGTGAAGGATTTAGGTTGATCGGAAGTGCTTCCGGAAGTCTTCTCTATACACATTATTCAGCTCTAAGATATCAAGAGCCTACAGCAACTCCTGGTTATGCTATCAGCATTGGTCATCATAATTACCTAAGAGGAGATGCAGATGGTAAGCTTGGTTTTGGATGGGGAAGTTATTTAGGCATGAACAAGTTCTACCTAGATTTCACAGCCACTTACGATTTCCAAGTATTCTGGAATCAAAACATGATCACATGGATGATGAACAATCAATCACGTGTTGATGCTTCTCCAGGTAATCTCTATCTGAATGGACTCACGATTTCAGGAAGATTTGATTTCTAAAGATTCACAATGGTTCAAGTTTGTTCATACGGGCTTGAACCATATTTCACAAAAGACAATGTCGTTTTTGTGTTCAGTTTAACATTTCCTTCCAGATGATTCCTTTAGTCAGCGCGTCCTAGAATTTTTTCAAAAAAGAGGCTATTACAGAATATCTGCGAGTTTTTTTTGCTCAAATATTTCATTTTAACTATCTAATAACAAGGGTGTTAAAATAAGGAAATCCAACCATCATTAATAGTAAAATCTCCATTTACATAGAATGCATTATATGTTAAGATTTTGTTAGCATATTAATAAAAAGGTAAATATGAGTATTAAGATAATCGCAATCGTTTTTTCTAGAATCACCCCTAGTATTAGAGCAGTCTCGAGGAGTAGTTTCGGGAAAAATTTTCCGATACAAGCGGGAACGCCTTCTATTGTAACTCACACGAATAACATCGCCAAAAGGATTATCCCTTTTATATCCTCTAGAGCTAGCTCTCCATACAATTTAAAATCAGGGATCGATAGGCCCCTTTCTAATAGGGCTATGCTGGGAGCAAGGGAAGTAAAAAACCTCTCAACCAGCTCATTTTTTGAAGGTGCTCGGGTTTGGGATGAGTATATGCGAGCTTCTCCAGAAGATAAATTATTCTTATCTGTACGGAAGGGATTGGAACTCATAGGTATGCCAAGCTCGCCAGATGATACCATTGAGACTTTATGGAAAACGTTATCACTCCCTTGGCCTCCTTATGATTCCCAAGGTATGAGCCAAAGCGTTACTCCTGTTCTCCAGGAGGTTCTTACTGCTATCCTTCAGAAGATTCCTCATATCTACCTAAATGCTAGCGGGAGATCGGAAATTCACACAGTTGGAGAAATGATAACCATCATAAATGGGGAAAAATCTATAGAGTTTCTTCCTTCCGAACTAGGGATGACTCTTGATGGAAAAAAAGGGATTGAACTTTTGAAGGGAAAAGTGAAACCAGACGCTCTACTTTTAGAGGATGGTTCAGGAAATGGACAAACTTTGGTGCAGTTAACTAAAACACTATTAGATACAGGAATTCCAGTAACAGCAATTGGAACAGATATCGATCCTAATTTAGCAGCTATGGGAAAAATATTTGCTGCTACAGTGGGGATTGAACGTTTTTGTGATTTTGGTATCGCAAACGTCTTGAATAGAAAGCCGGCAGCATCATTTCCAGGAGGTAAAAATCAACGTATTCTACTGGGCTTTAGAATGATCCCAGTTTTAAGGGGAGAAGAAGCTCTGTTCTATTTAGAGAAAATAAGCAAGGAGCTGAGATTGGAAGACTATTGGGTGGGAAGTATTGCTCTTCCAAAAGGCGATCTTTATGAGAAGAACAGTGAGAGAGCAAGAACAGGTGAATTTTTAATGAAAGCAGAGCAGGCAACATCTATGGGAGGCTTTACTTTCACATACAAGCCTGATTTAGGTTCTGCAAGTGATGAGCGAGTTTCTGAGTATCTATCAGACAAATTTAATATACCTGTATCTTCTAATAATCTTAATACAGTCGTTGCTAATAGTTACTATACCGAGGTTGAGTTTGAACAAATGGTCAAATCAGTCGGTCTGACAATAAAGGAAAGGGCAGAAGTTGATTGTGAAGATAACACTCGATTAACTGTTGTTTTAGAAAAAGCGATAACACCTTTTTGAAAGACAAAGCCGATTGAAGTCGCAGAATATTTAGTCCTTACGGAAAAGTTTCCCTGTTTTAGGGCAGAACTCTAGCCTAATTACATCGCCGTTGCGTGGGGGGGCTATCATTTTCTTAAAAGTAGGGCAGTTTCTTAGACTTTCGCGGACGGCTTCATCCACAAAAATACGAAGTGTTGAGGGGGGGGTATAACTAGTCTTCGAGGCTTCGTTTAGCTTTTCGGGTAGTTTGAAGCATCCATCTTTCGCGTCTTTATCCGTAGAGCGGTCGGCTATAGATTTGTCGAAAGAGGTGACATTTTGAATTTCTTGCTTGGCCGAAACTCTTCCCCAGGAGCTGAACGAGGCTGTTTTAGATTCAATCGTTTTTGTTGCAATCTCATTTATTACAGGGGCATTTGGTTTAGGCGTGCCTTTGTCTTTTAAAATTACAGCTAAACGAGAAACGCTTTCCGTTAGTTTAGAAAGTGCATCCGGAGTTTCTTTCCGTGAAATTGTGCCTGCCACTTCAGCAGCTTTAAGCAATAAAGAACTAATACGCATAACTTCCTCCTATAAATAAAAAGCGCTCTTAAATAAGAAACATTGTACCAATTTTTTTCTTTTATCGGAAGTTTTATGTTTTTTGAAAATTTTACTTACAAAAGATGTATGCTTTTAAGTTTTAAGCATGAGAGAGCACTGGTCACCAAGGGCATGGTTCACATCTAAAGCATGTTAAGGCTCTGGAGAGGTTCTGCGCAATTGATCTTTAAGGCCGCGGAGAGCTTTGCAGGTATGCTCGCGTGTTTTAAGAAGCTTTTCGGTATTTTTGAGATACTGCCAGGCTTCGTTGTAGTCGAAGCGCTCGCAGGAGAGTATGGCAAGGTAGTACTCGACAACGCAGTTGTTAGGATCTAGCTTATGGTAGCGCTCGAGAACCTCTTTTTGCTTGCAAAAATAGCAATTTTAACGAGCAAATGGAATTGCGCCAAGTCTATTATTAATGCACCCTAACTCTTTTCTTTTTGACAGATGATTTAGATCTTTTACAAGGGCTCTGTATTTTGTGTTTTATGATTTTTTTGGTTATTTTTGCTTTAGATACATTGGGAGCTGGGGCGCCGCGTAAGAGGCCAGCAATGCTTAAATCTTCATCGATATCAGGCCAATGAATGCCATATCCGCCACCACAAATTATCCAATGATTACGTTCCTGCACAGTTGCTTTTAATAATCTAGGATACCAGGTTAACGGCGCAGAAATAGTTCGTCCATCTATAAGGTCAACAACTATGGCGTCCCTTGTAAAATAAACAGTTTCAATTCTTTCATCAGTTTTTGCAGTTAAAATATTCATTCCACTCATCCAGAAACAGTTTTTGATTTTTAATAACTAACTTATGCAACACATTTATTTCTTTGCTGTTGTACCCTATATTATTAGCTAATCCAACCTTTCGCAACCAAAATTTTGCGGACGACCTATCTTTATCTACATGAATATGAGGAGGCTCATTAGGCTCATGACTGTAAAAATAAAAACGATAAGGGCCTATGATTAAAACTGTTGGCACGTCAAAGACTCCTCATCTTGCAAACGCACATTATTTTAGATGGAATTAGAAAAGTCAAATAAAATGTAGAGATGCTCGCATTTTTAAGGCTCAGGAGAGGTTCTGCGGAGCTGATCTTTAAGGCCGCGGAGAGCTTTGCAGGTGTGCTCGCGTGTTTTAAGAAGCTGCTCGGTATTTTTGAGATATTGCCAGGCTTCATTGTAGTCAAAGCGCTCGCAGGAGAGTATGGCAAGGTAGTACTCGACAACGCAGTTGTTAGGATCTAGCTTGTGGTATTGCTCGAGAACTTCTTTAGCTTCGCTAGGGCGTCCCAGTTGGAGCCAGGATATGGCAAGGTGGAAAATTCCTTCGCGGAAGCGGGGGTATCTGGCGAGTGTTTTTTGAAGGCGTTTTTGTTTTTCTAATATCGATTCTCTATTTTCATCTACGCGCATAAAGATTGCTTTTAACCCTTCTATATCTACTTTGCCTAAGAGATAGTCATCGGGTGTGTGTTCAGGAGAGACGGCGTAGTCAAACGTGATGCCGCGCAGCTGCTCTAAGAGTTTTTTTCCTTCATTTTTTTTACCGACAAAGAGGTAGTTAAGACCGAGAAAAAATTTAAGGAGGGGATCATCGGGGAGGTAATCTTTGGCAATTTCATATAGTTTGGTGGTTGTTTCATATTGATTAAGACCCCAGGCAACAGAGGCTTGGTTGACAAAGGCCATGCCGATGACTTCTTTGATCGTGCGCTCTTGGAGCCTGCGGGTATCAATGCCAAGATACGTGTCAGAGGGAAGGTTAATGCCACGAGCTGTTGTTTCAATGTTGATGATTTTCAGACCTTCACGGTAGCGGATGTAGATGTGACCAGGGGGTGTGATGATCTCAAGAGGAAGTCCAATGCGCTGGGCAAGTGAGAGGTAGAGAATAGAAATTCCTAAGCAAACACCTTCTCTACTATCTAAAACAGAAGGGAGAAATGTGTAGAGATCGACATCTTTAGCGTAGAGAGAATGGGGAGGAAATCTAAAGCGCATCTCTTGAAAGATAAAGCGGTTGATCGCTTGGACTTGGGTTGTGGGAGAAGCATTAGGTGGGAGCCTTGCGAGTATCTGGAGGGCCATGAGATCAAGGCTTGCCTCATACTGGCGGATGCTTTCTTTATTTTCATTGAACTGGTTGATGAGAAGGCCATGGCTGAGATCAATTTCTTCAGAGGGAAGTGCTATGACTTCTTTTTTTGTCCATACAGAGTGTCCTTTCAATTGTCTGTTTTTCAAAGAGGCGCTGATGGTGTCAATTGCCATCAGTTGCTCTTCAGAAAGGACGACAGGGTCGGAAAAGGGCTGGCGTGTCACAAGTGAGATGATCGCTTGAATATCAAAAGAAGGCAGGGGAACGGGCGTCTTTAGTTCTACTTTAGAGAGATTTAAAAGATCCCATGCATGCTTAAGGGCTTCTTTTCCTTCGGGAGTGTCAGGGTAGAGTTCATAGAATGCGAGGTGTTGTGAGACAGAGAGGGGATCGAGGTTTGCAGGGGAAGCGGCAAGGAGTGGGAGGGTCAAAAGAAGGAGAAGGAATCTCATTCTTCGGCTCGCATGATGGGGAAATAGAGAACATCGCGTATTGAGTGCGCCTTTGTCAGTAACATCACGAGGCGATCAATTCCAATGCCAACGCCGCCGGTGGGTGGCATCCCTTGGCAGATCGCTTCGATGAACTCTTCATCGAGGGGAGTTTTTTTATCACCTTTTTCGCCTGCTTGTTTGACAAGGAGTTCTCTTTGTAGTTCTGGATCATTGAGCTCTGTGTAGGAGTTGCACATCTCATTGCCCAAGACGAAGCTCTCAAAGCGCTCGACGAGATTTTCTTTGCGGGATGCTGGATCTCTGTGGAGTTTGCAGAGGGGAGTTGTCTCAATGGGATGGTCTGTGATGTGGTGAGGCTGAATAAGATGGGCCTCTGCTGTCTCTTCAAAAAGAAGCGCGATGAGATTGCCGCGGGGGGCCTCATCGATCTCTTTCGGATCGCATATGTTTTTTTCCTTAAGTAGTGTGCGCAGTTCTTGATCAGAAAGGGGATTAACATCGATGTTGCCGTAGACTTTGATCGCTTCTTTCATAGTGAGGCGCTTCCACGGGGCTTTGAGATCAATTGTGTGCAATGTGCCTTCTTTTTCTACAGCGATTTGGGTTGAGCCAAAGAGTTCAAGCGCTAGGGATTCAAAGAGGTTTTCAACAAAGACCATCATATCGTTGTAGTCCCAGTAAGAGGCATAGGCCTCTAACATGGTAAACTCTGGGTTGTGGGTGCGATCAAGCCCCTCATTGCGAAATACCTTGGAGATTTCAAAGACGCGGTCAATACCACCTACGATGAGTTTTTTTAAAGAGATCTCTAAACAAATACGGAGAAACATTTGTTGGTGAAGTGCGTCAAGCGTTGTGACAAAGGGCTTTGCCTGGGCGCCGCCATAGGTGCGCTCTAGTATGGGAGTTTCTACTTCGGTAAAATCAAACCGCTCAAAATATTTGCGGATGGATCTGATGATGTGGCTTCTAAGGCGGAAAGTTTCTGCAACCTCGGGGTTGGATATGAGATCAAGCCATCTTTTTCTGTACCGTATTTCTTTATCGGCAAGGCCGCTATGTTTATCAGGAAGAGGAAGGAGAGATTTACAAAGAAGCGTGAGGGATTTAACGTAAACGGTGAGCTCACCTTTGTGGGTGCGGAAAAGAAATCCTTCTACGCCGATGATATCTCCAAGATCGAGTTTTTTTTCGATGAACTTCATGGAGGTGAGCTCTGGAGTAGGAACAAATCCTTTCACCGTTGTCTGATCACGGTTGAACATGAGTTGCATTCTTCCTTTGGAGTCTTGAATATGGGCAAAGGCATTTTTCCCCATGCCGCGGAAGAGTACAAGGCGCCCTGCTAGGCATACTTTTTCTGTTTTTTCTTGCTCTGCTTCTTCACTGCCGCCTATTTCTCTTTCTGCGTATTTATGTAAAAGGGAGGCTGATGTTTGCGTGGGAAGAAATTTAGGTGGATAGGGATCGATGCCAAGCTCTCGGATCTCTTTTAACTTCATCGAGCGGTTCTGAAATTCTTCGTGGGTGTGATAGTCTGGTAGTTGCATAATCACCTGATTGTAAAAGATCGTTAGAAATAAGTCGAGAGTGGATCGACATCAATTGTGAGTCTTACGGAAGAGTGAGCAGGTATTTTTTCAAGAATTTCTGTGACAGGCCGCGTGAGAGGGCCGCTCATGATAAGCTGAAAGCGGAACAAATCTTTTATCTTGGCATAGCCGCAGGGAATGACGGGATGGAGTGCAAAAGAGGAGGGAAGTTGTCCAAGAAGATAGCCTCTTAACTCTTGGGCATACGCCTCTACTCTTGTGAGTGATTTGCCAGCAAAGGTGAGCTTAACCAGGTGGGAAAAAGGAGGGTAATTAAAAAATTTTCTCGTTTCAATCTCTTCTTTATAAAACGATTCATAATCTTGTTTAGAGGCGTGTAAAATGATGGGATTATCGGGCAGATGTGTTTGGATGATCACTTCACCTGCGAGTGCATCTCTACCTGATCTTCCGGAGACTTGTGTGATGAGTTGGAAGACTTGTTCCGATGAGCGAAAGTCAGGAATCTGGAGAGTCGCATCGATATTTAGGACACCAACGAGAGTCACAGAAGGAAAGTGGAGCCCTTTTGCAATCATCTGGGTGCCTATCAGGAGGTCTGCTTTTCCTGAGCGGAATTGTTTGAAGAGTTTTTCATGGCTTCCCTTATGGCGTGTTGTGTCAGCATCAAGTCTAAGTGTGCGGATCTCGGGAAATATGGCGTGGAGAGCTCTTTCTACTTGTTCTGTTCCAGCGCCTTTATATTTTAAGCTATCTTCGTGATGACATTTAGGACAGGTTTTAGGAGGTGGGGTAATTTCATAGTTGCAGAGATGACACGCGAGGGAGTTTTCCCCTTTATGGAACGTGAGAGAAAGAGCGCAGTGGGGGCACTCGATTTTGTTTCCACATGCTGTGCACATTTGGGAGGTGTGAAAACCTCTGCGGTTAAGAAATAAAAGTGTTTGCTCTCCTAGTTTGACTCTTTTTTCTATTTCAGATAAGAGCTTTTCAGAGAAGAGGGTAAACCCTTTCTTTTTTGCAAATTCATGGCGCATGTCTACAATGGATACGGTGGGAAGTGTTGCTCCTCCTGGGCGCGTTGTAAGCTTGCTTAAGCGGTATTTACCTGTTAGAGCATTATGATAACTCTCAAGACTTGGCGTTGCGCTCCCCAATATGATAGTTGCGGATGAAAATTTAGCGCGCACTATAGCTGTATCTCTTCCATGGTAGCAGGGCATTTCATCGCTTTGTTTGTAAGATGAGTCGTGTTCTTCATCGATAATGATAAGGCCTAAGTTGTGCAGCGGGCTGAATAGGGCCGATCTTGCGCCGACCACAAGCATGATTTCTTTTTTGTGGATCTTGTGCCAGACATCTCTTCTTTCTCCATCACTTAATCTGTGATGTAAAATAGCAATGGTTCTTTCAAACCTACTTTTTAAGCGCTCAACTGTTTGAGAGGTGAGCGCAATTTCAGGGACGAGGAAAAGCGCGCTTTTTCCTTGTGATAGGGCAAGACTAATTGCTTGAAGATAAATTTCTGTTTTTCCACTGCCGGTAATGCCATGCAAAAGGTGGGTTTCAAAGCGTGTATCGTTTAGAGAGTTGGAAATGTGGGCAAGTGCTGCCTGCTGCTCTTCATTTAATTTTTTTGGCTTTGTCTGGAAAAACTCTTGGGTCAAGAGAGGAGATCTATCAATTTCAATGAGGTTTAATGAGAGGATCTTTGCTTTTGCAAGAGAGTCGATGGGGCTTCTTGAAACCCCAGATTTTTCTAGGAGCTCAGAGAGCAAAACGCCTTTTGGGTGCATGAGGAGTACGTCTAAAATGGCAGCTTGAGAAGGGGACGATAGTCTTTTTTCTTGGCAGAGTTCAAGGAGGGCGTTTTTAGAAAGGAGGGAAGTTACTTGGAGCTGCCTTTTTTCTTCCATCCCCTTTCTTACAGAGGGAGGGAGTATGAACTTCATGATTTTTGTAAGAGGCGCGCAGTAATATCTAGAAACAAACCGGATGAGTCTAAAGAGTTCTTCTGAGACAAGAGCGTTTGATGAGATGATTTCTGCAATTTCTTTAACTTTTGCAAAAGGAGTTGTTTGTTTGAGCTCAAAGATGGTGCCTTCGCGCAAGTAGCCTCTCACAGGCACTTTGATGCGCATGCCGGGGGTTACTTTTAGATGCGGAGGAATTTTGTAATCGAGAAGTTTGTCAATTCCGACATCTAAGATGACAGATGCGAAACGATAGTCTTCCATAGCTGTTTTTTTAAGTGTGTAGTTTTTAAATAGTGAGAGATCGGAGCGAGTATAAGTAGGGGGGTCTTTTCCAGAAAGTGCAAAGAGCTAACTGGATTTTCTTTATAAAAGGTTGAGAGGTTTGTTTTTTTCCAGAGATGCATGTCAGGCGCAATAATAAGTTTTAACTGGAAAGAGGAAAAAAAGATGGGCCACTTATTTTCTTTTTCAAAACGGATAGCATCGATGACTTTTGCAGGCTTTAGAATACTACTGATTGCTCCTGCAACATTTTGCAAAAATTTCAGTTCATCACCTGTTTGTCCATGAGATAATATAATCACTTCAGCGGCGCCTAAGTGTTCTTTCCATAGATTAGAAATTTTTTTGGCTCTGCTGTCATCGGGTATGGTAAGTTGAAGAGGCAGATGAGGTGCTGCATTTTTTACTAGGTTTCTTATTTCTTCCATCTCTTCTTTTTTTTGGATAGCTGTAGGCTCTAACACGAATGCGGGGAGTTTTTCTTCCGTCATAATAGGTTTTTTCTCCTCATCCACAACTTTTACTTGTAAGGTTTTTTCTTCATGAAAATAAGCAAGGTCTCCCTGGCTAATTGGTAATGTATCATGAGGAGAAAATTCTTGCTTGATGAAATCTAGTGTCTGCCTAACTAATATATCCATTGTGGTAGAGATAATCCCTTTTTCCGATATTTAGTCGCAACTACGGATTGCATTTTTTCTAGATTTTCTTTGGGGATTTTAGTGATCAGCCGGGCTATTGCCACATGAGATCTATGTTGCATCAGAAAATAGAGCAAATAGACATTCTCTTTTGCAACTAAAATAAAAGGTTCAAGAAAAGAGATGAGTTCATCGCAAGGCAAGTGCAGACTTTCTTGAAAAGCTTTTGCTTCTTTTTCAAGAGAAGGAAACGCAAATGGAAGGAGCTCTGCATGTTCTGTGACTTTGTTAAAAGAGCCAGCGGGCGTTTTCCAATCAAAAGGGGAAGAAAAGGGAAGTGTTGTTTCCAACAATGTTTCTGCTTTTGTCAGCTCATTTAAAATAAACTGCAAAAGAAGAGCGGGGCTTGCGCCACTACTTACGGTCTCTTTAGAAAAAGGAGAATGGAAGAAAGTTTTTTGCATAGTTTTTTCAATATGTCAAAAAAAATTAGAAATGGCAAGAACATCTGCAAAAAAAACGATTGGTAATAAATCTTTTATTTTATTCAGGGTGCAAGTAGAATGGTTTTCTTCATTACCCTAAACGAAAAAAAAGAGGGAATTCATGGATAAGATTTTAGAATTCGTGCAATTTCGCACATTTACAAACACCTATTTCTTTAAAGTGACAGAGAGCAAAGTCGTTTTAAAAGTCTACGACCTTACCGAACTCTGCTGCAAGCATGTGTGGAACCCAGCTTCACATCCGTCGATGTTTGCAGATATTCCAAGGACTGTGCATGAAATACGCACGCAACCTTCTAAATTTTTTGCAGATGTCGAAGAATTAGAAGACATCCCTTCTTTGGAAGCTCCCCAACTAGAGCTGAGTACATGTCAAGATTATATCCAGCAAGCCATTAAAGAACTAAAATCGAAAACACTTCTAGATAATGAAGCTTCTAAACAGTTCAGATGTCCTATTACGCTTGAAGTATTTAAAGAGCCTCTCGTTTTAGGTTGTGGGCACACATTTGAAAAAGCTGCAATAGAAGAAGCTGCTAAGGACACTAAACGGTGCCCCATCGATCGCAAGCCTATCAAGTCGACAGCACCTAACTTCGGACTTAAAAGCGCTTTAGAAAGTTGGCAAAAAGAAGACCCTATTCCAACATTTTCATCCTTTCAAAAAAACAGCCCTTCTCTTGCTAAAGCGAATCTATTAGCAGCAAGAGCTTTTGTCGAAGAAGAGGAATACGAGCAAGCTCTCACAAGTTACAAGACAGCTTTTCAATATACAAAAGATCCCAAAGAGTATGCAGCTATTCCAGAACTATATAAATCTCTAGGTGATCCAGAGAAAGAGCGTCTTTCCTTACTCTATTGCGCTTTATACTCATTAGAAGAAGATAACGGCATGTTAGGGATAACCTACTTAGAGAAAGCTAAAGCACTTGAAAGCAAGCTTGATCCTTCTCTCTTGATTAATTTTTCCCTCATCATGCTCTACAGCTTTGCAAAAGATCAGGGAGATCCAAAAAGACTCATCCAAGAAACAACACCTCTTTTGACATCCACTTCCTCTAAGGCTGTTTTTTATGCCCAGCAACTCCTTCTACAAGATACCACAAACTTTCCTCTTTATGAGAAGCTAGCTGAGCTACTAAAAGACCCAGAAGAGATCAAGCAAGTGTTTCTTAAAGGTGTTTTGCATGCGACAGATGAGAAAGTTGCACGGAGTTTTTTTGAAAAAAGCTTCTTTAGAGAGGACAACATAACTTTTTTCGAAGATTTATCATTATCATTTCGATTTGTGTTAGACGAACAAAAGAGGATACCAAAAGAGTTTTTTGGAGAGGGGGAGTCTGTAAAACAAAACCAACTAAAGCCTTTGCGGCAATTGTTTAAAGCGCTTCTTCACTATCAGGAGAATCCAGCTTATTATCAAGTCATAGTAGACTCCTATTTCGAAGAAGAAAAAACAGAAAAAGCGTTTGCAAAAGCAATCAATTTACTTCCTCTTTATATACAACAAAGATCTTACGATTTAATCCAAAAATTAAGCGATCAAGTTACAAGTAAAATGGACCTATCGTTCAAGCAGAAGATCGCCTGGTATAAGAAACTAGAAACCGTTTATGCAACTGATGATTCTGGGCAACTGTTGCAAGGCTTAGGATTAAAAGATATTTGGGAGATACTAGGAGAAGCTTACGAGACTTTAGGTGATCTCGATGCTGCTCAAGCTGTTTATAAAAAAGCTCTTAATCGATTTAGCGATACCTCTCTCTTTACATTTAAATTAGCCACAGTCTTAACTAGACAAGGCAAGGTCAAAGAAAGCGTCTCTGTTTATTATGCTAGAGCAGGGCAAGCTATCTTAAAACAAGATCTTCTTCAGCTAGATCCCTGTTATCAGGCAATCATAAAAATTGATCCCCAGATGCAGCATCTAGATGGTATCCAAAAAGTTCATCTGGTATCTCAAATGCAAATACTAAAGCTTACCCATGAACTCAAGGAAGCAAAAGACCAGATAGCAAAGATATGGAAGCGATTAGAGTCTACTCAGGTACCAGCTGTTGCAAAAGCAAAGGCGCGGCCTGTTGTTAAATCTCCGGCCCCTCTTCCTCTTGCTGCCTTTGGAGCGCTCAAATGGAATCAGTACTTTGGTATTCAAGTCGTAGAGCCTCCGCTTCCTCCCGACATCGATAAAATCCTGCTAGGGCCCTGTCCCATTTTTTCTGGCAAGAGAGTTGCAGAGACTCACTTTTTAACGCTTATTCCTGAGGGGATGACCCTCGAAAGGCTAGAAGCTCTTGCCCAGAATCCCAAGCAAGGTAATAAAACAGAATTTGGATATAAAGAGGACTCGCTCTGGGATCAATATGGCAAAACACCCGTCGCTAAAACCCATTGGGCTTTGATGACAAATGACGTTATTCCAGACAGTCGAAGTAAAAATTGGAAAGATCAACAAGCTTTAGCTACCCAATATAGGCCACAAGGGTATGAAATTCCCTCCGTGATAGATGCTGCAGCTTCTCTTTTTTTAGAGCATGTTCAAACAGGCAAACGCTTTTACACAGATAATCCGTTCACCTATACTCGATGTGTGGAACAAGTTAAAGAAGGATCTTCTCAATGGCCTGCGGCCATTGGGGGCTTTGCCCCGGCGGGTCTCCGCGTCGACAACGTCGACTCTGCCTTCTTTGGCGCTGGCTTCGAGTGCATCGGGTTGGGTGTGGTGCGGACGTTCTGCTAGGTGATTGATACTTGGAAGTTGGTGTATTTTACGCATTTTTGGATCTCTGCTGCTTTTGGTTTTGCCGGCGCAGCCGGTCGCGCAAAAAAAATAGGAAAACCTCTCAATGATCGCGTAGGAGGGAGCCTTTAGGCTCCCGTCCTCGCACACCACCGTACGTACGGGACCGTATACGGCGGTTCATGATCACTATGACCCAGCTCGCACTATGTTCATCATAGGTGTGTATCCCATTG
>CANJJB010000023.1 GCA_947474635.1 Parachlamydiales bacterium | reverse complement strand
GGTTCTTACCGCTTTCTCTATATAATTTGATGGCATTTAACTTAAACTCACGATCATACTTTTTATAATCCATACATACTTCTCCTGAAGGACCATTATTCCTTCTTGTCCGAATTCTGTATGTCTAATAAATCATAGCAAGATCAAACGTCATCAGGGCGATAGTCTCTTATAAATATTTTTAACTTCATGTTCCCTCTATCACGGTAATAAAAATCTTGTGGCGTGACATCAATTTTCTATGAGTCACGAATTTTACAGGTGTTGTAAGAATACAACACAATGCTGAGGAAATAAAGGCAATTTTATGCTCGTTTTATTTAGTGTAGTACGTAAATGGACTAAGTTTGCGAAGTTTTTTCAGTATGGAAATTTGTCGAATCTTATTTATGAAAAAGGGCCGGAAAATTCCGAGCTTTTTTGATTGGTCAAATATGTATATTCGGTTCATTTTTTTTGAACATTGCCAGGATATGCCATTGTAGTATTTCAGCATAAATCTGAGTATATTCCAATGCTTCTATTTTCTCTGTCAATTGCTCTGGCAGAAAAGCGTAGTGTGTTAATCCTTTTTCAGGGCCGTCCTGAGGCACATAGGTCTGCTTGTCTGAGAATCGCAGGGTACAGGAAATGCCGCCATGGGAGTCCTCATACAGGCCGTCTCCAAGATCTTTGAGATCAAACGAGTTAAAGTTCGCTGCCTTCACGATAAACAGGCCTCCATGCTTCAGGATCCGTGTGATCTCTGCAAAAAGCTTCTCTATCTTCGGTAAGGTGTTGTGATTCAATGATTGGAATGCAATGACTGCATCCAATGACCTGTCTTCAAACGGCAATGCCTGGTACATATCCTGTTCAAGGACATGAACAGATACCTGAGCTTCTTGTGCCTGTGCTTTTGTCTTTTCGATGCCCTCATTGGAGATCTCCAATGCATACACGGTCTTCCCTTGTTTTGCCAGAGCTACAGCAATGGTCCCATCGCCAGCGCCAAGGTCAAGGACAGTTTGGACTTTCTCCTGCTTAAAAAGCTCCAGCATCTTTTGAGGGATGTCGGCCTTGAAATGCCCATCTATGCTGCTATTTTTCCACACATCATCGTAGTTTTGTCGCTTGGAAACAGTCTTTTTGCTTTTCGCCATTTTCAACTCTCTTAGTCTTTATTAAGCCAAGTCTTGCATGATTTATAGAGGATGCAATTGTCAAAGAACTATACCAGGAGAGCGCTAAAAACTAAATGGTTTTTACTGCAGCTTTATCCAGTTAATCTGAGCTTTACGCAGCTGAATTTTTCGGTGCGAATTTCTTATTGTAGATCACTAAAAAAAAGGCCGGGAAAAATCCCGGCCTTTTAAAATGGAGGTGGAGAGATTCGAACTCTCGTCCTTAGCAAACTTCCTACCTATGACTACATGCTTAGCATCTCTATTTTTTAATAAGCTCTACTGAGAGATGCGACATTAAGAGCTTACGTGTTTCCTATTATCTTGGGTGTCTCTCCTAGGAAGCGAAAAGAGATCCCGTACCAGGGTTAATGACGATAGTTTTAAAGCTCCTGGTCAGGCCCTAAGACTATCGGCTACCGAATACCGTTAGGTATTAAGCAGCTTGAGCAACTTCAAAGTTGTCAGTTATTTTGTTTACCGATTATTTAAGGAGGGATCGATAACCTCCGCATGCCACGGATACTCCGCTTCCAAGTCGAAGCCTTTCACCCCCGTAAAAAAGTATACCACATTGTCCAATAGACTTAAAACGGGAACTCTGTATAGAATCAAGCTATTATAATTAGGATGATAACATGTTCGAGATCAAGGATCAAGAGGGATTTCCAGAGGGAGAAGAGAGAGTTTTAGCCTTTTGGGAAAGGGAAGATATCTTTAAAAAATCAGTGGATGAGCGGAAAAAGGGGCCTCTTTTTTCTTTTTATGACGGGCCTCCCTTTGCGACGGGGCTTCCCCATTATGGCCATATCTTGGCGGGGACGATTAAAGATGTGATTCCTAGGTACCAGACGATGTTGGGTAAATATGTTCCAAGGCGCTTTGGCTGGGACTGCCATGGCCTTCCGGTTGAGAATGAAATTGAAAAGGCAAAGGGGCTGACGGGGGCTTTTGCAATTGAGGAGTTTGGCATTGCCAAGTTCAACGAGGAGTGCAGGAGCATTGTTCTGCGCTACACGGAGGAGTGGAAGAGGACTGTGACGCGGATGGGGCGGTGGGTTGATTTTTCCCATACATACCATACGATGGATAAGAGTTTCATGGAGTCAGTGTGGTGGGTGTTTGGTGAGCTCTATAAGAAGGGGCTTGTCTACGAAGGCTTTAAGGTGATGCCTTTTTCTGCAAGGCTGGGGACGCCGCTTTCTAACTTTGAGGCGAACTTAAACTATAAAGATGTCGATGATCCGTCTATTACTGTGCTTTTTCCTTTGGTAGATGAGCCAGATACTGCATTTGTTGCTTGGACAACAACGCCGTGGACGCTTCCTTCTAACTTAGCTTTGGGGGTAAGTCCCGAGCTTGACTATGCCAAAATCAAGGACAAGGTGACGGGCAAGAAATATATCTTGGCTGAAGCTAGAGTGGCGTCTCATTTTAAAGAGTACGACGTGCTTGAGGTTGTTAAAGGAAAAACTTTAAAAGGTCAGAAATACTTTCCTCTATTTTCTTATTTTACCGATCGGCAGAGGGAGAAGACCTTTCAGGTTTTAGCAGATGACTTTGTGACAGCAGAGGATGGAACAGGTGTTGTGCATTTAGCGCCTGCATTTGGGGAGTCAGATTTTTTTGCCTGCTTTAAAGTGGGTATTGAAGCTGTGTGTCCTGTCAATCAAAATGGGCAGTTTACGCACGAGGTTCCTGACTTTGAAGGGGTCTATGTCAAAGAGGCCGACAAAGGGATTATCAAAAAACTGAAAGAAGACGCAAGGATTTTAAATCATACGCAGATCCGCCACCGCTATCCTTTTTGCTGGAGATCAGATACGCCTCTTATCTATAGAGCGATGCGTACGTGGTTTGTGTCAGTTGAAGCTATTAAAGATAAGTTGCTAAAGGCAAATGAGCAGATTCATTGGGTGCCAAGTCACATCAAAGAAGGGCGCTTTGGCAAGTGGCTAGAAAATGCAAGGGACTGGGCCATTTCTAGAAATAGATACTGGGGAACGCCGATTCCTCTTTGGCGCAGCGAAGATGGGGACATCATCGTCATTTCAAGTGTGAAGGAGTTGCAGGATCGGGTTGGAAAAGAAGTTCTGGATTTGCACCGCCACTTTATTGATGGCCTTACGTTTGTAGAAAATGGAAAAACATTCCGCAGAATTCCTGAAGTGTTTGATTGCTGGTTTGAGTCGGGCTCGATGCCGTATGCTCAAAACCATTTTCCTTTTGAGAATAAGGAAGAGACAATGCAAGCATTTCCTGCTGATTTTATTGGAGAGGGCCTCGATCAAACACGCGGATGGTTTTATACGCTGACAGTGCTTGCTGCAGCTTTATTTGATAAGCCTGCTTTTAAGAATGTGATTGTGAACGGCATTCTCTTGGCAGAAGATGGCACCAAGATGTCCAAGAGACTCAAGAACTACCCTGAGCCTGATGTTGTAATTAAGCGGTACGGTGCAGATGCTGTGCGTCTCTATCTTTTAAATAGTCCGGCAGTTAGCGGAGATGATTTACGGTTTGCTGCAAAAGGAGTGGAAGGTGTTTTAAGACAGGTGCTCATTCCTTTCTGGAACTCTTATGTGTTTTTTGCAACATACGCGACCATTTATCACTGGGCCCCGAGCAAAGAGTTTGATGCACCAGAGGCAGATATCGACAGATGGATTTTGTCTTGCCTGCAGAAATTGATTGAGGATGTGAGCTCTAGCATGGACAAGTACGATCTCCAAGCAGCTGTTCAGCCTTTTGTTGGATTTATCGATCAGCTCACCAACTGGTATATCCGTAGATCACGCGGCAGGTTCTGGGAAGATGAGGCAACGCAAGATAGAAAAGAAGCGTTTGAGACGCTCTACACTGTTCTAATAAATCTCCCAAAAGTTGCAGCTCCTTTTATTCCTTTTTTAAGTGAGAGGATCTATTTAGAGCTGCGTCAAAAACATGATCCCCAGTCTGTTCACCTCTCTTTATTTCCTAAGGCGCAGTCTGCGCTTAGAAATACAGCTTTAGAAGAAGAGATGGAAGCTGTTCAAGCTGTTGTAAGTGTTGGGCACTCTTTGAGAAAAGAAAATAAACTTAAAGTGCGCCAGCCGCTTGCTAAAGCCTACATCATTTGCCCAGAGAAAAAAAAGCTAGAGGCGCTTAGGAAACAAGAGCTGCTGATTGCAGATGAGCTCAACGTGAAAGAAGTTGTCTTTGATGGAGATGAAAGCCAGTATGTGGTTTTATCAGCAAAGCCTAATTTCCGGGTGCTTGGTAAGAAAGTGGGCAAGCTCATGAATGAAGTCAGTCAGAGCGTTAACAAGCTTTCTCGTGAAGATCTTTATCGCTTGCTAGATGGACATACGGCAGAGCTTAACGTGAGTGGAGAAAAAATTTCGCTAACGAAAGAAGATGTCGACATCGAGAGAACAGCGAAGGGATCGCTTGTAGCTGGTACAGAGAAGACCATTACGGTTGTATTAGATGCCGTTTTAACCGAGGATCTTCTTTTGGAGGGCATTGGACGCGAACTTGTCAACAAGATCAATACAATGCGTAAGGAAGGGGGATTTGCAATCACAGATCGCATCACTCTCAAATTGAAGACAACACCGCGCATACAAGAAGCGATGGAAAAGCACAGGGATTACATCTGTCATGAGGTTTTGGCAACGACGTTTGCTTTTGAAAATTGCCAAGGGACAGAATGGGACATCAATGGAGAGGCAACAATCATTGCTATTGGAAAGGCGCTGCACTAGCGCTTTTATTTCTTGATGTCTAGGTTCTCGTGGGAGGCTTGTTTGTATTTTCGTAAACATCCTACGAGTCTGCCGATAAAGCAGCCTGTGATGGCTGTGTTAAGGAGCTCTAGAGGAAGGAACGTGCCGTTTGAAGTGAGTTCTGGATGGAGCGCGTATGCCACATTTACAAAATACTGAATAACAAAAATCGACATCGATAAGATAAGTGGCACCCAGCTTCCGGGCAGTTTGATGAGCTTCTTTTTCTTATCAAATCGAATGTTAAGCTTTTGCATCATCCGGTAGCCGATAGCTGCTCCAACGCCTAAGCTAAAAATCCAAAGTACTAATAATTTCGCGCTTATTTCATCGTGGGTAAATAGGCTATAGCATACCCAAAAGAAGAATAGTAGTGGTACAATGGGGTAGGTCTTTAAAGACAAAATGGTTGTTTTTCTTGCTTTGATTCCGCGAAAGATCAGTAAATAAAGGATCACCCATACATATACAGGTGTGTGCGTGATGATTTTGATCATGGATTTTTCCTTAGTTCAGATTTAAGGGGAATTTATGACGTCTGCGTTGGGTGTAATACCATATGCCGATACTTGTAGCTGCAAGTCCCCAAATGATGCACTTACTTACATTAAAGAAAGGGTAGGGCGGCTGATTTGGTCTTCCCATACGAGAGCCAGGTGGCCAGAAAATACAGACAGGTCCTCCGCGGATATTGCCTTCTGGCACAAATCCAAACTCTCTACTATCCCCGCTGCCTGCGTGGTTATCTCCTAAAGCAAGATACGACTTGGGTGGTATTTTAAGTCCAAATAGGCGGATTTTTTCTTTGTCGAGTTCTCCACTCGGAAGAAGGGGAGGGCCTTTGTCGATAAAAGCATCGTAGGGTTTTTGGTCGCGTGATGAGAGTTGTTTATTTTTTTCTCTTTCAATGAAAGATGTAAGCGTAGGATCGTCTTTTTTCAAGATGGGCGCTCCCATAAGATAGAGATCCCCATTGCGGAAATAAGCGTATCTGGAAGGTTTGAGATACTGCTGAAGTGATTGTGGGCTATAGCGCATATCAAATTCCATGCCTAAGTTAAAAAGCATTTGCACGCGCATAGTGTCGAAATGATAAAGAGGGTTAGAAGAAGGAAGTTCTGATGTAATCCCTTGCCATTTGACAGCGTAGGCTTTTCCGTAGTAGAACTCATAGGTCCCATTGGGTACATCAGGAAGGTAGGGGAAGAGTTGCGTATTGGCTAGGTGTTGTGAAGGAAACCCGTAGCGATGAGCAAAACCTTTATCCACAACAAACCGACTCGTGTAGAGATTGCCAAAAAGGGCTTTAAGATGAGACTCTTGAAAAGGGATGAGCGATGTAGAGACTCTCACAAGGGGGCGGAGACGATTGCGTTCATCTCTTCCAATTTTTGTACGAGATAGGCTCGGATGATGTTTGAGCTCTAAATATAGAAGGCCTTCTTCTAGGAGATTTGGATCGTGGTCGGTAAGCTGTGGCACTTGTTCTTTTGTTAGAAGTCTTGCTTTTGCAAAGTTTTCTATGCCCCACAAGCTGGCATAAGTCATCTGGGGGTTTTGGAGGAGCAGACTAGGAAACAGTTCTCCCCTGCTTTGTGTGTGGCTGAGGGCCCAGAGCTTTGCAATTGGCTCATTCATCTGATAGACGGTCACAGGTGAGTGCATGGCTGTATTAGGAGCTACTTCTGTTTTGCCTTGAAAAGAGATGAAGGGGATATGTTCGATTTTATCTAGCTGAGGAAGTTGTAGCTCTTTGGAGATGTCATTGCCATCTTCATCGATGCCGTAGATTTTACCGCCATAGAAGTAGAGCGTATCACCCGGTTTTCCCATGAGACGTTTAATGAGTAGTTTTTTTCCTGGAAAAATGTAGAAATAGACGGTATCTGCATCTCTAAAATCCATATCTTCGACGGTGAAAATAAAAATGCCGCCTCTTTGAACAAGTTTGGGATTAAAATAGAAGTGTTTAGTAGAAAAGGGAACATTAATGCCAAAGACTGTTTTGGATACAGAAAGACGATCTTGCTCTTTAAAAGTAGGGCGCATCGAGCCTGTGGGGATTTCATATAGCTCAAACCACATCTGGCGTATCAATAAAGCAATAACAAGGGCAATCGTAATTCCCACCACAAAGTCTCTTACCCTTTTAAAAACGCTTTTTGAGAGGTGGTTCTTGAGGAATTCTTCAACTTGCTTAGCTAAGGCGCAGGCTTTCTTTTTATCTTTTTCAAGAATAGCTTGCTGCAATGCTACAAGGGCACTTCTTAGCTGCTCGCTTAAAGCAGAGGAGAGCGTGCTTTTTCTCTGCACAAAAAGGGTATGCGCCTGGAATAAGATCTTTTTAGATTTTGTTAAGCTATAGGTCCACATATCTATCTTTTTTTAACAATAAGCTGCTGATCTTAGCATGAGGGTATAATTCTTGCTAGCTGTATTTTTTTTAAACAAAAGACCTCGCTGCCCGCAACTTTTCCTCAGTATGTCTAATGCGCAAATCATTTTTTTATTGTGCATGGGGGATGGGAACATATACTATGCTCTGCGAAAGTTAGCTTAACTCTTATAGGAGGTTATATGATCACAGGTTGTTTACGCAGGTTTCTATTGTTACAAGTGGTTGCTTTGATGGTGACAAATGTTGCCTTTGCAGCTTGTCCTTGTCGCGCAGAAAAAAAAGTTCTCGATGATAGCAAAACAGGGAATGCGACGTGGATTTTAGATTATGTCTATCCGGTTGCAGATTTTCCCACAGCAGGGATTCAATTCCACTGGTATAATTCTCTATTGCGTGAGCCGGCAGCGTTTGGAAGAGCTATTCGTGAACTTGCAAAGCGCTACCGAGGATCTCATATTGAAGCCATTGCAGGTATCGATTCGACGGGTTTCATATTTGGAGCAGCGCTTGCATACGAATTGAGAGTTCCTTTTATCCTCGTTAGAAAATCTGGCAAATTTCCTGAAAACATAGAAAAAATAAGCTACCAACTTGAACCTGGCGGCACTACCTTTGAGATTGAAAAAGATAGCATATTAGAGGGACAAAAAGTACTCGTGATTGATGATGTATTGGTTACGGGAAGAACTCCAGCAGCAGCCTGCACTCTTTTAGAAGCTCTAGGAGCTGAAGTTCTTGAAGTAGCATGCTTGATCGAGCTGGCAGCGCTCAAAGGAAGAGAGAGGATTGCGCATCCGGTGTTTTCTCTGATTGCTATTGAGGAGTTAAAATAAATCAGCCTTCCCGTCTCTTACCAAATCCTACGAAAAAGTCTGTGGGAAACTTGTTGATAAGTTGCGTTTTCTAGAGGAAAAAATGCTTTTTTTAAAGAGGTGATTAAGCATAACTATAATATGCTTATTGTCAATGGGCTAGAGGAGTCTCCTAGAGGAAGGCCCTAGAGAAAATATTTAATGTGGAAAGAATGTTCATAACTCGGGAGTTATTCAAAGATAAAGGCGCTAGCTGACTCAGCAAAGATTTGCTTGGAGTTGTCAGGAACTACAAACCATCGGTATTTGTGCCCTTTTTTAAGAACTTGTTCTAACGTTGACTCTTCGATTTCTAAGATGACAGAGTCGTTGATACGTTTAAAGGTGCTTGGCACAGCAATAGGGGTTTTGCCATCTTCTGAGAGGTCGACAACAAAGAGGTTGAGCTTGGTGTAGTTTTCTGTGCACTTAAGAGAAAGGATCAGTTTATTATTAGCGCGTATAGCCTGACCTAATAAGTCGGAGGGTTTTTTAGGGAAAGCAGGCATAGGAGATTGAAGAGCATGTCCTGAGTCTATAGAGCGTATGGCCACGCTGTAGTGAGGGCTCTTAATTTCTATCCAGTAAGGAAAAGGAAAGTCTCCAAAGTAGAGCTCTACATCGCAGTCGGCGATGAGGGTGCCATCTTTTGGCCACTTGGCAATCCAGGCATTGATCGATGTTTTGTCTAACATTTTTCCATCTAACACAACGGGAGGGTTCCAGAGTTTTCTGTGATCATCTTCCCCCATATTAGGAGAAGGGCCTATCTTTTTTCTTTTCTCTTCAGGAGTCTTGTTAAGAGAGAGTGAGAGAAGGTTTGCTAAGAAATTGTGGGGGTCTTGTGTATATAACCAGGTTCCCTTGGAATAGGAGTAGCCCTCTACAAGATTGTTCGTTGTAAAGTTGATTGTGTAAGCAGACCAGGAGGTGTTGCCAGGGGCTTTTTTTTCTATCCAGGTTTTCCAGGAGGTTTTGCTATCTTTCATGTCATCAGCGGGTATGCTGATTTCTTCTATGGTGATAGCGTCTTGAGAGATGTCACGAATGAGTAGGACTGTATACATTTTTCCCTGGAGCGTTACAACGTAGTCGCCAGGTTTTCCATTAATTAGTTTTTCTTTTAAAGTAAAACCACTAACTAACGAAATTGCAAAGGTAAACAATATTAGTATTAATGTTCTCATTTTCTTAATATAAATTATTTTGCTAATAATAGCAATAGTCCTAAAAATTATAGGGGGTGGAAAAATGGATTTTTTTGTATTATCTACTCCATGCCTATTTATACAGAATCCCTCTCTCTTTTAACAGATCTTTATGAACTCACGATGGCGTATGGCTATTGGAAGAGGGGTTTTGCCTCTAAAGAAGCTGTTTTCCATCTTTTTTTTCGTAAAAAGCCGTTCAATGGGACCTTTGCGATAGCAGCTGGCCTTCAGTCTGTCTTGGATTATTTAAAAGATTTTCAGTATACCCCCTCCGACTTAAGCTATTTAGCAACTCTTGAGGGCGCAGATGGGCAGCCCCTTTTTGAAACCGCTTTTTTAGATTATCTGGGGGCCTTAAGATTTTGCTGTGATATAGATGCCATGCCCGAAGGAACTCCCGTTTTTCCCTTAGAGCCTCTTATCAGAGTCCAAGGCCCTATCATCCAAGCGCAGCTCTTAGAGAGTCTTTTACTCAACGTCATTAACTTCCAAAGCTTAATTGCCACCAAAGCAGCGCGCATTTGCTATGCAGCAGGGACAGATCCAGTAGTTGAGTTTGGCTTAAGAAGAGCGCAAGGCATTGATGGAGCGCTCTCTGCTAGCAGAGGCTCCTACATTGGAGGCGCTACTGCAACATCTAATGTCTTAGCAGGAAAACTATTTGGTATGCCTGTCAAAGGGACTCACGCACATAGCTGGATCATGACATTTGAAGATGAGGAAGAGGCTTTTCTTACTTGGGCAGAGGTCATGCCAAACAACGTGATTTTTCTTGTCGACACCTACAATAGTATCGAAGGGACCAAAAAAGCCATTAAAGTAGGAAAGCAACTCAGAGAAAAAAACATAGAGATGTCGGGGATCAGGTTAGATTCAGGAGATCTCACTTACTTAAGTATAGAGATCCGTAAACTTCTAGATGAGTCAGGATTTGAGCACGTACAGATCATGGCAAGCAATGAACTCGATGAATACATCATCCAAGACCTCAAAAGACAAGGCGCAAAAATCAATATCTGGGGCGTTGGAACAAACCTTGTCACAGGGAAAGATCAGCCTGCCCTAGATGGTGTCTATAAGCTCTCTGCTCTTCGTGACTCTCCAAGTGACCTCTGGTGTTACAAGATTAAGATTTCAGAGCAGCCGATTAAGATCACAACCCCCGGCATTTTACAAGTACGCAGATTTCAAGGCCGAGAAGGATACACATCTGATATGATTTACGATATTAGCAATACCTGTGAAGAGCCCCAAGATTTACTTATTCCCGTGATGCGTGATGGAAAAGTTGTCTATACTTCTCCTCCACTTGATCAGATCAGAGCAAAAACGATAAGAGAGCTTTCTTTATTTCATCCTGCTATTCGGCGCTTTTTACATCCCCAACCTTATCTTGTAGAGCTCGAGTCCTCTCTCCACGACCTAAAATTATCCATGATCAAGGAGGCCACCTATGAAAGCACTTCTCATCGTTGACATGCAAAATGATTTTATGCCAGGTGGCGCCCTTGCCGTCCCTAAAGGTGATGCGCTACTACCTATCATTAATTCTCTCATGGATGACTTTACGCTGATTGTAGCATCTCAAGATACCCATACCCACGATCATACGAGCTTTGTTGTCAATGGAGGCACCTGGCCCGTGCATTGTGTAAAAGACACTCAAGGGTATGAGCTTGCCTCTTCCCTTTACAAAGCAAAAATCAATGCTATTTTTCCTAAAGGACAAGATAAAAAGATCGATAGTTACAGCGCTTTTTTTGACAATGAGCATCTCCAAGCAACAGGTCTTGGAGATTTTTTTAAAGCAAGAGAAGTGACGGATCTCTATCTTGTGGGTGTTGCAACGGAGTACTGCGTGCTCTTTTCTGCTTTAGATGCACTCCAACTGGGCTTTAATGTATTTATTATTGCAGATGCTTGCGCAGGTATTGACATTCAGCCGGGAGATAGCTTGCGAGCCTTGGAGCAGATTCAATCTCAAGGTGGGCATGTTATCTCGAGCTGCCAGGCGCTTTTACGATAGAAAATGACAGCTGCGTGATCATTAAATATAGTAAAAGCCTTGCAATCAACGAGTTGCGATATTTTCACAGATTACACCAAAATGCATTTGTTTAATTTGGTGCAGTCGGTTGGGCTGAATTCGACTACACCAAAATGAAAAAACGTGATTTGGTGAAAGATGCTTTACCAGATCACACTATTTTCACGGAACGCTTTGATCGGTTATTGCATGAATTGCGCAGAGTCTTTACCGATATTGCAATAAAAATGGCTCAACTCGACTTTACAACTACCCCTTCTAATTAAAAACAGTTGAACTGCATTTCGGAAAGTTCTATTTTGGGCCAAACTCTGTTTTAAGGTTCAATATGTCTAAGCTTCCTAATCTTTTAAATACACTCAAGACGTTTCCAGATAATCCCAAGTTACATTACTACTCACTGCCTGCTTTAGAAGAGCAAAAGATCGGCAAGATCAGCAGGTTGCCTGTCTCTATTCGCATTATGCTCGAGTCACTGCTGCGCAACTTTGATGGGAGCGTGGTGGGAGAAGAAGATGTGGTAAGACTTGCGAAGTGGAGTGCGGCAAATCCGGGAGAAGAAGATGTCCCCTTTATTGTAGCGCGGGTGATTCTGCAAGACTTTACGGGAGTGCCGCTCTTAGTTGACTTGGCAGCGATGCGTGATGCGGTTGCAGCCAAGGGATTTGATGCAAAGATGATTGAGCCGCAAGTGCCCGTTGATCTTGTGATCGATCACTCGGTGCAGGTCGATAAGTCGGGGACAGAAGATGCGTTTGCTTTTAACTTGAAAACAGAGTTTGGAAGAAACATTGAGCGGTACTCTTTTCTGAAATGGGGGCAAGAGGCGTTTAAAACATTTAAAGTTGTGCCGCCAGGTATCGGCATTGTGCATCAGGTCAATCTTGAGTACTTGGGTAAAGTGGTGATTGCTAAAGAGATTGAGGGGAAGATGGTTCTCTATCCAGACACACTTGTAGGAACAGACTCACATACGACGATGATCAATGGACTTGGCATTGTTGGATGGGGAGTGGGCGGGATTGAAGCGGAATCGGCGATGTTAGGTCAGCCGGTTGCACTTCAAATACCAGAAGTCATTGGAGTTCTATTAGAGGGGAAGTTGCAAGAGGGAGTCACTGCAACGGATTTGACACTGAGGATTACAGAACTCCTAAGAAAAGAAAAAGTGGTCGGTAAATTTGTTGAGTTTTTTGGAACGGGCACAGCAAGTCTTACTGTGGTAGATAGAGCAACGATGGCAAATATGGCGCCAGAGTATGGAGCTACGATTGGATTTTTTCCTGTTGATCAGATGACACTTGATTACTTAAAAATGACAGGACGCAGTGAGCAAGATATTGCGCAAATCAAAGAGTACTGCATGCTGCAAAAACTCTTTGGAGTACCGAAGAGGGGAGAAGTTGATTACACAAAAGTGGTAGAGCTTGATTTAAGTTCGGTGAAACCGTGCGTGTCGGGGCCTAAACGTCCGCAGGATCGTTTAGATCTTACGGATGTTAAAGCCAAGTTTCAGTCTCTTTTAGGAGCGCCTGTGGGTGAAGGGGGATATGGGAAACAAGATAAGGCTCATCCTCATGTCGAGATTAAGTCAGATGGAACATTTATTTTGAAAGGTCCGCATGAAACAGGGGGGATTGCAACGCTTGAGAGTGGAGAGCTTCCTTGGAGCGAATCTGAAATGGTCACAAATAAACCGATTACAAGTGTTGTAGAAGGGGAGGGATCAGATAGGCCTTTTCAGGGCATACTCAAGCACGGCTCTGTTGTGATTGCAGCGATCACGAGCTGCACAAATACGAGCAATCCTGTTGTGATGATAGGCGCGGGCCTGCTTGCAAAAAAAGCAGTTGAAAAGGGGCTTACGATCAATCCGATGATCAAAACAAGTTTAGCTCCGGGATCGCGTGTTGTGACCGATTATTTAGAAAAAACAGGGCTGCAACCTTACTTAAATAAGTTGGGATTTCAGCTAGTGGCTTATGGGTGCACAACGTGCATTGGAAATAGTGGACCGCTTGATCAGAGGATTGAAGGGGCAATTAAACAATACGATCTGATCACAGCAAGTGTTTTGAGTGGAAATCGTAATTTTGAAGCAAGAATCCATGGCTCTGTGAAAGCCAACTTCTTGATGTCACCGCCGCTTGTAATTGCCTTTGCTCTTGCTGGAAGAATCGATATTGATTTGGATAAGGAGCCTTTGGGTTTTGATCAAAGTAATAAGCCTGTTTTTTTAAAAGATATTTGGCCTTCATCGATGGAAATTGCAGGCGCAATGCGCGAGGGAATTGATCCGTCTTTATTTAAAAAGAGATATGCAGATGTCTGGGAAGGGACTTCTATTTGGAAGAAGATTGAGGTTGTAAAAAGCGCGCAGTATGCGTGGGATAAAAAAAGCAGCTACATCCAAAAGCCTCCTTATTTTGACACGTTTGAATTGAAAATGCCAAAACTTGCATCTTTAAAAGATATGCGGCCGCTTGCTTTTTTTGGGGACTCGGTGACAACAGATCATATCTCTCCTGCGGGGGCTTTTGGTCCTGATACGCCAGCTGGTAAGTATTTACTCTCTTTGGGGGTCAAACAAGAAGATTTCAATAGTTATGGAAGCCGCAGGGGTAATCACGATGTGATGATGCGCGGGACTTTTGCTAATGTTAGGATTCGGAACGAGATGGTGGAAGGGAAAGAAGGGGGCTTTACAAAAGTCATGCCAGAGGGAGTCATCATGCCGATTTTCGATGCATGCCAGCTCTACGCTAAAAAAAATGTGCCCCTGATTATTTTTACAGGGAAAGATTATGGCATGGGCAGTTCAAGGGACTGGGCTGCGAAGGGGACGGCTCTTTTAGGCGTGCGCGTTGTTGTTGCAAGAAGTTTTGAGAGAATCCACCGAAGCAACCTGATCGGTATGGGAGTGCTTCCCTTAGAGTTCGAAAATGAGGGAAGCTGGGAGAGTCTTAAACTAGATGGAACGGAGATCTTTTCTATTTTAGGTTTAGAAAAAGGAATAGTGCCACGTCAAGAAGTGATGCTTGAAATTCAAAGAAATGGCAAAGCTGAAAGGGCAAAATTGCGCTCGCGGATCGACACTAAAACGGAATCGGAGTACTACCTCCATGGGGGTATTATGCCGTATGTTTTAAGACAAACTTTGGGGTTGAAGTCTTAGTATGTAATATGTAAAATGTTTGCGGAGGTGGATATGCTCGTTGAACTAGAAGAAATCAAAGTAGACGAGACCCCCTCCTCTAATAATCCTATGGAGTCCAAGACTCGGCAGCTCGATGATATTTTAAGTGATAAATTAGAGCGGGCCTTTAATAAGCAGACCTCCAAATTTGTTCCCCATGACCTAGCGAAAATTGCGTGTGAGCACTCTCCCATTGATCTGGCCTATGCAGCTTCAAGGCTTCCGCCGAATGTCCGCCCTGTTCTTTATGAAAATCTGGGCAAGTTAGACGATAAAATTGCTTTTATGATCAATACAGATAGCAATACAAGATCGGCTGTCTTTCGCCATATCACAGATGGAGATATTCAAAGTTTAATTGAGAGTATGGCGCCCGATGATGCAGTCGCAACTTTAGAAGATCTTTCTGATCGCAGGTTCCGCAAAGTTGTCGATGGGCTGAATTCTCCGAAGGGAAAACGCATACGCGAGATTAAAAAACATCCTAGAAATACCGCTGGTAGGCTCATGACAAATGAGTTTTTTGCTTTTTCTGTGGATGCGACAATTGGGCAAGTTGCAAGTCATATCCATGATAATCCGGGTATTGATTTGACAAGGCAAATTTTTGTTTTAAATAATGCAGGAGAGCTCCAAGGGCTTGTTCCTGCGCGCATTCTCATCATCAACCCTCCTTCCTTGCCTTTGCGCCAGGTGATGAGACAGGTGCTCCATAAAGTAAGCCCTGATGCTTCCAGGGAAGAGGTTGTAGACATTGTAGAGCGGTATAAAATACCTGCTTTGCCTGTTCTTGATAACCAAGATAAACTTTTAGGGGTGATCACCTACGAAGATGTGATGGAAGTCATTCAAGATATTGCCGATGAAACCATTGGGCAGATGGGTGGTACAGGTGAAAAAGTCCGTGAGAATGAATCTAGATGGAAAAAGTTACTTGCTAGAAGCCCTTGGCTTGTTGTGACGCTATTTGCAGGACTTGTTAATGTGGGGCTGATGTCTTTACTCCAGGGCTATGAAGGGGGAATTTTAACCTTTGCACTCTTCTTTGTCCCGCTCATTACAGGGATGTCGGGTAATATCGGCATTCAGTGTAGCACAGTGCTTGTTCGCAGCATGGCAACAGGAGGACTTTCTGTAGGTAGAAGAAAAGAGGCGATCCTTAAAGAAATTAGCATAGGTGTCATAACAGGTATGATTTTTGGGGTGCTCTGCAGCCTGATTGTCTGGTCTCTTGATTTTGCAGGTCTCACCAACCATGAAATTCATCCCGGTTATATTGGACTCATTGTGGGCGTAGGGCTGTGGGGGGCTTGTTTTGCGGGAACTGCACTCGGCGTATTTTCACCCCTTTTTTTTGCAAGAGTGGGGATTGATCCGGCAATTGCGTCGGGCCCGATTGTGACTGCTTTTAATGATTTTCTCTCGATGTCAATTTATTTTTTAATTGCTGTTGGATTAAACCATATCATCACTTGAATTTTTGTCGCTTCTCACATATTATGGATGTATGATATGAAGACACTTTGAGGAAGCTTTGCGTGAGTTATAAACCTTTTGAGTATTATGCAACAAAACTCACTTCGAAGGTCATGCAAGACTTGCTTCCAAACATCTTAGACAAGATTGGAAGATGTCAGGGAAATAGAGGAGATCTCATCGTTGCAGCATGGGGAGAGATCATTGGAGAAAGGCTTGCTAGCATGACGCAGGCTTCTTCCTTTGAAAACGGAGTGCTCTACGTAAAAGTTAAGAATGCGACTTTATATAGCCTTCTTTCTCAGCATGAAAAGCCGAAATTATTAGACTCGCTCCAAAAGAAATTCCCGAGAGTTGAGATAAAGAATATTGTTTTTCGGATGGGATAGATTCATAAATTTTAAGGATATTTAGGATATGACGACAATGACAAAAGATCACGAAAAAGTATACGACGCTAGTTCGATCACCGTTTTAGAGGGTCTCCAAGCAGTCCGCGAGCGCCCGGGGATGTACATCGGCGATACGCATACAAACGGCCTTCACCAACTCGTGTACGAAGTTGTCGACAACTGTATCGATGAAGCCTTAGCAGGTCACTGCAGCGAAATCAACGTCACCCTCAATAAAGACGGCTCTGTATCTGTTGAAGATAACGGCCGTGGTATTCCGATTGGAAAACATGAAAAAGAATCTCTTAAACATGGAAGAGATGTAACTGCTTTAGAAGTTGTAATGACAGTTCTTCATGCCGGTGGTAAGTTCGATAAAAACACCTACAAAGTATCAGGCGGATTGCATGGCGTCGGTGTTTCATGCGTAAACGCGTTATCTAAAAAACTCTACGTCGAAGTGTGCCAAAATGGGAAAATTTATCAGATGGAGTTTGCAAAGGGTAAACCGATGCAGTCCATTAAAACGTTAGGTGAAACGCAAAAGCGCGGAACGTTTGTACAATTTTGGCCGGATGATTCGATTTTCACGATGACTGTCTTTGATTATGATATTTTACTCAAGCGCTTAAGAGAACTTGCTTTTCTTAATAAAGGCATCAAGATCATCTACAAAGATGAGAGAGACACAGAGCACCCAGAAGTTATTCTGTGCTACGAAGGGGGCATTGTTTCTTTTGTTACCTACCTCAATGAAAATAAATTACCTCTTTTTCCTAAACCAATTTACATCCATGGCGTAAAAGATCTGCCAGACGGTCCTGTTGACTTTGAAGTTGCGATGCAGTGGAACGACACCTATACAGAAAACGTTTTGTCCTATGTGAACAACATCTCCACAAAACAAGGGGGAACGCACGTCTCTGGCTTCTCAACAGCTCTCACTCGCGTTTTAAATCAATACATCAAGAACCATCAACTCTTAAAGAGTGATAAAATCGGTATTTCAGGCGATGATATGCGCGAGGGCTTAGCCGCCGTCATATCTGTAAAAGTTCCGAACCCTCAGTTTGAAGGGCAGACCAAGCAAAAACTTGGTAATAACGACGTAGGTTCTATTGTTCAGCAAATCTGCGGAGAAGAGCTTTCTACATTTCTTGAAGAGAACCCCGCTATTTCACGTCTTATCGTAGAAAAAGCAATCATTGCTGCGCAAGCAAGAGAAGCTGCTAAAAAAGCAAGAGAGCTTACGCTTAGAAAGACGGCTCTTGATGGTGCAAGACTTCCCGGGAAATTAACCGACTGCCAAGAAAAAGACCCTGCTCTTTGTGAGATTTATATCGTTGAGGGAGATTCTGCGGGAGGAACAGCGCGTATGGGAAGAGATCGCAGGTTCCAAGCGATATTGCCCATACGTGGTAAAATTTTGAACGTAGAAAAAGCGCGCCTTGAAAAGATTTTGCAAAATACAGAAGTTGGCTCCATGGTTGCAGCCTTCGGATGCGGCATTGGCAAAGACAACTTTAATCTTGAAAAATTACGTTACCACAAAATCATCATCATGACGGATGCTGACGTTGACGGATCTCACATCCGCACGCTGCTCCTCACATTCTTTTATCGCCACATGCCCTCTCTTATAGAGAGCAATTTCATCTACATTGCGCAGCCACCTCTTTACAAAGTGTCGCGTAAGAAGATCAGCAGATACATCCACAGTGAAAGAGAGATGGATGATTACTTACTCAGATTAGGAACAAGTGATACGCACCTAAGAATGGCAGGCGTGCAAGATCCGATTCCAAAAGAAGAAGTTGAAAAACTTCTGCAAACGGTTTTAGAATTAGAAGTGATGATTGCCTCTATCGAAAGAAAAGGTATTCCTTTTAGAGAGTTTTTAGATGCAAGAGATGCAAGTGGCAAATTGCCTAGATTCCAAACAAAAATTGGCGATCAATTCCAATTTGTCTACTCAGAAGATGACTTCGAGAGATTTAAAGTAGAAGAGGAAGAAGTGCAACGAAGAGTTCATCTCCAAACACTCGAGTCTATTCCTACTGAAGAACAAACACCCGAGATGCAAACGTTTGTCTACAAGAATCTTTCTTTCATGGAACTCTATGAAGAAGCAAAAATGCTTGAGATCCGCACCAAATTTGGAGATTTCAATCTCTCTTTTGACAACTACCTCATTGCAGATGGCAAGTTATTTGACATGATCGATGAAAATGGGCAAGAAATACCGATTTACACCCTGAAAGAAGCGATGGATTTATTCCGCGTCAATGGACGTAAAGGAATTGAAATCCAACGCTACAAAGGTTTGGGCGAGATGAACGCAGATCAGCTGTGGGAGACAACCATGGACCCCTCTAAGCGTACGCTTCTTAAAGTAACACTGCCGGATGCAGTTGCAGCCGACCACATGTTTACCATGTTAATGGGAGAAGATGTTCCTCCACGTAGAGCTTTTATTGAGCTACATGCTCTATCCGTGAAAAATTTAGACATTTAAGAGATATAGAAAATATGACTGATTATACTAAAGACGACACCATCATACCACGTAACGTCGAAGAAGAAGTGAAAGAGAGTTATCTTCGCTATTCGATGTCGGTAATTATTTCTAGAGCGCTTCCTGACGTGCGCGACGGGTTAAAACCTTCTCAGCGCCGCATCTTGTATGCGATGAGACAACTAAGTTTAAGTCCTGGCGGCAAACACAGAAAGTGCGCCAAGATTTGCGGTGACACTTCAGGGGATTTCCATCCGCACGGTGAGTCAGTCATCTACCCAACCCTCGTCCGTATGGGGCAAGGGTGGCTCATGCGCTACAGACTTGTCGATGCGCAAGGAAACTTTGGATCGGTGGACGGAGATCCTCCAGCTGCCATGCGTTATACTGAAGCCCGGCTAACGCACGCTGCGATGTCTCTCATGGAAGACCTTGACAAAGACACCGTTCAGCTTGTTCCTAACTATGACGAGACTAAACTTGAGCCTACAGTATTTCCAGCTAAGTTCCCGAACATTCTTCTCAATGGATCGTCTGGTATTGCTGTCGGTATGGCAACAAACATCCCGCCTCACAATATTGAAGAGTTGATTGCTGCAACAGGACTTGTCATTGACAATCCTGCAACATCTATCGATGAGATCATGCAAGTGATGCCAGCTCCTGACTTTCCTACAGGCGGCGTCATCTGTGGCTACCGAGGTATTAAAGAAGCATACCACACAGGTAGAGGCAAAATCCTCCTCCGCGGCGTTATGCACGTAGAAGATCAAGAATCAGGTGACCGCCAGCGCCTTGTCATTGACGAGATCCCTTACAACGTCAATAAGACAATACTCATTCAGCGCATGGCAGACCTTGTCAATGATAAGACGATGAATGGTATTTCAGACATCCGCGATGAGTCTGATAAAGACGGTATGCGCCTTGTGATCGAGCTCAAACGAGGAGAGATCCCCGATGTAACAATCAACCAGCTTTATAAATTCACCGACATGCAAGTGACTTTTGGTTGCAACATGCTAGCTCTTGATAAGGGCATGCCGCGCACCATGAATATCAAGCAGTTCATCACCTGCTGGATTGAGCACCGCATTGAAGTCGTCCGCAGAAGAACGCGCTTTGAGCTTGCAAAAGCAGAAGCAAGAGCCCACATCTTAGAAGGTTACCTTAAAGCACTCGACCATTTAGATGCTGTTGTTAGACTCATCCGCCAAAGTGAAAACAAAGACCAAGCTAAACAGCAATTGATTGCTCACTATGAGTTAACAGATAGACAAGCAACAGCTGTTCTTGAGCTACGCCTCTATCAACTCACCGGCCTAGAAAGAGGCAAGATTGAAGAAGAGTACGCAGATCTACAAAGCAAAATTGCTTATTTCCGCGACATCTTAGCCCACGAACACCTCGTGCGCAAGATCATCAAAGAAGAGCTAGAAGAACTCAAGAAACATCACCACGGCGCGCGTAGAACCCAGATCATCGCAGCAGAAGGCGAGCTCCAAATGGAAGACATCATTCCTAATGAGCCTGTCATCATCGCGATCTCTGAAGATGATTACATCAAGCGTATGCCAGTAAACACCTTCCGCGAGCAGCGCAGAGGCGGCCAGGGCACAATCGGCATGGATATGAAAAAAGAGGGTGACACCTTGAAAGATATCTATGTGGCATCTACCCATGACTTCCTCATGGTCTTTACAAGCCTTGGAAGATGTTATTGGCTCAAAGTCTGGCAAATCCCCGAAACAGGCAGACGCTCCAAAGGTAAACCGCTCATCAATCTTCTTGAAGACATCAAGCCTGATGAGAAAATTGCAGCCGTTCTCAAAGTGAAAAACTTTGAAGAAGTAGCAGCGATTCTCTTAGCAACAAAACAAGGCGTTGTCAAAAAAACAGAGCTCTCAGCTTTTAGCTCGATGCGCAAAAAAGGTGTCTACGCTATCAACATTGATGAAGGTGACGAAGTGATTGCAGCCCGTCTTACGCAAGTAGGTAAGCAGATCATGATCTTTACCAGAAACGGTATGGCAGTCAGATTTGATGAGTCACTTGTGCGCCCGATTGGAAGAATCGGTAGAGGCGTTAGAGGCGTCATGCTCAAAGATGAAAAAGATGCAGCTGTCTCTTGCGAAGTTGTTACACCTGAGCAAAGCGTACTCGTTGTCTGTGAAAACGGACACGGTAAGCGCTCCAAGATAGAAGACTTTAGACAAACTAACCGCGGAGGCGTCGGCGTGCGCTCTATCATTACAAGTGAACGTAATGGAAGAGTTGTAGGCGCCCTTTCAGTCACTGACAAAGACGGTGTTGTTCTCATGTCTCAACATGGACAAACGATCCGCTTGTCGATGAAAGATGTCAGAGTCATGGGTAGATCAACACAAGGTGTAAGGCTTGTGAACCTAGAGCCCGGTGACAAAGTTGTAGCGATTCAAAAAATTGAACACGTTGAAGAGGGAACTTAAAAACTTGTTGATTTCATTTGAAGGAGGTGAGGGAGCAGGCAAGACAACCCTGATCAATCACCTTTATGACAAGCTCATTCAGTCAGGCAAAAAAGCAATTAAAACAATTGCTCCTGGCGGCACGCAGGCAGGGGCTCTCATACGCCAGATCCTCCTCGACAAAAAAGAAATCCCCCTCTGCTACCGAGCAGAGCTGCTCCTATTTCTAGCAGATAGATCCCAGCACGTCGAAGAGGTGATTGCTCCTGC